>NZ_CAJYMO010000266.1 GCF_913776365.1 uncultured Chryseobacterium sp. | reverse complement strand
GTTGTGTTGTATCACGAAGATACGATTAAATGAAAGCAATTCACAACACATGCTTCAGCGTGTTTTCCATGTCGGAAGTTGTGTTGTATCACGAAGATACGATTAAATGAAAGCAATTCACAACGCGTTTTGACACGCAGTCAGTGTGGCAAGCGTTGTGTTGTATCACGAAGATACGATTAAATGAAAGCAATTCACAACCACCAGGCAAATGAAACGATAGCAGAGGGGGTTGTGTTGTATCACGAAGATACGATTAAATGAAAGCAATTCACAACTAGTTCGGGACAAAGCAAAAACCTTAATGCGTTGTGTTGTATCACGAAGATACGATTAAATGAAAGCAATTCACAACATATCTGCACGTTTACGGATGAATTCTTTTGTTTTGTTGTATCATGAAGATACGATTAAATGAAAGCAATTCACAACCACCCGGAAGTATGGGCCCAAGGAGCCCAAGTTGTGTTGTATCACGAAGATACGATTAAATGAAAGCAATTCACAACTACAATACTTGATGCAAGTTATGTAGATAAGTTGTGTTATGTCTCAAAGATACGGTAAATGAAAGCAATTCACAACCCTTCATGACCTGCAGCTCATTCTTTGCGGGTTGTTTTGTATCTCAAAGATACGGTAAAATGAAAGCAATTCACAACCTATGTGGAATCGGAAAAAAAAGATTTAGTTGTGTTTTATCACGAAGATACTGAAATTTGAAAGCAATTCACAACAATAGTGATACAATGTCGTATTCAATGACTGTTGTGTTGTATCACGAAGATACGGTAAAATGAAAGCAATTCACAACTACACGGTCATCCCCAGAAGTCCTGTACTGGTTGTGTTGTATCTCAAAGATACGGTAAAATAAAAACCGTTCCTAACAAGCCTGAAGAAATAATGTTGGTCCAAAGGTCTTGGAAGCCTGGCTGGAGGGATTGATAATGAAGTCTGCTACGGATTGTTTGGATGATGCATATTCAGATTCAGAAAAAAATCTGCGGAATCCGCTCCATCTGCGGGAATACATCTAAAAAACAGAGGTAAACGGCTTTAGAATGTATGTTAATAATAATCAGCAGAAATCTTATGAATATATGCACTTAAGGCAAAGTAGGAAGCTCTATTCTGCTCTGTTCTATTGTGGTAAAATGAATAAAAAAGGAATCAGGTTACTGATCAATCAAAGGGATCACAGATGCTTCGTCAGAGCAGCATGCCGGTGAAAGCATCAGGAGCGGTTGCGTTTTACGATTATGGAAAAAGTCATAAATCCATGCCGGAACATTGCTTTATCTTTACAGGAGAGTAGGATACGCCTGCAGTATTTCAGTTCAGAACCAATCCGTCTGATGCTGCGGTGCGACGATGACGGACAGGATGCGGGTGATCTGTTATTCTCAAGGAATCTCATCTTATTCGGTGTAAAATGAAACATTAACATTAACCAAATTGTACGGATATGCCTCTGAAAGTGCTGGTTATCGACAGCGATGAATCCATTCTGGAGGTGATGGAAATGATCATCACCGGTTCCGGCTACGCTTTTTTGCAGTCGGGGATCCCGGCTACGCCTGAAGAGATAGCCTTGCTGGGGCCGGATGTTATTTTGATAGAAGATCAGCTGGATGGAAATGGCAAAGGCCGGAAAATCAGTACCGCGGTTAAAAAATCGGCTTTAACCTATTCCATCCCGGTCATCCTGATGACCACTCGGAATACGGCGGACGGCATCATGAGAGAATCGGAAGCCGATGCTCTGCTGGTCAAGCCCTTCGATATTGCCCGGCTGGAAGAACTGCTCTGCCGTTTTTCCGGAAATGCCTGAAAAACTGATACCAAAGGACCGGAAATTTCAAACCGTCCATTCCTTAGTTTGCCGTAAAATCAGGTGGCAGGATGTATTTCCCGGACAGGCCGGCATACCGCCTTTGGTTCCGGTGCGTTACACCTTCTCTTTTTTCATTTCTCCGATAATCCGCTGCCTGTGGTTGAGGCCCCATTCCGCAATGGTCTGGGTAAGCTGCTTGAGTGATGTGCCGTACTCGGTAATGCTGTACTCAACGGATACGGGAGTGGTGGTAAGAACGGTGCGTACAATCAGCCCGTTGGCTTCGAGCTCTTTCAGTTCCCGGCTCAGCATCCTTCCTGAGATCCCGGGAATATCTTTCAGCAGCTGGGAATACCGCATGGGATGGAAGCACAGGCAGGCAATGATCGAAACTTTCCATTTTCCGCTCAGGATTTCCATGGTATCGTTGATGGCCAGTATGGTCCGGCCGCATTCTTTAAGATGTTTATTTTCCTGTTCCATATGAAGGGGGTGGTGGTTACCCGGATGTAACCGTTACTTTTTGTTACCGGATGACAAAATTACACAAAAGAGATTTACTTTTACCGCTCAAAATCAATTATACAGAATGGAAACCATCACTCATTTAAAATGGCGTTATGCCACCAAAAAGTACAATCAGGAAAAAGTAAGCGGCGATAAGATACAACAGATCCTCGAAGCGGTGAACCTTTCCGCTTCTTCCTGCGGAATACAGCCGTACCGCATCTTTGTCATCAGCGACCAGGAACTGAAAGCCCGGCTGGCGGAAGGTTCTTTCAACGGCCAGATCGCGGAATCATCGCATCTGCTTGTATTTGCTGCTTTTAACATGATTACTACGGAATACATTGAAGAGTACATCAGCATGGCAGAGCGGCAGCGCAATCTCCCGTCCGGTGCCATGTCCGATATGAAAAATATGATGGTGAACTACTTTGCCGGGAACTCCGATGAGGCGAATGCCATATGGGCTGAAAAGCAGGCCTACATCGGACTGGGTACCGCACTGATTGCCGCAGCAGAACTTCAGGTAGATTCCACACCGATGGAAGGTTTTGACCCGCAGCAGTTCGATACCCTGCTGGGACTGCAGGAAAAAGGCCTGCATACGGCCGTTATCCTTTCTTTGGGATACCGTGATGCAGCAAACGATTTCCTTGCCGGTATGCTTAAGGTACGACTGCCGCTTGATGAATTCGCCGTTGCAGCTCCATAGGAAACCGGGAACCTGATTTTTGGTTCCGGTGAGAAAAAATCTGACAGGAATTTGAGAAGCCCGCGAGTGTGCGGGCTTTTTATTTATTGATAAGAGGGCAGCGGATAAATGGCAGATCGTGACGGCAAAGGCGTTATCCTTACACTATTTCAAAGCTCCTTTTTCGGATGCCTTCCTTACAATCCGTTGTTTTTTCTGTGGAGGCATGTATTAAATCCATTTATGTCATGATCATCCTCAAAAGGCTATAGGTAAATCTTCCGGTTGATGATCTTCACCACATTGTCCTTCTCCAGTTTCTTGATGGTCCGGATGACCGTTTCCACCCGGAGGGCCGTGATAGAAGCAATCTGCTGCCGGGTCAGGGGCACTTCAAAAGAAAACTTTTTCTGTTCGGCACTGAAGCTTTTCTGATAGTTCAGGGCACCGATGATCCGCACGTCCGGACGCAGTGAGGCATTGTTTTCCAGCATAATGTATTTCTGGTACAGCCGCTCCGACAGAAATTTGTTCATATCCCGGGAGATCTGCGGATTTTCGTCCAGCATCCGTACAAAATTTCTTTTCGGAAGCTTCAGGACCCGGGTCTGTTCAAACGCAATGGCATTTACAGGATACGTCTCGTCGATAAAAAGCAGAAGCTCGCAGACACTCAGCCCTTTTCCCAGAATGGCAAGAATGAGTTCTTTGCCCTCTGCATCGTAGTAATTGAGCTTGATGCGCCCCTCTACAATCTGATAGTAATATTTGGGTGTACTGCCTTCTTCAAAAATAACGAAGGACGGATCAAAATCTTCTGTTTCCGCTCCGTAAGAGCGCAAGGTTTCTTCTGGAATAAGCATGTTTATATACGTTTTACAGTTTATCAGCAGTAAGCATATCTGGAAGGGATCTACCGTCTGTTACCGGAATGAAACAACACAGGCAACCTCTTCTCCTGATTCAAATCAAATGAACCCTATGTAATATTACGAATAAGATTTGAATTTACCATGACATCTGTTCACGGATTTGTGATTGATGTCATAAAATTCCGGTCCGTTGTTCAGTAAGTTTGAAAACGAATCAAAAAATAGTTGATATGAAAAAAGCAACCATCGCCGCATTCCTGCTGATTATTCTGGCAGGCTGTACCAAATCCGAAACCCAGTATCCGGATCATAAAAGCAGCAGAGAATCGGTAAACAATCAAGAATCGGATACCATCCGTACCCTGCAGCAGGAATCCGATACCCTGCAGAACGGAGGCGGAAAACGGACAGAGATAACCACGGATAATGAATGATCGTTATTCCCCGATCCATACCATGATACCAAAAGGCAGGCTGATGATGATCAGCGATACCGGAACTCCTGATGATCCGCTCAGGGCGGAATTATTTCGCCTCTTCTCAGATAACCGGGACGGCAGTATTGAAATTCTCATTTCGTCATACCCGGGATCAGCATCTCTGAAAGAAGACTTTACCACCGGACTTACTGCACTGGGCTGCACCCGTTTTGACTTTGTTGAGCTGGCTGCAGATACGGTTTCGGAAGATAGCGTCTATCAGAGGATCAGCGATGCCCGGACCGTGATATTTGCTGATGAGCATCCGGAATTATGTACGCTTCTTAAAGATTCGCCGCTCCTTGAACTTCTCTGCCATAAATACCTGCTGGAAGAAGATTTTGTTCTGGCAGGCATCAACAGGTGCGCGATGTGGATCCCCGGCATCTTCATGAACGGTTCCGGGACAGACAGGGGCCTGGGATTCATCAACAGCTGTATTGTTGATGCGGGGTTCGCCGGCAGGGCCCGCCTGAAGCAGTTGATCAGGACCGTTATCGCACACAATACCTGTTTCGGCCTCGGCCTCAGCAGCGGAACGGCACTCATCATCACCGAAGGCAGTAAAGTCTTTTGTACCGGTAAAGGTACCGTCATGCTGATCAACGCAGGATCCGTAAGAAAGAAAACTGCCGGGGAACCGGAAGAAGGCGCATCGGTATTCATTGAAAACCTGAAGGGGCACATCCTGGTCAGTGGCTGCATGCTGGATTTGGCAACCGGTGAAGTGACGGAGACCCTGCCCCGGTCATGCGGGCAGACTTCCGTACAATCAGAAGGATAACGTTCACCTTAAAACAGGAAAGGAACAATACCCTGTCTGTAGAATTTTACAGGCTTCAGAAAACGTCAGCAGTTATTTGATATGGTGCTGTTACCTGAATCTCCTTCCGGATGAGGATATCTAAAAAAATAAACCCCTGCAAAATACAGGGGTTTAAAATTTGAAAGTATATATTTAAGTGAAAAAGTGTTGTTGTCTATTATTCAAACACTGTGCCGTGAATAATCTTTTTCAGAAAAATTTCTGTAAATTTCATATATAAAGATTTTTCTCTCCCTAAACCCCTGATTTGGAGAATAAAATAGCTGCCCTGTTTCCTCAAACCTGTTTTATATGGGCAGTCGGCGCCCTGTTGCTCTGTGGTACCGGGCAAGGATTCTCTTAAAAAATACCGGTTTTTCGGAATATTGTGAGTATTTTTGGTACTAAACTAGCTATACACTACTATTGATTTATATTTTATGATCCT
>NZ_CAJYMO010000265.1 GCF_913776365.1 uncultured Chryseobacterium sp. | reverse complement strand
CCCGGCATCTGAATTATATTGAAAACGAGGATCTGGATGCGAAGCCGGAGAATTATGAGCTCTCTCCCATCTATGCGCGACAGTCCTATAATAAGGTCGTCAAAGAAAATGAATACCTCCAGAAAATTATGGTATTTCTGACGAATCCTTAAACTGCTTTTAAACAACCGGCGGCCTCATACAGATGCCGCCGGAAATACAGGAACGATCGTGATAAATCACCAAGCATTGACCAAAAAAGTAAATTCCGCTTGAGCGGCCTACCATTCTCCTACCACAAATTTACCATTTCATAAATTGGCGTACATGAGACACAACCTTATAACATTCTATTAAACAGCAAACTAAGCCATAAATGTAATTTTGTGAATCAGAAATTAAAATTGTATTCGATCCATAAGGCATGGTATTTGTAATTAGTATAAGTACGTAAAATACATCACCTAACTGACTTATAATAACTTTAATACACACAAAATATTATGAACGTTGCAGATCTAAAAATCAAAAATTTAGTAGAATACAAAAATCAGATCTATAACATCACTGAGATTTTTCAGGATGACGAGAGAGGTTATTTTGTGAAGATTGAAAATGACATCCACAGCTTTTCTGTTCCGGCAGGATCTATCAAGCCGATACAGATCACAGAAGAATGGCTGGAAAAATTCGGTTTTTCAAGAACGTACAGTTCTGAACAACGTATCCGTTACGAGAGACCTGAAGCATTTATCAAGTATGACATTGACCTTAACTCAAGAAAAATTGTTGACGGGCTGAAGATTTACGGTAACTCAATCAGATGCAAGTATATCCATGAGTTCCAGAATATCTTTTCCTGCCTGTTCGGTAAAGAACCGGCTCCCGCAGCGTATGGCCTGATGACCGCAGAATAATGTATTTTGCTTTATTTAAAATAAGAGCCACAGCAATATGCTGTGGTTTTATCTTTTATATCAGGTACAGGATTCCTGTGAATTATATTTGTGCCGGCTTAGACATACGATCATGGTAAAACAAGTCAAGGCATTTACTTTGTTCGTATGAGATCATCATCATCAGATGTACAGGTACCCATTCATTGGCTTACAATTTCAGATAATCCTTGATAATTTTCAGTACTCCGAAATTGTCATTGCTGCAGGCCTCATAGCTGGCCGCCTCTTTCACAGACGGATGGGCATTTTTCATTGCATAGGAATATTTTGAGTTTCTCAGCATTTCAATATCATTCATATAATCACCGAAAGCCATGGTCTGGTAGGGTGAAATATCCAGTGCTTCCTGAAGCTTCTCAAGCGCATTACCTTTGTTGATATCCTTGTTCATGATATCAAGCCAGTTATGTCCGGAAATAACGATCTCCAGGTTATATTTTTCAAATTCCTTCAGTACAGGATATACCTGTTTTTCGGAACCGTCCGGATGGTATACGGCTATTTTAAAGATACTGTCATCAATATCTTCCGTCAGGTCTTCCCTGATCTCATTGTCCGTATAGAACTGCGATATGTAATTGAGGAAATCCTGATTTTCAGTATCAACATAAGCTTTCTTTTTACCGGAAAGAACAGGGGTGGCACCCCGGATACCCCGGATTGCATTGATGATTTCTGCAATATAGGTAGGTTCCAGACGGTCTGCAAAGAGTTCTTTGTTTTTGTAGATTACATAGCCCCCGTTTTCTGCAATGAAAGCCATTTCACTTTCCGTATCACCGAAATATTTGGTGATTCCGGGCATTTGCCTTCCGCTGGCAGGAACAAACAGGATATTTCTTTTTTTAAGTTCTTCATATATTTCCGGAAACTCCGGGCTTACTTCGTGCAGGGAGTTCAGGAAAGTTCCGTCCATATCGGTTACGATCATTCTAATATCATCCATAAAAATGTTTTTCAGCAGTTCATTGCGGAGCAAAGATATTGTATTAAATTGTAATGGCCTCTTCGCCCGTTGCCGTATAGTGCAAAATACCGGCCGACTCTGTGGTATTGCCTCTCTGTATACGGGTGTACGATAAAATTACCCGTCTCAAACGGCCCTGAGTTTATTCTTTCCTCCCAAAGCAGGATGTATTGGTGCAGGAAAAAATGAAACACCTGTCCGGTTAATCTGATGCAGCATCGCGACGGCTGCATCTTTATCAGAAGCAATTGTCCGTCAGATGGTGAGTCCATGAATATTTTTCACCTGGGCCATCACAAAGGTACTGTGGGTACTGCCGATGGAAGGTACCGCACCCAGGACATTGAATACGAAGTCCTGATATTGTTTCATGTCTTTTACGTAAACTTTCAGCAGAAAATCAAAATCGCCGGAAATGCTGTAACATTCGGCCACTTCTTCAATTTTCATTATTTCGCGTTCAAATTCTATGGCGAGGTCACTGTCATTGCTTTTAAGTTTTAACTGGCAGTATACGGTAATTCCCAGATTCAGCTTTTCGGGATCCAGTACCGCGGTATATTTTTTTATATAGCCTTCCTGCTCCAGGCGTTTCACCCTTTCAAAAACAGGTGACGGAGAGAGATTGACTTCCTTAGCAAGCTCTTTCACGGTAAGTTTCGCGTCTTTCTGCAGCAGTTTCAGCAGCTGCAGGTCTTTATTATCCAGTTGATCCATCGAAAATTATTCTTCAGAAAGTTCTGAGAGACCAAAGGTAAAGAATTTTATTCTGTAAAAACAATACCTGAAAGTTTAATTTTCCAAATTTACGGAAAACGATTACTGTTTTATTCTTAATAAGTATATTTACAACAAGACACCGCTGAGTGAAGATTCCGGTGAATGGTACCGATTAAAATAAGGGAATATTTTATGTTGAGAATGCTTCCTGTACAGGGAGGCGTTCTCTTTTCATCCGGTCTTTCCTTTGTAAGACATATCCGTAAATTAATTAGTGAAGCAGTTGTACTTTGTGTGCAGCTGCTTTTTTAGATTTCACCGGCGTGCATTTCCCTATGGAGTGTTAAGCCGGATCCGTTAAAAATCCCGGACTGTCAGAAATTGGATTGCTGCACTGCTATACTGAAACCTTATTACTTACGAAGTAACGGATTCCATTCAACGCCGCTGATGTCCTTCTGATCATACCTTCATTAGTAAAGGAAAGTAAGCTAACCGCAGAACATATTTCAGGCTGCCCCTTAAAACAACCCCCGCTGCCCTAGCCCGGACCACAGCGGTTACCCCACAGCAGACAAGGGGAAGCCCGGACTCAGCCCGGGGAAGCAGCGGCGCGAGGAGTATGAGCGGCGGGCCGGAAACAGCTCCTGAAAAACCAGTAACAGGAAAAAATCTGAAAATATTTACCGACCTGTCAAAAAAATTCCCGCTGGCGTTAAACAACTCACTATCAAGACCAACACCGGCGCCGGATCCCCGTTTTTTCTCTTCTTTAAAGCGCAGCATCCGGAATTTCTTTCCTGATTTATGTTACGGGATGTAACAAAACCCCACGGCTGCCTGTCTTATAGACAAAACTAAGTTGTTAATGAAAACTATTTTGATTCCAATTGCCCTTTTAGCCGGCATCCTGACCTTCTCACAAACCAAAACCGACAGCACGGCTTCCAAGGAAAAAGCCATTGAAGGGGTAACGGTTACCGTGAAGAAACCTACGGTAGAATCCAAGGTGGACAGAACGGTATTTAATGTGGCCAACAGCTCTATTCTTGCCGGAAACACCACATGGGACGTACTCAGGATGACTCCGCTCCTGAGTATTGATAATAATGATGCCATCAAGGCGGAAGGTGAATCGGTAACGGTATACATCAACGACCGGAAGTCCGTTTTTACAGGGAAAGAACTGAAAGAATACCTGAAAACCATTCCGGCAGACAACCTGATGAAAATTGAGGTGATCACCAGCCCGTCCTCAAGGTATGAAGCCGCCGGTTCGGTCATCAATATCGTCCTGAAAAAGAGGGATGATGAAGGCCTGAAGGGAAGCGCTACCCTCAACAACCGCCAGAATACCAAAAACTCACAATATGCGAACGTAAACCTGAATTACCATAAGAAGAGCTTTACCCAGACACTGATCGGCGGATACGGCGACAACACCAATGTTCAGAAGAATTCAAGCATCAGTACGGCCTACATCGACAATTCCGTCCAGCAGATCGACTCAAGGAGCATCAGCCGCTCGAAGAGCCCTTCGGTATCGTCCACTTCGGAGATGGAACTGAACGGAAAGAACACCCTGGGCCTGATCCTGGAATATTACCAGAGCGATTACCGGAACGAATCTGAGGCCTCCAGCTTCAAGACCGGACCTTCGACGCCAGCGGTTGCCTACCTTCAGAATCAGAATGCCTCGGGCCTGAACCGCAATTTCGGAACGAATGTATTTTATAAATATTACGATAAGGAAAAGAACAGGATCCTGGATGTGAACCTGGGATCCAATTACTATGGAGAAAACGAGAATAATTTTTTCCTGAAAAACATCACCGATCAGACAGGGTCATCCGTCAATACCACCGGCGTGCTCACGGACACGGAAAACCGCAATTATTACCTGAAGATCGATTACACCCAGCCGCTTGGCCAATCAGGGGCTACTTTTGAAGCCGGGGGGAAAATCAATTTCAATAACAATGTCATCCCCAACACCATTTACGGGAATAATCTTGACGACCTCAGCCACCATGATATCTTTCATTACGAGGACAATCTCAGTGCCCTGTACGCGAATTACAGCCGGACGTTTTTCAAAAAACTGGAAACACGGGTAGGACTGCGGTACGAATACATCGATTTCAGGATCCGCCAGGAAGTCTCAGGAAGGTCGAGAAGAGACTCTTACGGAGCACTGCTGCCCAACCTTCTGGTAAAGTATTCCTTTTCCGACCGCTATGACCTGAGCCTCACGTATAACCGCAACCTCTGGAGGCCATGGTATTCAGAATTCAATCCTTTCATGATCCCGAACAACGACGGTTTCTACAGCCGCGGAAATATGGACCTGGAGCCGAATCCAAGCGACCGCATCTCCATGAAGCTGGGCATCCTGAAAAAATATTTCCTTTCCGCCCGGTACCTGTATACCGATCAGGATTACTGGACGAATAACATTTATACCACCATTAAAGCCGAAAACGGCCAGGTACGGAACACCATTATCACAGAAGAATCCAACTTCAGCGGAAAGGTGCATAAATATTACCTCTTTGCCAATACCAACCAGACTTTCTTCAAAAACAAATTTACGGTCAACCTGGGCCTGGGCTGGTATTTCATCAACAATACCGATTTCAACACCCGCAACGGGCTGTCGCCTGAGACCAACCATATCAATTACCTGAGCGTATCCGGAAATTTTTCCTACACCAATCTGTTTAATAAAAACATCAACCTGAATGCCTGGGTAGAGGTTTCCAACCAGAATAACGGAAATTCCTACACCAACAAGCCCAATGTCTTCCATAATATTTCGGCGACCAAGATTTTTCCGAAGACCCAGATGGAAGTCAGCCTTCAGCTGATGAATATTTTCCAGCGCCCGAATTACGATGCCACCACCTACAGTGCGACCGGAATGATCCGGAGATCTTCCCAATGGGACTGGTACGGCGCTTCGCTCTCATTCGTGAAACGTTTCGGAAACCAGAAGGTAAAAGCCAATATCAAGACCGATGTTGAGAAAGACGGCGGCGGTGGAAAATAAACGGTCCGGCAACGCAGTGCCGGTAGCTGCTGCATCCGAAATGGAATTATTACAGAAAAAGCTTAAATAAATCAGGAATTCATCATGTATGGCATGGAAATTACAATAGTTACAGGAAAATACCTAAGTGATGACCCGTAATAATCTTACCATTAAAAATCTTATAAAAAAATACCTGACCCAGAGCATCAGACTTCAGTTTAATATGGATATCGATCTTAAAGGCGAATATACGTTTACCCAGAATATTGTTTCGAAGAAAACCATTATTGCCGCTACCTTTTCAGAAAAGATCCTGTCAAAACCCGGCCTCAAGCTGTTCCTGATGTCGCTGATTACAGAAATCAATAATGAACGCTGCAGCATGGAATTCATCCTGGACCGGGTGAAATCACTGCAAAACTTCTCTCCCGGCAATATCAGACTTGCATAATAAAAAAATCCCGGCACTCTTTTATGGCCGGGATTTTTTTAAATGTATTTGGCAACCTTTTCTTCAAGGTCATCCAGATTGAACGGCTTGGCCACATAATCATCCGCCTGTGCCTGCCTTGCCAATGCTACGATATCGTTATTGGCAGTTACATAAATAACCGGGATCTTTCTGAATTCTTCATGACTTTTCAGAAGTCTGGTGGCTTCCACGCCTCCTATCTTAGGGATCCAGTTATCCATGAGGATCACATCGGGCCTGTAATCGGCCA
>NZ_CAJYMO010000264.1 GCF_913776365.1 uncultured Chryseobacterium sp. | reverse complement strand
ATGCAGTTGCGGTACTCCTTATTATGTATATCATTCATTGGCAATACTTAAAAATAAATAGATTAGACCATAAAAAAATATCATAGGTCAATGCCTTGCGATAATTGCCGGCTTATCTTTGCTTAAGAAATTAATGTAAATAATAAATAGTATGAAAAAAGTATTCTTAACTTTTGTATTAGCCTTATTCAGTATGGTTAGTTTTGCGCAGACGGCATGGAGAGTAGATCCGATGCATTCTTCTGTTAATTTTAACATCAAACATATGGGAATCAGTTTCGTGCAGGGCAGGTTTGATAAATTTGACGGTAAAGTAGCAACGGCTGCCGATAACCTGAACAATGCAGAATTTTCTTTTTCCGTAGATGTTAATTCCATCAATACAGGGGTTGAAATGCGTGACAAGCACCTTAAAAGTGCAGATTTCTTCGATGCTGAGAAGTTTCCTGCCATGACATTCGAATCAGGTGCCATTACCAAAGAGAAAAACAACACCTATATGCTGAAAGGAAAGCTTACCATTAAAGATGTAACTAAGGAAATCAGCGTTCCGGTAACATTCGGAGGAGTAACAAAAAACCAGCAGGGAAAAGAAGTAATGGGATTCCAGACTATGTTTAAAGTGAACCGACTGGACTATAACATCAAATATGATCCTACAGGAGCCGGGGTGGCAAAAGATGTTGATGTCAACTTATATTTTGAATTGGTGAAACAATAGTTTCCCTATATATTTGGTTTGTAAAAAGGTTCTCGGAATAAGAGAACCCTTTTTTTTATCCTATTTTATGCTGCTGTCTTTCCTGATCTGCTGTTTTTCTGATAAAAATAACCGGTCATCATCGTTACTGCTGCAGGCAATAAAAGGAGTAATCCCTCAGTCCCTATGTATTTGCTGAGCAGTAGAGCGGCTGAAATAAGAATCCATCCCGATAAGAAAAAATAATTGGCTATCCTGAATGGTCTGTACTCAGGATCATTTTTGCGGTAAGGTATGATGATAAAGCTAAGGTGGGAAAGAAGAGCCCCGTTTAAAATATCAATAAGATGGTGCTGATAGGTTGTCAGTGTTGAAATCCCCAACAGGATCAGCCACACCATCAGGAAAATCCGCCATTTCGAAAGCTCTCTGAATACGGACCAGAATACAAAAGCAAAAGCTATATGCAGGGAGGGAGACTGGTTGAACGGCGAGTCAACTGTTTTCAAGAAGGAAAAAGTCAGCCCCATGATCGTATTGGAAACTTCAGGCTTGTCAAAGGAAAACCGTAAAGGAAACGTGACAAAGAATATTCCGGCTGCAAATGTTACGAAAAGCATCCTCCAGGTCAATATTTTCAACTGGTGTCCGTCCCTGCAGGAGAAAAATACGAGGCAGAAAAAAAGCCCGCCTGCCATATAAGGCACAATGGATATAGGGACGAACGGAATGAATTTTTCAAAATTAAAAGTAAACGACGGAACCTGTTGCAGGGAAGAAGCATACCATGTGCAGAAAATATAGACTGCTGCGAAAACAACGGTACAGACGGTCAGGGCAAATGCCTGCTGCCTGATCCTCAGCTGCCTTTCACTAAGTGTTTTTTCTTTGAAAGATTCGTAGTCGGTATCGTAGAGCATTCCGGATAATGATTTCATTATCCGCTTTACCTTTAAAGGAGCAATATTAATTTTTTGTTTTTCAATCACCTTGCAAATGATTTTATATCAGTTAAATGGTTCAATTTAATGCCTCGGAGCGAATATGCAAGAGAATCCGGACAGATCAGGATTCCGGAGGCCGTACGAGAGAATAATCTGCAATTAACCGGCCATGAATTTAATTTGTGGTGTTAAATCACATGGCAATACCGCATGATGACTGTGAGCCCTGCCCGGATTATATAGAAAAATTATTGGCTACCCAGGACGGTGTGGCAGATAATATCTGCGGTAAGTAAGGGGTTTTTGATTATAGAAACGATGGTTGTTTCAAATTGATAAATCTAAAAATTGCTTTGCATTTCTTTTTCCCATAACTTTGCACAAACCTAATCTAATGAGTAAAAAGAATACAAAGTACATCTTTGTGACAGGAGGTGTAACTTCATCTTTGGGAAAGGGAATCGTTTCTGCTTCTCTTGGACTTCTGCTAAAATCACGCGGCTTCAATGTAACCATCCAGAAACTTGATCCTTATATCAACATCGACCCGGGAACCTTGAATCCTTATGAACACGGAGAATGTTATGTAACCGAAGATGGTGCGGAGACGGATCTGGATTTAGGTCACTATGAGCGTTACCTTGATGCTCCCACTTCCCAAAACAACAACGTTACGACAGGAAAAATCTACCAGACGGTAATCGAAAAAGAAAGAAAGGGAGATTTTCTCGGGAAAACCGTTCAGGTCATTCCTCATATCACCAACGAAATTAAACGGCGGATTAAAATCCTGTCCAAACAGGATTACGATATCATCATTACGGAAATCGGAGGAACGGTAGGGGATATCGAATCTTTGCCTTATATTGAGACTGTTCGCCAGCTGAAATGGGAACTGGGGGAAAAGAATTCCATGGTCATCCATTTGACATTGCTGCCGTATCTGGCTTCCAGCGGGGAATTAAAGACAAAACCTTCCCAGCACTCTGTGCGTCAGCTGATGGAGAGCGGAATCATGGCAGATGTCCTGGTCTGCAGAACGGAACACAGTATTCCGAAAGACCAGCGGGCGAAACTGGCCCAGTTCTGTAATGTTCCTCTTGATAATGTGATCGAATGCAAGGACCTGGAAACCATCTATGAGGTGCCTATGTATCTTCAGAAGCAAAATTTTGATGATGTGGTTCTTAAAGAACTGGATCTGACAAGCGATAAGGACGCAGATCTCAAAGACTGGAAGTCTTTCCTCAATAAATTCCAGAATCCTAAAAAATCCGTTGAAATTGCATTGGTCGGAAAATATGTTTCCCTTCAGGATTCCTATATTTCCATTGCTGAAGCTTTCAAACATGCCGGTGCTGACCTTGAAACCGAAGTAAAACTCAGATGGGTGTACAGCGGCGACCTGACCAGTGAAAACATCCGTGAGTCGCTGGAAGGCGTAAGCGGAATCCTGGTAGCCCCCGGCTTCGGAGACCGCGGAATCGAAGGAAAAGTACTTACGGCACAATATGCACGGGAAAATAAAGTTCCGATGCTGGGCATCTGCCTGGGAATGCAGATCATGACCATTGAATTCGCCCGGAACGTCCTCGGCTATTCAAAAGCCAACTCTATGGAGTTTGATACTTCTACGGAACATCCGGTAATCTCTTTAATGGAAGAACAGAAAAATGTAGTGGAAAAAGGAGGAACGATGCGTCTCGGGGCATGGAAATGTTCACTGAAAGACGGATCCGCCCTGAATGACATCTACGAAACCCGGCATATCACCGAAAGGCACCGTCACCGGTATGAATTCAACAGTGACTACATCGGTGAATTTGAAATGAACGGTTTCCTGGCTACCGGTACCAATCCGGAAACAGGGCTGGTAGAAGCTTTGGAAATGCCGGATCATCCGTTCTATATCGGCGTACAGTACCACCCGGAATATAAGAGTACGGTGGCTACGCCGCATCCGCTGTTCAAGGCTTTTATCAAGGCCTGCAGTAATGATGTAAAGTAATCAGATATTGACAAACGTTATACGGTAAGACTCAGGTTGATAAAAGTCAACCTGAGTTTATTGTATAGTCATGCAGTACAGAACATAGTTTTGATAAAAAAACTGTATTTTTGTCGACTTAAAACAGGTGCCTGCAATAGGGTACGGAAAAAGATTAAAATTTTAATTACAATAAAATGCAACAGAACAACGGACTCGATAAAAGTCAAATGATTAGTTTTGCGGTTTTATGTCTGGTTCTTTTCGGATTCATGTTCTATTTTCAGAACAAACAATCGAATGAGGATGCGGTGAAAGCTCAGCAGCAAAAAACCGAGCAGGCTAAAAATGCCGTAAAACCGACTCAGGCAAGCAATATCAATCCCAATGTAACGCCCAATGCCATCCAGACCGCCAGCCTGGCCAACAACGAGCTGAAGATTGAATTCAGCAGCCTGGGAGGGCAGGTTTCCAAGGTAGAACTTAATCAGTACAAAGCATACGACCACAAAACGGATCAGGCAGACCTTCCGCTTTACCTGATGGCCAAGAATAATTCCAGCTACGGTTTCCAGTTCAAAGACAAAACCGGAAAAATTATCAACACCAAAGATCTTGTTTTTGCTCCTGCAGTTAACGGAAACGCAGTAACGCTGACTGCCAATTACAACGGAGCAGTTATCCAGTTTGTGTATACCTTGCTTCCAAAATACACCCTTGATTTCAAAGTGAGAACCCAGGGACTTGCCGGGGTGACTTCTGATAATAAAGCAGACTTCATCTGGGATTACAGTGTAAGGAACCTGGAAAAGGGCAGGGCCCAGGAACAGTCGCACTCTGAATTCTCCTATGCGTTTAATAATTACAAGGATTATGATTATGACGGAAGGACAACGATGGAGGAAGAAAAAGAAACCCTGAACTGGATCGGGGTAAAGCAGCAGTTCTTTGCTTCCGTAATTGAAGCGAAAAACGGATTCACCCAGAGTAAAGGGAATCAGGAAAATATTGAAGAAGGAGAATACCTGAAGAAACTGAATTACGAAGGATTCGTCCAGATGACCGGCAGTGAGCTGAACCAGGATTTCACCTGGTATTTCATGCCTTTGGATTTACCTCTATTAAAATCTTATGATAAGAATTTTGACGAAATTCTTCCTTTGGGATGGTCTTTTATCGGATGGATGAACAGAGGGTTCTTTATTCCTATTTATAATATTATTGCTTCTTGGGGGCTTACCGCAGGATGGGCTATTTTTGTATTGACTATTCTGGTAAAGCTGATCCTGTCGCCGATTATGTATAAGCAGCATAAACTGAGCGCCATGATGAGGGTGATCCGTCCGGAAATTGATGAGGTGAATGCCAAGCTTAAAGATGCTGACCCGATGAAAAAACAGCAGGCCACCATGGAGGTCTACAGAAAGGCCGGCGTCAACCAGATGGCAGGCTGTCTGCCGGCACTGGTGCAGATCCCTATTTTCTATGCCCTGTTCCGTTTCTTCCCGAACTTCATTGATCTTAGAGGAAAAGGGTTCTGGTTCGCAAAAGACCTTACGGCATATGATGACCTGATCAAATTGCCGTTTAAAGTTCCGTTTCTGGGAGACCATTTAAGCATATTTGCTATTGCCTGTACCATTGTAATCTTAATTTATACCATTATGACTTCAGGAAATATGCAGCAGCCGCAGCAGGAAGGAATGCCGAATATGAAGGTACTGATGTACATCTTCCCGGTTACATTCCTGTTCTTCCTGAATACTTCGGCATCAGGTCTGTCATGGTATTATTTTGTATCCAATGCCATCAACATTTTAATTATCCTGGTGATCAAATATGTAATCCTGGATGAAAAGAAAATCCATGCGCAGATCCAGGCGAATAAGGAAAAGCCTAAGACCGAAGGCAAATTCCAGAAAAGAATGCGGGAGATGATGGAGAAAGCTCAGGAACAGCAGAAGTACCAGGAGCAGCAGAAGAAGAAAAAATAAAGTCTGAATTTATAAAAAAGAGAAGCAATCTATCATTGCTTCTCTTTTTTATTTGTATATATAATAAGGTATACTTTACGGAATTATTACAAATGCATTAATCGTATTTTAACCGGAAAGACTGGCGGTGATATTTCGTAGGCCCGAATTTAATCAGTGCTTCCTGGTGTTTTTTTGTAGCGTAGCCGAAATTGGTATCCCATCCATATTCGGGATGCTCATCATGAAGTTCAATCATGAGTCTGTCCCGGTAGTTTTTTGCAAGGATAGAGGCGGCGGCAATGGAAAGCACTTTTGAATCTCCTTTTATAATACATTCATGAGGAATAAAGTTATACGGATGAAAGCGGTTGCCGTCTACCAGGATCAGTTCCGGACGTATGACAAGTTTATCCAGTGCCTGATGCATGGCATGAATGCTGGCGTTGAGGATATTATGCTGGTCGATAAAGACAGGCGGCAATTCTGCAATGGCATAATCTTTCACATGGTCTTTAATATACTGATCCAGGCCCATCCGGGTCTTAAAATTCAGCTTTTTAGAATCATTAACTAAATTTTGGTTAAAATTCTCATCCAGAATAACGGCTGCAGCTACCACAGGACCACATAAACAGCCTCTGCCCACTTCATCACACCCCGCTTCAACATAAAAAACCGACCATTTTTTTAACAAATCCATAATTATGGTACATATTAAAATATAAAAACATGTAAAATTAAATATTTTTAACAAAATATTTGGTTGTTTTAAGAAAGTTTTACATATTTGCAGGTAATAAAAAATAATCAATTTAAATATGAAGAAATTAACTACAAGTATCTTAGCTGTGGTGCTTACCTCTACCTTTGCGATGGTAAGTGCACAGGATACTCTGAGAACTCAGGAAATCCGTGAGGTTGTTGTTACCGGAGCATTGGGGATTAAAAGAAAGCCCGATGCAGTTACCAATGCACAGCAGGTAGTTGGAAGTAAAGAACTTAATCAGGCATCCGCTCCGAATGCTGTTCAGGCATTAACAGGTAAGGTGTCCGGTTTACAGATTAATCAGACGAATAATGGTGTAGATGCAACAAATAGAATTGTTATCAGAGGTACTAAATCTATTTCTGGTGATAATCAGGCTTTGATTGTTATCGATAACGTAATTTCGAATGCTACTGTTTTCTCACAATTACCACCAGAAGTTATTGAGAGTGTGAATGTAATAAAAGGTTCACAGGGAGCAGCACTATATGGACAACAAGGAGTTAATGGGGTAATTATCGTTACTACAAAAAGAGGAAGCAGATCTGAAAAGATTCAATTTACGCTTACGTCTTCCATCGAAATGACCCAAGCATTTATGTTTCCTAAAGTGCAAACCCGTTATGGTAAGGGATATCCAGAATCACAGGTTTATTTAGCTGGAGATGCGGATTATAATGGGACTACTTATGTTCCATGGGAAAATACATCATGGGGACCTGCCTACGATAACCCTGCAATCGGTGGTCAGATGATTGACACCGGGCTCCCGCAGGCCGATGGATCTTTCATTCAGGAAAGATATGCACCTGTCAAAAATCATTTTTCAAAATTCTTTAAGAACGGTCTTATATTACAGAATGGTCTGACTGTAACTGCTGGAGGCTCAGATTCATATGCTTCCCTATCTATTAACAGATTAGAAAATAATTTCGTAGTAGAAGGAGACCAGCTGAAACAAAACAGTTTCCTCTTAAAAGCCGGTAAAAAGCTTGATAAGTTAAGAATTGACGGAACATTGAATTATATTAGCAGAATAACCAATCAATCAAGTTCCGATTTGTATAGTGATATTCTTCAGATGCCAACAATGAATGACATCAGAAAATATAGAAATACGGGTGTTGAAGGTTTCTTATCTGCTTATACTACGAACCCTTATTATCAGATAGAGCATAACAGAAGAGATACAAACAGAGATTATCTTTCCGGAATTGTGGCAATTCAATATGAATTCAACAAAAATATTAATCTTACTTACAATGGAAATTTAACCTTGACCAATATCAGACAGGATAGCCATAATGATGGTTTTGTTGCCACAAGAGTATATGAAAATTCAGGGACTATTTTAGATAATGGAACTATTCAGGATTACAATGCTAATAGCAATTTCGATTCTTATTATGTTAACCGTACATTCAGTACAAGAAGTTATTACGGGGATTTGATGTTGAATTTCAATTATGATCTTACTTCCGACCTTAATATGAAATTGAATATTGGTAGTAACATTCAGGACAGCTACCAGACTGCACGTGCAATGGGAGGTACCGGATTAAACTATCCCGGCTGGTATGATATTCGTAATGTTAGCAAACCTTTTTTACCAGGTGACTCAGCAGGAGGAAATGTGGATGGAAATGGTTTTGATAACGGAACCTACAGAACAAGAATTGTTGCAGGATTTGCAAATCTTGATTTAGCTTACAAGGATTATTTATTCTTGAATTCAACATTCAGGTTGGAAGAGAGCTCAGTATTGTCTACAAATTATAATGGAGAAAGACATAATACAGCTTATCCATATTATTCATTCGGACTTTCTTTTATTCCTACGAAAGCATTTGAAGGTTTGAAGGGAGGTGTATTAAGTTATATGAAAATTGCACCAAGTTATACAAGGGTGGGTAGTACTTCCGCTGTTCCTACTTATGCAACTACGAACATTGGTATTGCCCCTTCTGGCTATCCATTTCCAAATTTGCCGGGATTCGGTATTAATACTGCTCAAACAAATAGGAGTGTAGAGCCTGAATTTATGTCAACAATGGATTTAAATGTTCAGTTAGGTTTCTTTAATGACAGGATCACTCTTGAAGGTTCAATTTATCAGACCGATACAGATAATTTGATTACTAATATTGGAGTTTCACGAGCATCTGGATTATCAGCTCTACGATCTAATTTTGGTCAGACCAGATTAAAAGGTTTAGAGATTGATTTGGGAGTAACTCCAATCAAAACAAAAGATTTTAACTGGAATTTCAGAACTTCATTTGCTAAATCCAGAACTACCGTTTTAGATTTACCTGAAGGAGTGGACGAAATTAACACAGCACTTCCTTATTCTACTGTAGGTATTGGAGTGTTTGCTGTAAAAGGAAGTGATTTACAGACGCTAAAAGCTACGACATTCCAAAGAGATGCGGAAGGAAGAATAATCGTAGGCGCAGATGGTGTTCCTCTGCAGAATACCGTATTGAGCAATATGGGAAGAATCACTCCTGATTACACTTTACAGTTTAATACATCATTCCGATATAAGAGTTTCACGCTTTCTGGTAGTATGGACTTTAGAAAAGGTGGTAAATTTGCGTCTTTGGCAAAAAGTACTTTGACATTTGCAGGTCTTACAGAAGATACAAATTTCGACAGAGAGAATGGTTATGTTGTTCCTAATTCAGTAAAAATTGTAAATGGAGTTTCAGTTCCTAATACCACCCCGGTGAATGGTCAAGCTAATTATGCAGCAGCAGCAGCTTACTGGACTTCTACTTCATTACAACGTTTGGGTGAACCGATGGTATTGGATGCAACAGCGCTTAAAGTAAGAGAAATCTCGTTGTCATACGATCTTCCTAAATCAGTGTTGGCTAATACTTTTGTAAATAGCTTTACTATAGGTCTATATGCAAGAAATCCATTCTTTGTCTACTCAAAAGAAAATAGAAATTATGCCGATCCGGAATCTTCTTATTCTAATGGAAACGGGTCAGGTATTGCCATTACTGGGCAGTATCCTTCACAGAGATCATTTGGAATTAATTTAAAAACAACGTTTTAATCAGATAAGATAATGAAAAATTTAAAAATAAAAAGAAGTATATTGACATTTGGATTACTACTTTCAGCAGTTTCCTGTGAACAATATCTCGATATTAATGACAATCCTAACCAGCCGGCTATTGAGCTGGTTACACCAAACGAACTTCTCCCGGTTGGTTTTACAAGAAGTTATACTACACAAGGAAGAAGTTTAATGCAGTTTAGCAGTGTGGTGATGAATTCACTTGCCGGAAATTCTTTAACATTTGGGGCTCCTTATATAGATGATTATAAGCCTAATGTTTCTAATACTTTCTATGGCGATATCTGGGATGGCCTTTTTGTAGGTACTGCTAATTTTGATCAGGTAATCAAATACAATGATCCTCAGGGTAAATATGCAAAATACAAAGCTATAGCCAAGATCATGAAGGCCAATTATGTTCAAATCTTAACAGATTTATATGGAGATATGCCTTATACAGAAGCCTTTCAGCAGCAAAACAATCTAAATCCAAAATATGATAAAAGTGAAGATATTTACAGAGCATCTATTTTAGATCTGGAAAATGCCATTGCTATTATCGATGCAGGAACCGGTGATGATCCTGTATCGGATATTGTTTTTAAAGGTGTTATGACTAAATGGAAAGCATTTGCTAATACTTTGAAATTGAGATATCTATTGAGAATGTCTAACATTCCGAGTGGAGATTTGGCAACTTTCAGAGATCAGAAGCTGGCAAGTCTTTCAGGAGCAACTTTTATTGATGAAAATGTTCTTGAAAACCCAGGATACAATTCCAGTACTGATTCACAGCAGAATCCTTTTACTAATTTTTTTGTAGTAACATCAGGAGGTTCAAGACCAACCAATTATTCATATAACGTTGCTTCAGAGAATATGCAGATTATTCTGAATGGAAATTCAGAAGGTGATACAAGATCTGTATATCAAAAATATACTGGTATTGTTGACGGAAGGAGAGCGAGAATGTTTAATCTGGTAGGTGGAAAAGTAGTAGGAATCAGACAAGGAAATCTGCCTGGACAACCTGGTGTTCCTACTTCAGGAGCTCTTTCCAGATTTAATTACGGAATTA
The DNA here is from genome assembly GCF_913776365.1 of uncultured Chryseobacterium sp. Lineage (GTDB taxonomy): Bacteria > Bacteroidota > Bacteroidia > Flavobacteriales > Weeksellaceae > Chryseobacterium. The sequence goes on along the minus strand of NZ_CAJYMO010000264.1, from coordinate 27,378 downwards.
CTATAGGTAACGGTAGTACAGCTACTCCTGCAACTGGTGCTGATATAATTTCGATGACATCATCCAAGCCAGGGCCTATTATGTCCCGTGCCGAATCTAAGTTTCTGCAGGCTGAAGCAGCTTTAAGATATCCTTCTTTATTTACCAATGCTCAGGCAAATTTTACAGCAGGGATTACTGCATCTTATAATTATTTAGGATCTTCATCAGCTTTATTAACAGCTTATACAACAGCTATAGCAACAAGACCAGGTTTAGGCTGGATTGGATCTGATGCTAATAAATTGGAAGCAATTATGACGCAGAAATGGATAGCGCTGACAGGAGTGAATCCGGAGCAGTCTTATTTTGACTATACAAGAACCGGTTTTCCTGTAACATTATCTGCAACTACAGCTACAAATCCAAAACCAAACAGATTAATTTACCCATTGTCTGAATACGTAGCAAATGCAAATAATGTCCCTGCAATTTCAAACGCTGATGTGTTTACGAAGAATCAGTTTACGCCGTTCTGGGCCAGATATTAATATTTAATCTTTTTTCGTAAAAAAGATTTTAAAACCGCCATTAGGCGGTTTTTTTAATATATACTATTTTTAGTGACATATTATTTCTATATTTAATGCATCCAGGAATGTTCATTTATTTTTATAATAATATCTATTTATAATAAAGAGAATCTGATAATTTCGTCTTACCGGTCACATATAAACCAACCAAATCATCCTTATGTTAACTTGGAAGATATAAGTTTTCCGTATTTTCATCAATAATTTTTCAGAGAGCTAGTATTTTGGTATAAGGAAAATTAGGTGAACTTTAATATAGTCAGTCTGTATATATCATCTTTACATTGTAATACATTCATAAAATTAAACCAATGATAATATTTATTTAAATCATAATAATGTGAAAATTAAGTGCTATTAAAATATTTAAATTCATTATAATCAATTATTTAATAATTTATATTATGTAAATAAATATCAATTATGTGAATTATAAATTACATACTTAAAATTAATTATTATAGTTATAAATTTGTTAAAAATAGATATTTTAACAAATTTTAATTAAATCAATTTAATATATTATCAATTTTACTGATTAAATTGTAAAAATTTATGATTTTTCTTTGTCATGTTAATAAAGTTTTACAAATTTGTATACACTTAATAAACTAGATATATATGAAGAAACTAACAGCTGGCATTTTAACTCTGGTATTATCCTCATCTCTAGCTGTTGTACAGGCTCAGCAAAGTAGGAATGATACTGTAAGAACACAAGAGATCGAAGGGGTTGTGGTAACGGCACTGGGGATTAAAAGAGAAAAAAAATCATTAGGATATGCTTCCGAGGAAGTAAAGGCGGAAGCTCTTACCGGCGGTACTACCAATACAGGAAATGTAGCATCTCTGCTTTCCGGAAAGGTTTCCGGTTTACAGGTAAATACCAATAACAATTTTGGGGGCTCTGCCAACTTGTTGATCAGAGGGTACAAGTCCCTGTCAGGAGGAAGTCCTTTGATCGTTATCGACGGTTCACCGGTAAATAACGGGACAGTAGGTGGAGCTATCTTTGATTACGGTAACTTCCTTTCGGATATCAATCAGGATGACATAGAAAGTATAAATGTTCTCAAAGGAGCTGCAGCTTCAGCATTGTATGGTGAACGGGGAAGTGACGGGGTCATTCTGATTGTTACCAAAAACGGCCGTGGCAAGCAGGATGGAAGCTGGGGCGTAACCTTGAATTCAGGAATCACAGCGGGATTTATCGACCGTTCTACTTTTCCAAAGTATCAGACCCGGTATGGAGCCGGTTACGGGCATACCTATGGAAATGATACCAGCGGAGACGGTGCCCCTGATGAATATTTTAATTATGACCCCATTACAGGGCAATTGCAGGTTCCTTTTACGGAAGATGCTTCCTATGGAGCCGAATTCAATCCTGCTCTATTGGTAAGGCAGTGGGATTCCTATAATCCGGATTCCCCGACTTATGGACAGGCAACACCATGGCAGGCAGCAAAGAACGGTCCTATCAAATTTTTTGAAACACCGGTTACGTATGTCAACACGATCTCGCTGGAAAAAGGAAATAAGAATTCTAATGTCTCCCTTTCCTATACCAATATGCTTTCGAACGGACTTCTTCCTAATTCAGATTTAAGAAAGAACAGTCTTTCTGCAAAGTTCAATTACGATTTTTCCGATAAGCTTCATGCCAGTGTATTTTCCACCCTTACTATTCAGGATACGAAAGGACGAAATGAAACAGGCTATTCTGATAATGTGGTGACCGGATTCAGGCAATGGTGGCAGACCAATGTAGACGTTTACGATCTGAGAGATGCGTATCAGAGAAGCAATTCAAACCTGACCTGGAACCGGAGCTCAGGCGCAGACGGTACGCCGGCTTACTGGAATAATCCTTATTTCCAGCGGTACCAGAATTACCAGTCAGATACAAGGACAAGAAGCTTCAGCTATGCTCAGATCAAATACGATGTATCAAAAAACTTCGGCATTACCGGAAAACTCTCGTATGACCAGTTGCAGATGCTGATCGAAGAGAGGCTGACGCAGGGATCATTGCCTCAGGCTTTCGGAGCTTCCGGAAATAATGTGACTTCAGGATATTCCAGGGAAGATCTCCGGACTACGGAAACCAATTTCGATTTGTTCGCCAACTATAAATTTGATATTACACCGGATCTCAATGTAAGCGGGATTGTAGGAGGAAATGTCAGAAGAAACCTGATCGATAATGTGTATGCCAGTACAGAAGGCGGACTGGCTACGCCCGGATTATTTGCCATCTCAAATTCCGTGAACCCAATTATTCCTCCTGATGAAAATTATTCAAAATGGGTAACTTCCAGTCTTTATGCAACAGCCTCTTTTGGGTATAGAAATTTACTCTTTGTCGACGGAACGTACCGCGTAGACCAAAGTTCAAATCTGCCAAAAGAAAATAATGTCTACGACTATTATTCTGCTACAGGTTCCCTGATTCTTTCCGAGCTCTGGAAACCAGATTGGCTGAGTTTCTGGAAAATCAGAGGGAATTATGCAGAAGTAGGATCTTCCACACAGAATTACAGGCTGCAGAATACCTACCGTGTAAGAGGAGGTTTCAGCGGTGTTGGATTAATCAATCAATCCTACTTTTTAGCAAACCCCTATCTGAAACCTCAGCGGTCCAGAGAAGTTGAATTCGGGATGGAAGGGCAGTTTTTTAGAAACAGACTGGGATTTGACGTAGCGATCTATAAAACCCGTACCACAGATCAGATCATTAATCTTCCGGTAACTTCTGCTACCGGCTACAGGACATTTCTGGTGAATGCAGGCCAGATCAATAACAAGGGTATTGAAGTACAGCTGAACGGTACTCCTGTTAAAAATGATACCTTCAAATGGGACATCGACGTTAACTGGTCCAAAAATGAAAATGAAGTAATTTCATTATATGGTGATTCCCAGAATTATTTACTGGCTTCCTATCAGGGAGGTGTTTCCCTGAATGCGAGGGTAGGTGAAGCTTTCGGAGCGCTGGTCGGATCAGATTATGTCTATCTGAATGGAGAAAAGGTAGTCAATCCTGCCAACGGGCGGTACCTGACTAATCCGAATCAGGTAATCGGGAATATTACACCGGACTGGATCGGAGGGGTGCGCAACAGCTTTACTTATAAAGGTCTTTCCCTAAGTTTCCTTATTGATGTGAAACATGGAGGCGATGTATTCTCAACCGATATGTACTATGGTCTTGCTACCGGTCTTTATGAAGAAACAGCAGTAGGAGATTACAGGACAGCAGGAGTGGTAAATCCCGGGGTAAACCCGAATGGACAGGTAAATACAACACCCACTTCTGCGCCTGACAGCTTTGGAAATGTAGATGGTTACAGGAGAATGCCGAATGCCAGGTTTGTTTACGATGCGTCTTATGTGAAGCTGCGAGAAGCGAGCATTGGATACAGTTTGCCTAAGTCTCTTTTAGCAAGTACTTCTTTTCAGGAAGTAAAGATTTCACTGGTAGGAAGAAACCTTTGGATCATTCATAAAAACCTACCCTATGCAGATCCTGAGGCAGGAACGGGGAACGGCCTTTCTTCAAGAGGGAACTCCATTGGCGTATTGCCGACAACACGTGATTTAGGGGTTAACGTAACATTAAAATTCTAAAAATGAAAAAAGTATTATTAATATTCAGCATTATTTCTTTAACGGTGGTCACGAACTCATGCGAGAGCGACATTACTTCCTTGAATGAGGATCCTAAACATCCTACTGTAGTACCTTCCGGGCTTTTGGTAGCCAGTGCTGAACAGGAACTGATTTCCCAGCTGCTTACTCCAAATGTAAACAATAACATAGCGAGGTTTTTTACCCAACAGTGGGCACAGACTACCTATATTGATGAATCCAATTATGATATGGTAACAAGGCCGATCCCAAGAAATCATTATAACCGGATGATGGCTTCCAGTTCTGCCGCTGTCCATTCGCCCGGCGTTCTTTCAGCACTCAGGGATGCAAAACAGTTTCTTCAGAATGAAAGCCTGGATGCCGCAAAGAAAAACAACAATATGGCTATTATTGAGCTGACAAATGTATATGCGTGGTCTAATCTGGTGGATACTTACGGAGATGTTCCTTATTTCGGAGCCTTAAAGGCGGTTCCCGGAACTCCCGGTCCTTCGGAAATTCCTTATGATGATGCAAAAGCCATTTATCTGGATCTGCTTAAAAGAATTGATGCGGCTATTGCCATGATCAATACTACCCAGAACGGTTACACGGAAGATCTTTTCTATAACGGCAATATGGCAAAATGGAGAAAAATGGGGAATTCTTTGAAATTCAGACTTGCAGTCACTCTTTCGGATGTTGAACCTGCTATTGCAAAAGCCAATGCCGAAGCAGCCTATAATGCAGGATTGTTCGAGGCAAAGGAAGACAGTTGGGGATTATCCGCCTTCCCGTCAGGATTATTTGCCAATCCGGTATACCAGGAAGCCGTGCAGTCCGGAAGAAATGATTTTATTCCTTCAGATGTTCTTGTGGATTACATGAACTTAACTTCAGATCCGAGAAGAGACAGATGGTTTACGAAAGTTGGGGGTACCTATAAAGGAGGCGTCTACGGAGCTAATAATTCATTTCTGGGATATTCCCACATGACATCGCCAAAAAGCACCAATGGAATTCCGGACGTTGGAGAAGACGGCAGCTACATGCTGATTACAGAAAATGCCCAGGGGTATTTACTGGACTACACGGAGATTATGTTTCTAAGAGCAGAAGCGGCGGCCAGAGGATTCAACGTTGGCGGTTCGGCTGCTTCATTGTACAGCCAGGCTGTTACGGCATCGATGACGGAATACGGCATCAGTTCAGCAAATGCAAGCACTTTTGTAGCGGCAAATCCTTTTAATGCATCCAACTGGAAACAGTCTATCGGGGCACAGGCTTGGGTAGCGATGTTCAATAAAGGCTTTCAGGCCTGGAACTTCGCCCGGAGGCTGGATTATCCGGTCTTTGTAAACCCTGATGATTCTGCAGTGGAAGGCGTACCGGTACGGATGAAATATTCAGACCAGGAATATCTTTTAAATAAAAACTATGTAACGGCAGCAGCCCAGAAAATAGGTGGAGATAAAGTAACAACCAAAGTGTTTTGGGATGTTTTTTAGCCGGATGTTATTAAAAATATACAGAATATTCCTGTGTGAGATAACAGGAATATTTCCCAAGTAAAGAAAATATGAAATTGTTGATTAGCTTCCTACTCATGGCCGGTATGGCTATATCCTGTTCAAACAGTGATGAAAGAGAAAATACGGTGCTTCCGGCTCCTGATTTAAACGGGGTATGGAAACCTGTACGGTATGAGTATAAAGGAAAAATTTATCTTTTGGCAGATTGTGAGAAGAAAGGACAGATTTCCGTAAACTCTAATTTTTCAGGAGTCTATGAAAGATATGGGAGCACAGGCTCTTCATCAAATTGTACATTATACGACTCATTTGCGGGAAACTGGAGTTATGATAAGGTCACAAAGATTCTTACCCTTACCTATCAGGAAAACGGAATTTCCAAAATGTTAAAAAAAGAAGTACAGGACTTTTCATCTGTAGAACTGAAGATTACCGATAATTCTCAAAATCTGGATAATGTTCTGGGAAATGATGAAGCAAGTTTGGTATTTACGAAGCAGTAGTTTAATTTCCTTCATATGTATTCCGCCTTCGGGCGGTTTTTTTATTTCCGTATATTTGCAGTTCAAAAAGGAAAACCGGGAGGTTTCCGCAAAATAGCATATCATGAATATCAAAAATAAAATAGAAGAAAAACTTTCGGAGGTGATTCTGAACGTCTATCAGCTGAAAGATATCAGCCTTGAAGTTCAGGAAAATAAAACCGAGTTTGAAGGCGACTTTACCATTGTTACTTTCCCGTTGGTAAAACAACTCAAGAAGAACCCCGAGGCTATCGGTATGGAGCTGGGGCAGGCACTGACAGAGCAGGCGGACCTGCTGGAGAGCTTTAATGTGGTAAAAGGTTTCCTGAATGTGAAAGTGAAAAATAACTTTTTCGTTGACAGCCTGAAGTTTGTAACAGAGGATTTCGGTGTTGTGGAAAAGAAAGACGCTACCGTAATGATCGAATATTCATCCCCGAATACCAATAAGCCATTGCACCTCGGGCATGTAAGAAATAACCTTTTGGGCTTCTCCGTATCCGAAATCCTTAAGGAAGCAGGGTACGAGGTGATCAAAACCCAGATCATCAATGACCGTGGCATCCACATCTGCAAATCGATGCTGGCCTGGGAAAAATTCGGACAGGGGGAAACACCTGAAGGTACCGGGACTAAAGGCGATAAGCTGGTCGGGAATTATTATGTAAAATTCGACCAGGAATATAAAAAAGAGATTTCAGAACTGACTGCCGGCGGAATGCCCGAAGAGCAGGCTAAAAAAGAAGCCCCGCTGATGAAAGAAGCCCAGCAGATGCTATTGAACTGGGAAAACGGAGATGAAAAAGTAAGAGCCCTGTGGAATGAAATGAATGCCTGGGTGTACAAAGGCTTTGCCGAAACCTACGAGAGGCTGGGTGTAAATTTCGATCAGATACAATACGAAAGCAATACCTATATTTTAGGAAAAGATCTTATCCAGGAAGGATTGGAGAAAGGTGTGCTGTACCAGAAAGAAGACGGATCGGTATGGTGCGACCTTACGGAGGAAGGGCTGGATCAGAAACTGCTGCTCCGTTCGGACGGTACTTCGGTATACATGACCCAGGATCTGGGAACAGCTGTCGAACGTTTCAAGCAAAATGATATTCAGAAATTAATCTATACCGTAGGAAATGAACAGGATTACCATTTCCAGGTATTGTTTAAAATTCTTGGGAAACTCGGATATGCATGGGCTGATCATCTTTATCATCTGTCTTACGGAATGGTAGAGCTCCCGAACGGAAAAATGAAATCCCGTGAAGGAACGGTAGTAGATGCCGATGAGCTGATGCAGGAAATGTACGATTCAGCAAAAGCAAAGACAATAGAATTAGGAAAGCTGGAAGGCCTTACGGAAGCAGAAAAAGAAACTTCTTATGAGGTTATCGGCCAGGCAGCCCTGAAATATTTCATGCTGAAGGTGGATCCAAAGAAAAAAATGCTGTTCAACCCGGAAGAAAGTATTGATTTTAACGGGAATACCGGGCCGTTTATCCTTTATACCTATGCCAGAATCCAGTCCCTGCTGAATAAAGCGGAGTATCAGCACAAAGAGATCACTGACATCGAACTGAATACACAGGAAAAGGAATTGACCATGCTGCTTGCCAATTATAAAGGAACCGTTACAAAAGCAGCAGAACTCTTAAGCCCTGCCTTGATTGCAAATTACCTCTATGAGCTTGTAAAAGCCTATAATTCTTTTTACCAGAGCAATCCGGTCCTGAAACTGGAGGATGAAAATATAAAGCAGGTAAGACTGAACCTTTCTTCACTGACCGCCCGGACGATTAAAAAAGCTTTACGCTTATTGGGAATAGGAACTGTAGACAGAATGTAAAATACAAAAAGCCTTTGGAAACGCTCCAAAGGCTTTTTTATTTCTATAGCTTTTACTTTATTTCAGGCTTCAATATTCTTTGTTTTCACCTGGTTCTGTAAACTTTCTTCGTAAAGTTTGGCCTCGCTCCATTTTGCATGCTTGGAAGGAACAATCCGGTGTCCTTTCCTGATGGCATATACTTTAGTATATTCTGCCCCAAAAAACACCAGCATGCATGAATAGTTAATCCACATCATGATCAGGATGACCGTTCCTGCCGCTCCGAATGCTGACGTAGGCTTTGCCGTCCCGAAATAAAGACCCAGCAGGAACTTTCCGAGCGTAAAAAGGATAGCAGTCAGGAAAGCCCCTCTCCACACCGGTTTCCAGCTGATTTCCACATCCGGCAATACCTTGAACATTAAGGCAAACAACAGCATGACCACAGCAAATCCGATGGCATAGTTGATAAGCTCTATAATCAGGTAGGTTTCAAATCCGAAATAGGAAGTAATCCAGTTATTGAAAAGGCTGATCACATTGGAGAGGACCATGGTGACCATCAGTAAAAAACCAAGGATCAGGATCATTCCTAATGAATTTGCCCTGTCCAGCAGAAACTTGACCAACGCTTTTTTGGGAGCTGCCTGTACATCCCAGAGGCTGTTCAGCGACTTCTGAAGCTGGAAAAAGAGGGTAGTGGAACCGAAGACCAGCGAACCGATCCCAATGATCTTCATAAAAACATTTTCCTTGTCAATCAATGCGCCTGCAATCAGCTCCTGTACGCTTTTGGCTGCTTCCGTTCCCATAATGCCGCTGATCTGCTTGGTGATCTCTCCATTGATGGCTTCTTCCCCAAAGAAGTTCCCCGCAATCCAGATGATGATGATCAGCAGACCTGGAATCGAAAAGATGGCATAATAGGCTAAACTGGCCGAATCGTTGGATGCAGTGGAGTTGTTCCATTGGGTAAAGGTTTCCTTTAGGGTTTCCCAGAAAAATTTCATTCTTTTTACCATAGCTGAAAATTTAAAAAGGATAACCGATGGCGATATTCAGGATCAGGTTATCCCTTCTCCATGCAGAATCCCCGAAATTGATTTTATCGAAAGCCCAGCGGTCGCCTCTTTCATAATAAGGGACACGGAGCGGCATTGCCAGATCAAGCCTCAGGATCAGGATGGAAAAATCAAGCCTCAGACCAACTCCGGCTCCTACCGCTACCTCGCTTAAAAATTCCTTGGAGAATTTAGCGCCCGGACGTTCGGCATCCTCATTGACGAGCCATACGTTTCCGGCATCCGCAAAGACTGCTACATTCAGGAATTTATAGAGATTTGCACGGTATTCCGCATTCAGTTCCAGCTTGATGTCTCCGGACTGATCGAAGTAATAGCCTTCCTGTATCGTTCTCGGATCAAAACTGCCCGGTCCCAGCGTTCTGGCCCGGAAGGCCCTGACACTGTTGCTTCCCCCGGAGAAAAACTGCCTTGAAAAAGGAATATGCTCAGAATTCCCGTACGGGTAGGCTATTCCTGCAATCGCCCTGGTGGCAAGAGAGGTCTTTTCATTGAACTTGTGATACAGCCTGAAATCATTTTCTATTTTGGCATACTGGCTGAACGGCACTCCGAATATGGTTTTTTCCTTATCCTTTTTTACATTGGCTCCCGTAATCAGGCCGGTAAGGTTTCCGGCAAGGTCCAGCGTTCCTTTATAGTAAATAGTAGTAGGCTTCGGAAGCATGGTGTTGGTATACGTATAAGAATAGGTAGGCCCGAAAATCAGCTGTTTTTCCACCACTCTCCGCATCGCATCGCTTTTTTGGGAGATAGAATTATATAAAGGCGTAATATTAGCCGGTGAAACGTAAGTAATGTCCAGAACCTTGAGATCATGCTCTTTCCTGGCATTTTCCTTCCATACATAGCCGAAAGATCCGGTGAACGTATTCAGGGTATAATATTCCGTACGGTTCTGGAATTCATATCCGAGGTTGATATTGGTCCTCGGTACAAAGGCACTTGAAGAATTAAACCGGAAAGGCGCTACAATCCTCGGAATGGAAAGCTGTACATTGGTACCGGCCCTGAAAATATTTTTTGCATTCTCCGGTCCGCCGATCTGTACGTCAAAAGCACCGTAAACGGAAGCTTTAAACTGTTCCGCACCCCGGAAAAAATTACGGTGGGTCCAGTTCAGGTTAAGCTCGCTTCCTGCATAATTGGCAGAATTGGTCCGTCCCAAGGCTTCCAGTCTTAACGACTGCAGCTGCCGCGGGGTCAGCAGGTAATAAGCATCAAATTTATGCTGCAATGAATCTGAAACTACAAATTCATTTTTTACGAATTTAAAAACCCCTAAGCTGATCAGACGGTTCAGGGTAAGGTTATGGTTGGTCCGGTTATAAAGGTCTCCCGTTTTGAAATACAGGGCACGGTCGAAAATCCTTGGCTTGAACTTATGCGAAGGATCAATCACATAAATATCATGATATTTATATTTCTCAAGCGAATCGGCCTGCATCGGAACATTGTATTTTCCGTCTTTTACATCCTGAATGTTGTAATTCGGGAAAACTACCACTTTATCGATGCTGAACTGTTCAGTAGAAAGTTCCGGCGTATTGTCTTTGAGCTTGACGTTCATTTCCACCTTATGGTTTTTGCTCACGGTGCTGTCTGCCTGTACAATGAGGTTATCCGGATGAAAATAATAAAATCCTCTTTCCTTTAAGCCGTTGTCTATCCTTTCTCTTTCGGATTTGATGACGTCCAGATCAAAGGGCTGTCCTTTTTTCAGGAAAGTCTTATCCGTAAGCATCTGGATCTCTCTATTGACGAGAGAAGAATCCTTCTGGAACTTAACATCGCTGATCAGGTATCTCGCTCCGGGTTTTACCGTATAGATGACTTTCGCTTTTTTATTTTTGGAAATGGTGTCATAGGTAGCATCAGCATTGAAATATCCTTTATTCTCTGCATAATTCACAATGATATCCCGGTTGAATTCCCGGTCCACGTCACCGAGCAGAACCGGCTTTTCCCCGATCTTGTATTTCAGCCAGTAATTAAAGCCTTTCTCTTTTTTAGGCTCTTTCGCAATATTATAAAAGAAGAGCTTGGGCCTCAGACCCAGAAAAGAAGAATTGGGCTTTGGCGTCAGTTTTCCCTCAAGGGCTGATTTCAGGTTATTTTTTTCACTTTTGGAAATGGTATCGTTTTCAATATTGATTTCTGCACCCGTATACAGCATCTGGCTTTCTTTCAGGTATTTCGTATTGCTGCATGACAGGGTTACCGAAACCAGTCCGCAGGTAAGGATATAGTTAAAATAGGTTTGATAGGTGTTTTTCATTATTTAAATTCTACGGCTTGGTTCTCTTTATTTTTTCTGGCAGATCGCTGCTGTTTCCTGTCGGCTGATTTGCGGAAGATATCCCGGAATTTATCATAATCAAGGGTAATGATAAACCCGAGCCCCGTTTCCACGATCTGTCCCTGCAGGGCCACCTGGTATTCATTTTTACGGTATGCCCTCAGCATGTAGCGTTCGTCTCTGGACAGGCTGTAATCTACGGTAACATCCCCTGCGATATTGGTCATGTTCTCATTCTGCCTGGCTTCTCCTTCCAGTCCGAAATTGCTGCCTACCGAGACTTTCAGGCGGTCATTCAGAAGCTTCTTGCTGATGTCCACGTTCAGGTCAGTACGGGTGTTCTGGGTTCCGGTAGAATAATCTTCGGATGATTCCAGGTCGAAATTAAGATCTACTCCTTTGATCAGCCCTGAAGCCAGGTTGTTCAGCTGTTGGGATAAGATCTTGCTTACACTCTGCCTGGCCATGGTTTCCCCGGAGACGCCGGCTCCGGACTGGAACGGGTTTTCCCCGATGAACCGGTTGAGAAGAAGGAGTGCGAACACCTGTTTGTTCATTTCAGATTCCTGGGTTCTCAGCTGTGAAAGCTTCTGGTCTACGATATCCGTCACGGTGGATGACACGGCATTGTTCTTTTCTGCCGTAGTGATGTCAAAAGTAATCACCGGTTTCAGCAGCTCACCGTTCATTTTTAGCAATGTGTTGAAAGGGATCCTTTGTTTGAATTGATTCAGCGTTCCGGCGCTTTCCCCGCTGATCTGCTGTTCCACCAGGTCGATCGGTGCCGTTTCTGTTTTATATACGGCAGTGATGTCCAGGTTGGCGGTTGTAGGCTCCCCGGTCCAGGTAATGGTGCTTCCTTTCTGGATGTCGAACTTACGTTTCAGGATGCTTACCGACATTTCGTAGCTTCCGGATTCCACTTCATATACTCCTACGAGCGTTGTTTTTCCGGAAGGATCGATTCCTCCGGTAAGTTCCGCTTCCCCCTGGAGTTTTACAAAATCTCCGTTGGCCTTATCGATCAGTAAGGAAAGTTTCGCTTCTTTGCTGAGCTCGATATTGACGCTGACATCCATTCCTTTGATACGGGTCTGGCTGTTCAGTGAATCTGCCTTGATGGTCTTATTTAGCGCAACCTGATCCTGATCGATGAATTCCACAATGCCTTCTCTTTCCTGTAAGGTAGGAGAGGACTGAGGCAACACAAATGTAAAATCGGTATTGTCTGCAACGGCAAGTCTGCCATCCACTTTAGGGAGATCAAGGTTTCCGCGGATTCGCAATCCCGCATCTATGGCAAGAACCCCGTACATGATGGCATCATTGGATTTTTCGGAATTCACCACCTTGAAATCTTTTGCATTGACATCGAGGTTAAATGCAAAATCCCGGTAGGTCTGGGTCAGCACCTGGCCGTCCACTACCAATGAGTTTCCGTCTTTATCATTGATCTTGAAATCATTGAATTCAATTCCGCGGCGGGTAAAATCAATTTCATCATTCAGCTTCCTGAAATCACTTCCTGTTTTGGCAATTTCCAGGCCTACATCATTGAATTTTACCTTTCCGAGGATGTTAGGTTCTTTGGAAGTTCCGGTAATCTTAAGATTTCCTGAAATATAGCCTTCCGTATTGGTAATGGCGTTCATCGAAAGCCCCTGTACGGATTTCATCTGAAGTTGGTTGATGGCCATATTGAGGTCGAATGTGCTTGATGAGGTATTGTAGTCCCCAAGGATTCTTACGTCGTTATTGTTTCCGGACAATGCCACATCAGCATTCAGAAGGTTAGCTGAGGTGTTGTTCACCTTTACTGCAAGATTTCCTACCGGGCTGCCGTAAACGATCAGGTCGGTAATATTCAGGTCGGAAGTAAAGGTCATCTTTCTGGTAAGGTCGCGCAGCTGGGCGGTACCGTTAATAGTTCCCCTGGCTAGAACGGTGTCTTTCTTAATCAGTTCCGTGATGGTCTCTATTTTAAAATCTTTCAGCGAAACGTTCAGCGGTGCATTCGGTGACTGGCTTTCGGACTGTAAAAGGATTTCGCTGCCGGCATTGGAAAGCCTGAAGTTATCTGCCAGGATTCCTTTGCTGCCGATCTGTATCCTGTTTCCTTCCGCCACGGTCCAGTCGGTATAATTCAGCCGCAGCCCGTTCGGATTCAGGGAGATCTCCGTAATATCGTTCATTGATTTTGCATTCCCGGCAATCAGGAACTGGGTTTCATCCTTCTCATCTTTCGTAGTGATGTTGTAATTGATGATATTATTGGCTACGTCGCCGCCGACATTTACCTTATTCAGGGCAAAGCTTGAGCTTTTTAAGGAAGCTACGCTTACATTGTACTGCAGGGCCTGGTTTTCATTGGTTACCCGGATGGCTGCATTTTCGATAGAATTTTCACCGTACAGCACCCGCGGGATCTGGCCGTCGATTTCTATTTTCTGCGAATCGGCGTCGTAATTTCCGGTCAGGTTGATGGTTTCAAAACTTTTCAGTTCCGGAACAAATTTACGGATCAGGTCATCATTTTTGATCTTAGCATTGAATGTAAAGAACTGGCCGGCCTGTATTTTCTGGTTTTTCGCCGGCTTCTGGAACTGGTAGTATTGATTAACGGTCTGCGACAATGCTCCGAAGATCTGGGTAAGTTTATATTTTCCTCTCAGTTCCACATCAGCAATTTGTGAATTGAATACGATATTGGTGGAATCATTGGTGGAAGAGGCTTTCAGGCTTACTTCCTGTACCGGATAAACGTCTTTGCTGTCGGAGAAAGCAAAATCTTGCAGGTTCAGGTACCCGTTCAGGTTATCAGGATCAAGGCTGGTAAAGTCGCCGTCTATTTTCCCGGCCAGGATCATCGGATCCTTGTAGAACCCAAGCTTGTTCAGGTCAAGCTTTATAACCTGGCCATTGATTTTTACTGTAGGATTTTTCTCATTATACACTCCGGAAGCGGTAAGCTGCAGATTGGCATTGGGATCTTTGGAGTTCAGGACGATATGGTAATTTCCGCGTCTGATTTTTCCGGTAAGGTTCATATTCTGATAGCGGTATCCTTTGTATACAGCTGATGCAACATGGCCTCTGAGGTCAGCATTGGCATTTTTGAAATCAAAGCTTTCTCCTTTGGCATAGATCTGTGCGGAAACGGCTCCTACTTCTTTATTCTGGATGATCTTCCCGATCTGTAATCCCTGCAGGTTGGCTTTCACATCATACAGTTCCCTGTTTTTTCGCCTCATATCTACCTTGGCATTTACCGAAGCATTCCCTAAAGTGGAATACAGGTTGATATTGGCATCCACCACCTTGGTGGTTCCTTTCGCCGTTCCTTTAATGCTCATATGGGAAGGCAGTGAGATCGTGGAAGGAATGGTATTTTTAGGCACCAGGTTGAAGATGGTTCTGGCTGATGAAGACAGCTCGGCAATTTTCAGATCATAATACAGGTTTTCAGGATTCATGGCATTCCTGATCCTTCCGGAAGCAGCTACCCTCAGCTGATCGATTCCTGAAACTTTAAGATTGTTGATCAGGAGGTCATTTACATTTCCTTTCACATGGGCATTCACATTCAGGATGGCGTTCGGGTATTTGTTGAACGGCGGGGTAGCCCTCAGTGTCGGAACCAGGTTCAGGATATCGGCAAAACCGATTTTAGAATCTTTGATATTGGCTGAAATCCGTACAGCCCCTAAATTGGAGCTGAGCTGCTCAATGGAATTGTAATTCAGGACCACCTCATCGCGCAATACCGTTTTCGGGGTCTGCAGATAAAGGTCTTTCAGATAAGCTTCTTTTTCATTGTATACGAAGTCGGTAGTGAATTCCTGTATATCCAGTCCTCTTCCTTCCCGGATTTCCGCAGAGCTTACCGTTCCGGCAAATGTATTGTCCTGCATTTTGAATCCTTTTACCTCAAGATTCATTTTGGAAAAGTTAAGGTGATTGAAATCCATTCCCTGTCTTGTGGGAGCGATAGCCGTGTTATTATAAGCTACTTTCACATCGTTCAGTACCAGTTTGCCCAACAGCAGGTTCAGCGCTTTCTGCTGATCGGTTGCTTTTGAAACCTCAGGTTTTTTTTCATCTTTAGGGTTGGCATTCTGAGCCGGAAGGTAAAGGTTGGCATTGATGTCTGCTCCTGAAAGGAATACGTTGGCTATGCTGTAATTGTTGTTTTCCAGGTCAAGCTTATAGATTTTAGTGCTAAGTTCCTTGAACAGAACTTTGGCAAAAGTTTTTGTATTGTCGTCGCCGTAATCGATATTGAAATTCGTCAGTTTGATTCCCCTCAGTCCGAGTTTCATCGGCTTCTTACTGTTCAGGGAATCTACTTTTTTCTCCACTTTCTTTGAGACTTCCTCCACCAGGTCCTGTTTCAGTTTCAGCTTTAATCCGTCGAGATTGATATCATTGACGGCATAGGAATTGTTCTGAAGATCAAACGTCTTTACACGGGTGTCGAAAGACTTGAAATACAGGTTGATGTCATTTTTCGACTGCTGGTCGTTGAAGGTAACTCCGATATCCTGCAGCCTGATCTTATCCAGGGAGATAATAAAAGGTTTTGACGGACTTTCCTGTTTGTCGCTGGTAGCGAAAGCATTAAGAATATAGTCGAAATTGAACGTACCGTTGGGCCTTCTGACCACATTAGCCCTGGCGCCTTCCAGGTCCACGGAAGTAATGTCGGCCGTGGAATTGATGAGCTTCATCATGTTCAGTCCTACATCAAGCTTTCTGACGGCTAACAGGGTGTCGATATCCTGGCCTTTTAAATAGAGATTTTCCATAACAAGGCTGTTTGGAAATCCTATATATACCCTTTCCAGGCTTACTTTGGTCTTGATTTTTTTCTCCAGGTAAACCACCAGTTTATCTTTGACAAAGTTCTGAACGGCCGGCAGTCTGAGGCTGAGAATAAGCAGCACAATAAGAACCACTATGGAAATAATGGTTATGAGGAAACGCCGCAAGAGTTTTCTTTTGTTGATTTTCAGTTTCAATAGTGATCGGATTTAAAAACAAATATAATATTACTTCATGTACTTATCATACGATTTTTGTACCCTTTCCTGTATACAAAAATCCTGCCTTGACTGCTCTTTTATAGAATTTAGTTGAGTGAACTGTTTAGTGAATGAGTTGATGTGAACAGTCAAAGCCAGGATAAAATGTTCTTAAAACGCCCCCCTTCGTATCATTTTTCTAATGAAAAGGTTGAGTAAAAAATGAAATTCAAATGTTGATCGGTTGAGTGGTGAAAGGGGGCATGGCATGGTTTAATATGCTGAGATAATCATTATATTTATGGTTTTCCGTCTTTCCACCGTACTGCTTCTCCCTGCGGAGCGGCACCGCCCTGTGCAGGCGTAACGGGTGAAGTTTCCTGATTGATATGGTAAATGTAGGCTGCAATCTTTTCAGCGTCCCGTCCCGTAATAGTTCCCTCTTTGATCATCGGGCGCATGGCCGGATTATTAGGGGAGCCGTTCTCCAGCATCCAGAACACATTTCTGAACAGGCTTTCTTCTTTGATGTTGATCCAGTACATATCGGTAAGGTTGGGTCCGATCCCGCCTCTCGCACCTTCGCCATGGCAGGTGACACAGTTGGTTTTGAAAAGCTCCTGTCCCTCGGTTATATAATCCGCATTGTATCGGGAGGATTCCAGTGTAATCTGCGGGGCTGTTTTTTCAAATTCTTCAATGGATGCCAGCATTACTTTGGTTTCAGCGTTCAGCTCGGCATCAGGGTGTGCATAATCCGTAAAAGCGAAGGCCGTCATATATACCGCACAGAAGATAAATCCGAAGTAGAACAATCCGACCCACCATTTCGGCAGCGAATTGTCCAGTTCCGTAATCCCGTCGAAACCATGGTCGATCAGGATGTCTTTCTCTTCCGTAGCCGGCTGTTTCTTAAAGGCGGAATGCCACAGCTTCTGAAAATACGGTATGCTTTTCTCCCGGATGTATTCCGCTTTTTCTTCATCCGTAAGCCGGGAAAAATGCTGGTTCTCAATCAGGTCCCCGATCGAATTCATGATCAGCAGCAAAATGACAGCAATAAGCATCAGCCCCCAGAAAAAAGGGGAAGAAAAATACCCTGAATCAGGGGCGAACATTTCGAACGCCATTACGGTAAGTCCTACTGTCATCAGGATATAAACGGAAACGGGTGTTCTTGTCTTCATTAGGATGGATTTTAATTATTCTGCGCTTGCGGTTTTGATCTGAGTCGTTTTGATATCGGTACCCAGTCTTTGCAGGTAGGCAATCATGGCTACGATTTCTCTCTGTTCCAGCGGTACAAAGGCACTCCCTCTGGCTTTCCGGTCTGCTTCTACCTGTGTCCTGATATCCACAGCTTCTGCGTAAATCCTTTTTACGATACCTTCCGCCTGGTGACCGGCCCATTCGTTGGCAGAATCGATCTCTGCCTTGGTATACGGAACATCAAAATAATTCTTCATAAGTTTCATCTTATCTGCCATCTGTGTCGTATTCAGTTTATTGGTAATCAGCCATGGGAACCGCGGCATGATGGAACCGGCTGAGGTGATCCTTGGGTTGTACATATGCTTGAAGTGCCATGAATCGGGATTCCTGCCACCCTCCCGGTGAAGGTCCGGCCCGGTTCGCTTGGATCCCCAGAGAAACGGACGGTCATAGATGAATTCCCCTGCTTTGGAGTATTGCCCGTTTTTGCCTTCAAACCTTACAATTTCATCACGGAACGGCCTGATCATCTGGGAGTGGCAGGCGTTGCAGCCTTCGCGGATGTAGAGGTCGCGGCCTTCCAGTTCAAGCGGGGAATAAGGTTTTACCGCCGTGATGGTAGGGACGCTTTGTTTCAGTGTCAGTGTGGGAATAATTTCCACCAGGCCTCCGATCGCTATGGTAATGAAAGCCAGTACGGACAGGAGTTTTGGGGTTCTTTCGAGCCAGAGGTGAATCCCTTCGCCTGTTTTTCTCCCGTCTCCGATGGTCGCCAGTGCAGGTGCTTCGGCAGGGACATTTTTCTGGAAAGATCCGGCTCTTACGGTTCTGATAACATTCACGACCATCAGTACCGCTCCCGAAAGATACAATGCACCGCCTAAAAACCTCAGTTTATAGTAAGGGATAATGGCGGTAACGGTGTCCAGCCAGTTTTTCCATACCAGGGTGCCGTCCGGGTTGAACTGTTTCCACATCAGCCCCTGGGTAAATCCTGATATATACATCGGGACCGCATAGAAAATAATACCCAGGGTTCCGAGCCAGAAATGCCAGTTGGCCAGCTTTTTAGACCACATGGGCGTTCTCCACATTACGGGAATCAGGTAATAGATGATTCCGAAAGCCATAAACCCGTTCCAGCCGAGTGCACCGATGTGTACGTGCCCGATTACCCAGTCGGTGTAATGGCCGATTTTATTCAGGGATTTGGTGGCCAGCAAAGGGCCTTCAAAAGTGGCCATCCCGTAACAGGTAACGGCTACGACGAAGAATTTGAGGATCGGGTTTTCCCGTACTTTGTCCCACGCACCTCTCAGGGTCAGCAGTCCATTCAGCATTCCGCCCCAGGAAGGCGCGATCAGCATGATGGAGAAGCCTGTACCAACCGCCTGTGCCCAGGCCGGAAGTGCCGTATACTGCAGGTGGTGAGGCCCCGCCCAGAGGTAAACGAAGATCAGCGACCAGAAGTGGATAATGGATAATTTATAAGAAAAGACCGGCCGGTCTGCCGCCTTGGGAAGAAAATAATACATCAGCCCCAGCACCGGCGTTGTCAGTACGAAAGCTACTGCATTATGGCCGTACCACCACTGTACCAGCGCATCTTTTGTCCCGGCATAAACAGAGTAGGACTTCCAGGTGGTAAAGGACAGCGGCACTTCCAGGTTGTTGAAAATATGGAGCATGGCTACGGCAATCCAGGTCCCTACAAAGAACCAGATGGCTACGTACAGGTGCCTTACCCTTCTTTTAGCAATGGTCCCGAACATATTGATCCCGAAGACCACCCATGAAACGGTAATTAAGATATCGATCGGCCATTCGTGTTCGGCGTATTCTTTTGACGTGTTGATGCCCATCAGGAAGGTGATCACCACACTGATGATCATGATCTGCCAGCTCCAGAAATGGATCCAGGAAAGCGTATCGCTGTACATCCTCGTTTTCAATAGCCGCTGCAGGCTGTAATAAGCCCCGCAGAAAAATGAATTGCAGACGAAGGCGAAGATCACGGCGCTGGTGTGCAGCATCCTGATCCTTCCGAATCCCAGTGCGCCCTGTGTATTGATGAGTCCCTGGATGTTTCCTGAGGCCAGGCTTCTGATGGTCGTATCATCGGTTCCGAAGAGAAATTCCGGAAGTTCCGGGTAGAAGAGCATCAGTGCAGCGGTGAGCCCGAGTAAGAAGCCTGCCAGACCGAATGCGATGGTGGCATAGAGAAATGCCCTGACAATGGCATTGTCATAATTGAATTGTTGCGTCTCCATAATTCCTGTGTATTGTCCTGAAGCGATATTTGGTCTCCGAAGCAGAGGCTTTCAGTACGGTTTTTTAGGCTAAACCTGCTGAAAAAATAAATATCATGCAGTGCTGTAATGTTTTGACAAAGGTATTCACTAACTTTGTGAGAGTCTAATAGGTATCCTTCTAAAGTATACCGAAAACTACTAAAAGGAAAGCGATGAAGATATGCGGTCAAAATATCAGGAAAATCAGGAGAAGCAAAGATCTTACGCAGGAATATATGGCTTTTGAGATGGGTATTTCCCAGAAAGCCTATTCGGATATCGAGAATTCCAAAGTGAAAATCAACCTGGATATCCTGACCAAAGTTTCAAAGATTTTAGACATTAAACCCTCCGAAATCTGCAGCATTTCCGACCAGTGCGCAGGCAGCAGCCGGGAATATGAAAACAAACACCGCAACCTGCTGGAATACATGAAAAAAAACGGGATTGAAGTTCCGGACGAGCTCCTGTAGTGCAGCAATAAATTCGGGTATTCTTTTTCCATGCAATTACTTTAATGTGCAGGAAAGAGATGATCATAAGCTACATCAGAAAAGATCAATCCGGACTGCTTATATATAAGGTTCATATTCTGCTTTTATCGGGACTTCCTTTCTTATTTCCGGAATGCCCAGAGTTCGGACATTCAATTTTTACCGAATGCAATATAACTTTCCAATTGAAAATCATCTAACTTTTATCTTCCTGAAATTTCAGTATGGATGGGATAATAGACAAGGTCTTTATAACCAACTTGATTTAAAAATAAAAAATAAGTATTAGTGCTTATAAATTTTTAATTAATTGTGGTCTCAAGATTAGCAGCTATATTATGGATCCTTTTAATTTTGACTTTTCTCCTAAATTTAAATAATTAAAGATAAAAAACTTTTTAGGTCAGAACATTCTGAAGTAATGGCAAAAGATTAGCAAACTAGCGTTTTATTTTCTATCATTAATTGTAATGTTTTTCTATAAAATTGATATTAGTTGGATCAAATAAGTATTTCTATGTTTTATTTATGTAAACTTAAGATGGTGTTTTTTTAGCTTTAACTATTTTTTTAATATTGATTTTTAAAATACTCTTAAAGAAGATTTTAGAAAATAAATTTAAACACGTCAAGTTTTGTCGCTTTACTGATTGACATTTGCATCAACAAAAAACATAAAAATGGAAAATATTTATGACAGTTTTAAATCAGTAAAGGCTTTATCACTTGATAATCCATACGGAACCTATCGAGATGATATTATGAATGGAGGAAAAAATAAGATCCTCCAAATAGAGATTGTAAAAAAGCCAAAAAATTTCTCTGAAAGATTAGAGTTTAGGATAAAAACCAATTTGTCTACAAAAGAGAATATTCAGTTTTCAATAATGGATTCGGAAAGTATATGGAGTACAAAACCTGATAAAGATGATACCGTATTGGATTTTAATACATCTTTAAGGTTAGGGAACGCAAAATACATGACTCAGTTTACAGAGAAAATGCAGGAAAAGGCCTTTGAAGATACAGAGTTTAGTACAGCTGAATGCTATATAAAAATCTTTCATCCAAAAGTAGGAACGGTTTACAGCGAGGTATTTGATGTAGAAGAATATGATTTTCAAAAAAGCAAGAAAGAAAATTGGAATCCCAAAGTAATAAATGAACTGAGAAAAAATGCTGATGAAGGGAGGCATGACAAAAAGAGAAATTGTGCAATGTGCTGTTTAAATGCTTTTGCGAGTAATTTAAGAACACTTTATAAGGAAAAATCTCCATCAAATATTCCTACGAATGATATAATGTCTGCATGCGTTAAATCACTTGACACCAGATATTATTCAAAAAAAATAATTATTGCTCCAACTTATAAAAAGACAAGATTGACTTCAAAATCGCATGATATTAATGACAGTGATGAGTTTTTAAAAAATGTAAAACCACGTATAGAGGAAAAATTATTATCTTTAACTGCTAAGAATGAGATTAGTGCATTTGCAGTTGGAATAGCATCAGAATACCACTCTACTTTAGTTATTGTATCAAAAAATAAAGAATTTAAAATAAAATTTGGAAGCAGTGAACTTATAGGAAGCAATGATGATCCACTATTTTTGTTTGTTGAGGATATTGGTGGCTGTAGAAGCTTTAGAACTGGAGAGTTAGATGATAAAATTAATGAATTTTTGTCTGGTGCTTATTTTTATTATAGTGGAAAAAAGAAAGTCGGAGGAGCATATTATAGCCATCCTGAAAAAGACACAAGTTTAGATGCAAATGTGTATCAATTGTTTAAGCCTACGTAATTTATGAAAAATATTTTTTTTGCAGTTTTACTTATTATCATTTCATGTAAACAAAATTCACTAGAAAAAATAAGAACAAAAAAGAATCCAAATATTTTTTTTAATGGTAAATATCTTGTTGACAAGAATAGGCGAGATAGTATGATATATGATTTGAAGAGGAAAAAATTAATGCCACAAAATTATATTCACAATGCAATATATGATTTAAAAAAATCTATTGAGGATGCACCAAATTTGCAAATAAAAGAAATACAGGAATATCCAGATAAAATTGGATCAAGCACGTGTCATTGTGATATAGATAGAATTTTGGAAAAGAAAAGAGCTATAATTTATACTATTAGTTACAAAAATACAAAAGCAATTACAGATATTACAGAGTATAGTTTTGCTAATCAGCAACAATTAATGGAAGCTTATAATTTATTCTATAATTATGCAGAGTTTTTACGGAATCTAAGCAGAGATAAATACGAATTTCGATGCTGTGATCTTTGGGAAAATCAAATTTATTTTGTTGCAGTAAAAGGAAATAAATTGTATTTTATAAGAGATGATTATAACTTTTTTAGCTTTAATAATGAGAATAATACTATTCAAAAACAAATAAGTAAGGATAAAAACATTATGATGGATGACATTTATAGAATAATAAAGTAATACTTTAATTATCGAGTAATACAAGAGGCTATCTAGAAAGTTAGGTGGCCTTTATTTTATTCTTATCCTAATAAGATGGACATATCCAACATTGAATAATTATTTTTATAATATGATATAACTTTTTTAGCTGAGTGTAATCTAACCCTTATCTTCCTGAAATTTCAGTATGGATGTTCAGGTGAAATAAAGCTGCTAAAATCAGCCCGGTTCTAAAAAATAATAACCATCAGAAACTCATCTGTAATGAAAAAAACAATTCTTTTTTTGCTGTTCTTCAGTATAAAATTCTTTTATTCTCAACCGTCTCCGCCACCTCTGTTTAAAGTACGGTATACACTTTTTGATGTAAGCAAAAACAATTTCCTGGATCATTTTGATATAGTGGCTACCCGTCTCAGTCCTTCTTTTGCATTAAGGGGATTCCGGCCTGAATTCAATGGGAATGTTCAGGTCAGGGATGTTGACAGCAATTTCTTCTACATCTACCTCTATTCTGAAGAACTGAGATTGTCCAGTGAGAAGAGCGATATGATGCAACTGAGCATACAACAGAAAAAAACAGGTAAAATCATGTCGATCTTTATACCGGCTGATTATATTTCAAAGGAAATGAGGATTGATAACTTACGCTTTATGGAAGGCAATTATCTGTACGGTCTTGAGACACCGGATGAAAAATACAAAGGCCTTTTTATGTTGGATAACCGCAGGAATTATAACCTTAGCATTTCCGATCTGGAAAGTCACAGGATATCCCCGGAACATCTTCATACGATATTGACTGAAATTTGCCAAAAGGACTGACCACATATTTTTATTCATTCATAAGTAGGTTTGCACTAAAGTTTCAGATATATATATCATAAAATCAGAGGAAGATCAATATCTTTGGCTATGAACGTTAAAAAGTACAGCATCAAAATCTTTCAGGCAATAGCTATCGCGTTCTGCTGCTTTTTGTCTGCATTGGTATCGGCTCTGTTTTCCGGAAATTCTTGGGTGGTATTTTTACAGATGACTATTTTTTCAGTACTTTTTCTACGACTGAAACCACAACAGCATTTCAAAATTTGGCACGTTCTCATTTGGTTTGCTTTATTTCCCTGCTATTATATTGGGGTTGGCCAAAGTGAATACGGGGGTTCCTGGCATTCCCGGATCAGCGACATGTATACATTGGAGGTTTCCAATCTGTTACCCTCTTTGGTAACCTTGTTTTTTGGTCCTGGTGCAGGACATTTACGGATTGAGCAATTCAGCGAGGAACACAACTCCCTGATTTTATATCAGGTGTATAGCTTCTTGTTCTTTTTCTTTTCCACCTTCCTGTTTTTTGTGAAAAAAGATAGACGAAAAATTCCAACCGTTATTTTTACCGGCAAAACGTTCTTCATAGGGTTGTTTTTACTGTCCGTTTCTCTTGGGTATCACTTTTTTTCATCTGAAACAGACAGGTCTTTCAGATACGAGAATAACATCCCGTTATGGAACTCTTCTCTGTGTTATCTACTGGTGTACTTTACCTTTTTTTCGCTCTTTTTCTCATTTAAAAACCGGATATTCAATTTCAATACGTCAGTCTCTATGATCCTGGTGACTTTACTCATTGCATGTTTCCCCGTCATCAGTGTTTCTCCGGTGATGATCGAAAGCTATTTTATCGATGACGGAAAGTTCCGTGCGGCGAGACAGGTTGTTTTTTCGCCGTTGTTTCATGCGCTTACTACCACTGTAGTAACTACTTTTGAAGACCTGACTGTCCGCTTTGCCTATATCCATATTTATTCCGTAAGAATGTATACGGTATTTCAGGCAGTATGGGCTCTGGTCTTCATTTTACCTTTGCTGACACCGGAGATAAATAAGACGGCGGATCAGAATAAGGGAAGTCATTCTGCATAGGAATAGCAGAAAATAGGGATAACAGTCAGTGGCAAAATCCCCGGGCTTTAAATAAGAAAGGCAAAATAAAAGAATTCATCAGGCCATATTCTGCTAAAAGATTTAATTTTGAAAATACAGGAAATGAGAGAAACCGTAGTTCATTCATTCGTTGTATCAAAAAAGAACCTGAATGGTATCAAATCCATACAATACAGAGAATCTAGTAATTGAATAATATCGTGAAAAAAAGTATTTATATAGCATTATTATTTTTATCCTGTTTGCTGAATGCCCAGAACAGAGATGATCTAAAATTAAGAATTGAAACTGAAAAATCCGAATTCGAAAAAGTACAAAGCCGATATTTTGATCTGGTCATAAATTCAGAAACTTTATTATTTAAAGATAAAAAAGATGGCCGGTATTCTTATTATTCAAAAGCAAAATATGACTCTTTAACCAGAAATCAATCAAATGATTCAATGATTGTAAAGAACAGTATTTTAAAAATACCGGTAGGGAAGAATGAGTATTATATCATGAAAACCGGTAATCTTAGAACGGAGAATTATGAATTTTATAAATACAAAGAGGACAAGCTGGTATCCATTGAAAGGTCAAATTCTGTTTCACAACTTTATTCTAAAGATAATTTTGTAGAACTCACTAAAGATAGTTTCTGTGGCAGCAGTCAGTGTTTATATCCCTATACATCTGTGAAATATGCTCAACTCGATAACGGGAAACAATTTTCCAATGTTTTATATTCAATGCAGGTCAGTCAGCAGGATATGGTTTCGGAACATTTTTATGACAAAGATTTTCCTTTGGATCAAAAAACGTTATTAAAAATATTTATCTCAAAATTCCGGAAACAGGCATTACCGCTCATGAAGCAAATCAAATATATCAGGCAGCATGGAAGCACTTATAAAACTTTTGACAGTAAAGATGCAGCGTATGAAGCTGATTTGTTACAACCTAAGATCATGGCAAGATACAGGGCCGAAAGTGAAATTGATGATGTTAAAAATAGTAATTTTAATCTTAATATAAGAAGAGAGGTCGAATTACGTAAAGAATATGACAGCTCAGATCATCCTTATTATAAATTGTCCGTCAGTATTGATATGAAAAGCTGGAAGTTTAAAATCAATTCTGCTTCAGGAGATCTGGAGGAAATAGAATACTTTCTGCTTTATGAATAATGAATTAAAGAATCAGGAAAAGAACCTGGATTTATAAATGATCCCATATGGAAACAGATTATCTGAAATTTTTTCAGGAAAATCCAAGAAGTGATTTGAATAACCCTGATACGGTACCCAATACAGGAA
The DNA here is from genome assembly GCF_913776365.1 of uncultured Chryseobacterium sp. Taxonomy (GTDB): domain Bacteria; phylum Bacteroidota; class Bacteroidia; order Flavobacteriales; family Weeksellaceae; genus Chryseobacterium. Next base: position 1,201 of record NZ_CAJYMO010000264.1, on the reverse strand, counting down.
TGAATGTGCAACAGATATGGGAACTGGAGCAGCTGTGGAATTATGGGAATGCGTTTCCGGCTGTCGTTAAAGAATTCTTGCTGATCGGAGGTGTTTATAACTGGATATTTGAAGGAGGTGATCAGAAATGGCTTAGAATTCTGATAGATGGATATTGCCGACAGGTTAATTATAGCATCGTCAGGCCTTTTTTGGCTATCACGAAATCATTTTCTGATCCCCAGTTTTTTATTGTTTTTCTGGATGAAGACCAGATTGATCCTGATGTTTATGAGTTTAACCTTTATCCGGATGATGATCTTTTCCATTACGGAGTTTACAGATTGGAAAAGACGGGTGCTAAACTTTCACAAACCATTAACGGGGCGGTTTACAAGTATAGAAACTTATAATCGCCAGGCATATTATGAAATGTTTATTCATAGTGATTAAAGGCAGGCACAAAAAAACCACCCTTAAAAAGGATGGTTTCCGTAGACTCACAGGGATTCGAACCCCAGATGACTGAACCAAAATCAGTAGTGTTACCGCTACACCATGAGTCTGTGTTTGTTTTAGTGGTGCAAATTTACAGCTTTTTTAATTATTTGCAAGAAGTTTTTTATTTTTTTTTAAATTTACTGTACTTTTAATAAACAGTAGAGATGCAGATCGATTTTAATAATCTCAATATGAATCAATTATCTTTTAATCCGGGATTTGAAGCCAAAGTAAGGGCTTTTCTGGACGAATGGTTTTCAGATTCGCAGATGGTAACGGTACAGACCTCCGGTTCTACGGGAATACCGAAAATATTGGCTATTGAGAAAACAAGAATGATGAATTCTGCAGAAAAGACCTGTAATTTTCTTGGGTTCAGAGAAGGGGATACCGCTTTGCTCTGTCTTCCGGTGGAATATATTTCCGGGAAAATGATGGTGGTCCGGTCAATCGTAAGAAAATTGAAACTGACGGTTGCCGATCCTGCCTTACAGCCGCTTGGACATCTGGACCACGAAATTGATTTCTGTGCCATGACGCCGTTGCAGGTAGAACATTCATTGGATCAGTTGTACCGGCTCAGGAACCTGATCATTGGCGGGGCCGCCGTTTCGGAATCATTGAAAAAAAAGATAGCTGAACTGTCCCTGCCTGAAAACTGCAGGATCTTTGAAACCTACGGCATGTCAGAAACCCTTTCCCATATCGCACTGAAAAAGAT
>NZ_CAJYMO010000263.1 GCF_913776365.1 uncultured Chryseobacterium sp. | reverse complement strand
TCTTTAGTCTTCTGAGATAAAAATACAATGAAAAAAATCGTATTATGGATCAGCCTTATTCTGCTATGCACAGGCTGTACAAACCAAGGAGACACATCCGGCAACGAAAAGGCAATTTCCGCACAGCTTAACCGGTTGTTTAATTCCTATGCAAAGTCAGGAGAAAATCTGTATGACCGGCCTGTTCCGCAAGGGCTTTTTACGGACACCCTGAAAACGTTGCTGGAAAAAGCAGTGAAAACATCGGAAGATGATATGGAACGGGTGAAAAACAGCGAATACCCGGATGATAAGCCCCTGCTCCTCGAAGGTTCCGTTTTCACCAGTCTGTACGAGGGATTTACTTCGTACCGTATCAGAAAAATCATGATCAATAACGTTTCAAAAGACAAAGCGGAATCCATAGTGGAATTTCAAAATGCCGCATTTGCGCCAAAAGCTGTATGGACAGACCATGTACTGCTTGTGAAGGATTCCGGAGGCTGGAAAATTGACAACATCATATTCGGGGATAATCCGGATCTCAAAGATCTCAGGTCAAGTCTGGAAAACTTTATTGCGGAAGCCCGTCAGCCGCAATAGAAAAGCTGCCTCATGAGGCAGCTTTGTACAGTCAGGTCAAGGGCAGGTCCCGATCGGGATCGTACTGCAGACCGTCTTGTTTAATCTTTCGCAATACACGCAGTATTCCTTCGGTTTCCCTCCGTAAACGGATTTCAGTTCCGTTCTGTTGAGTTTTTTAACATTTTTCATATCGTTTTAATTTTGCTGTTGATTATAAAACGCTGATCGATGAAAAATAGTATGCAGCAACCTCTATTTTTCACAATAAAGTGTATTAAATGATAAAAACCATACCGTGCAGGGTATGGCTTTTATCTATCTTATTATGTCAGACCATTACGGATGATCTATCTCCAGCGTTACCGGCATGACATACGTATAGGCCATCATGTCTGGTGATGCTGCCGATTTCTTGCGGCTGCCGTTGTAGTAAGAACCTTTCAGTGCGTTTTCAATTTCCCGGCTCACATTTTTGCAGTCTCCCTGGGAATGCACATTGACAATTTTCCCGTTTTCAGCCACCTCAAATTTCACAACCGAATTAACGGTACCCTGTTTATAATCGGAAGCCGTAAAATCAAAATTATCCATCAGGATTTCCCGGACTTCATTAAAGCCGTCATTCTTATATAATTTAACTTCCTGTATCGTATTGGAATCCGTTGTCTGTGCTTTAGCCGTATTAGCCATAGTCATACCTCCTAAAATAAAGAAGGCAGCTACCAGGATCTGTATTTTATTTTTCATAACGCTTTGGTTTTAAGTATTTTTAAATGACTAATTCATCTTTAACCAAAGATAAGAAAATAGTTTATATTAAATTCATATTCCGTTAACATTGAGTTAACATCAAAATGTAAATAATTGATTTTTAGATCTATAAATTTTAAATTATATGAAAATTTAATAGTGGAGATTGAAATTTCCCTCAAATAAATACAGTAAGAGAGATAAAAGGCCTAATAAATCCATCTTCGGACTCCAGGATACATCAGCTTTTCGTTTCCTATTACCTCTGAAAACAGTACTGTCAATAGATGATAATCCGAATCTGAGTTTCTATAAATTCAGGCACCGGAATTTTTATCATACCTGTAATTTATTGAGTCTTTTCGATGTTCGCCTTCTTTGATACTGATGTCTTATCAGCTTATTTTCTGTAGTGCCATAGGATAAACAGAATCCCGATGGCTTTCCAATTTTTTTCATGGAACTTTAACCCGGCAATTTACCTGGTCATAAAAAAAAGGAATCTGTTTATACAAATTCCTTTTTTTTACATCAGTATCTGGATCTAAAGCCCTTCAATAATTCTCTTGCTTTCCAATTCATCAATGATAAATTTTGCATCGCTTTCACTGATGTACTTCATTTCATATAGCCAGTGAATCCTGCTGATTTGTGTATGAACAGGAATCAGATGATCAACTTTGTAATATTCATTCAGGAAGAACTGCTTTTTGCTTTCTTTGATATTGCCAATAAAGGCATCAACTTCAACCATTTCTTTCTTTCTGTAAGAAAAAAACAAAGGTTTTGAAGCCGCAAGACTTTTAGAATTTTCTTTTCTGAATTCATTATTGCCTATTGCCGTAACAATAAGAGTAGGAGACATGGCCAGAAAAAACACAATCATCCCGACATTATAGGACAACTGGTACTCAGTGTTGATTATGGTGGTTAACAGAATCGAATTAAACAACATTGATATGACAATCCCAAACAGGACAGGATCCTTCTTTTTCCTGAATACAGTCTCATCAAACTGAAGGTCCGGAAAATAAACTTTGTACTCGTTAATTTCTCATGCAAAGTTGTTTTTTACAAATACTCCGTCTTCCTGAATTTCAAAATATGCGGAATTCCTTCCATCCTTCTGGCTTAATGCTTTCATACAAAATATTCCTAGAGTTCCCGCTTCAGAAACTTTCCCGTCAGGCTCTTCTTGGATTTCACGATTTCTTCCGGCGTTCCCTGGGCAACGATCTGGCCGCCGTGCTTTCCGCCTTCCGGGCCCACGTCGATAATATGGTCGGCCAGTTTGATGACATCCATATTGTGTTCGATGATGATGAACGAGTTGCCAAGTTCCACCAATTGATTAATGGCATCCATCAGGATCTTTACGTCTTCGAAATGAAGTCCGGTTGTCGGTTCATCCAGGATGTATAAGGTATTTCCGGTCTGGCGTTTGGCCAGTTCGGTAGCCAGCTTGATCCTTTGGGCTTCTCCTCCGGAAAGCGTGGTCGATTGCTGTCCCATCGTGATATACCCTAACCCGACATCCTGCAGGGTTTTTACCCTGGAATAAATCTTAGGAATCGGCTGGAAGAATTCCACTACCTCATCAATCGTCATGTCCAGCACATCGGAAATCGATTTTCCTTTGTAACGTACTTCCAGCGTTTCCCTGTTGAAGCGTTTTCCGTTACAGGTTTCACAGTGGACGTATACATCCGGCAGGAAATTCATTTCAATGACTTTCAGTCCGCCGCCCTGGCAGGTCTCGCACCTTCCGCCTTTTACATTAAAGGAGAACCTTCCCGGTTTATATCCCCGGATCTTGGATTCCGGCAGCTCGGCAAAAAGATTCCGGATATCGGTAAACATTCCGGTATAGGTAGCCGGATTGGATCTCGGCGTCCTGCCGATCGGGGTCTGGTCTACGTCAACGATTTTGTCGATATGCTCAAGACCATCGATTTTTTTATAGGGTAAAGGTTCCTGGACGGCCCTGTAGAAATGCTTGTTCAGGATCGGATACAATGTCCCGTTGATGAGCGAGGATTTTCCGCTTCCTGAGATTCCGGTCACTACCACCAGTTTTCCCAGTGGAATATCCAATGTGACATTTTTAAGGTTGTTTCCGGTAGCTCCTTTTAATATAATATGTTTCCCGCTTCCTGCACGGCGTTCCGCAGGAATTTCAATCTTGCGTTTTCCATTGATGTATTGTGCGGTAATGGTGTCCGCTTTCACCAGATCTGCCGGCTTACCCTGCCAGAGGATTTCCCCTCCGAATTTTCCGGCTCTCGGTCCTACATCCAGCACCTCGTCCGCTTCCAGGATCATATCTTTGTCATGCTCCACCACCAGCACGGAGTTGCCGATATCCCGGAGGTTCTTCAGGGAATTGATCAGCCGTTCATTGTCCCGCTGATGCAGCCCGATACTCGGTTCATCCAGGATATACAATACATTCACCAGCTGGGAACCGATCTGGGTAGCCAGCCTTATCCTCTGGGACTCTCCTCCGGAGAGCGTTCTTGAACTCCGGCTCAGGCTCAGATAATCCAGTCCTACATCCAGAAGGAACTGTAGCCTGGTCTCGATTTCCTTCAGGATCTCGTGGGCAATGATTTTATTTTTTTCTGAGAAGGTCCCTTTTATTTCAGACAGCCAGTCCTTCAGATCAATCAGGCTCAGCCCATTGACTTCAGCGATGTTTTTACCATCGATCTTGAAACTCAGGCTGGAAGGCTGAAGCCTTGTCCCCTTGCATTGCGGACAGGTTTCCTCTGTTGTGAAATGCCGTTCCAGCATAACGGCTTCGTAGGATTCCTTTTCGTCAATCATTTCTTCCATAAAAGGAATCAGTCCGTCAAAGCTTACCTTGATCTTTTTGGTAATGCCGGCATATTTCAGGTCTTTGTTGAATTCTTTATGACAACCGTTATACATGTAATCCAGTGCTTCCGCAGGAATATCTTTGAAAGGCGTAGCGAGTCCGAGTCCGAAAATTTCAAGGATGTTCTTGATCTGGGAAACGATCCATTTGTTGGACTTAATATCTTCCAGGGGAAGCAGTCCTCCCTGATTGATTGAAAGCTTCGGGTTATCGACAAAATAATCGGTGTTGATCTTTTTAATCGTTCCGAGCCCTTTGCAGTTCGGGCAGCTTCCTTTCGGTGAGTTGAAGGAAAACGTATTGGGTTCCGGCAAGGCCAGGGAATGTCCCGTTTCGGCGTCCATAAGGTTTTTGGAGAAATATTCGATTTCCGAACCGCCCAGCTTCTGGATCCCGATAATGCCTTCTCCCATCTCCATTGCCGTTCTCAGCGATTTCTCCATCCGGTTTTCGGAAGCACTTTCGCCAATGATCCACCGGTCAATTACAATATCGATATCGTGGGTTTTGTACCGGTCGAGTTTCAGGTCATATTCTATATCCTGCAACTCGCCGTCGATTCTTGCCTGTCCGTAGCCTTTTTTTGCCATCTGAACAAACAGCTCATGGTAATGGCCTTTCCGGGAGCGGACTACCGGTGCCATCAGCATGATTTTTTCGTCTTTATAATTTTCTTTGATAGCCTCCAGGATCTGGTCTTCCGTATAGCTCACCAGCTTTTTTCCTGTGGTCTGGGAATACGCATCGGATACCCTTGCGAAAAGAAGACGCAGGAAATCGTAAAGCTCGGTTACCGTTCCAACCGTGGAGCGCGGATTCTTATTGGTTGTTTTCTGCTCAATCGCTATCACCGGGGACAGTCCTTCGATCTTATCCACATCCGGCCGTTCAAGGCCTCCGAGAAATTGCCGTGCATAGGCAGAAAAGGTTTCGATATACCGCCGCTGCCCTTCTGCAAAAATCGTGTCGAAAGCCAGGGAAGATTTTCCACTGCCCGAAAGCCCGGTAATCACAACCAGCTCATTGCGCGGAATTTTTACATTGATGTTTTTAAGATTATGCTCACGTGCTCCGTAAACTTCTATATACTCTGTTGATTTACTCATAATTCAGGGTGATTCCACATGAAAATCACGCAATGCAAAATTACGGAATTTTATGGAATTTTTTATGTTAAATTGCGATAGTCGGATATGGCACGCGTAAGGGTAGCACGGATTTAAAATCCGCGCTGACAATCCGTGCTATCAATCCGCGCTGTCAATCTGCGTTATCATCAGTGATGCTATCAATCAGTGATGCTACTTATCCGCTATACTCAAGCAAATGCTCTGCCATCACGTTTAAAAATCGGCATCTTCATTGGTAATCCTTACCCGGTATTCGATGCCGTCAATGGCTTTGGAGATGATCTGATTGCGCAGGACGTTGGCCATATTTTCCCAGTACACCCTGCCGTAGAAAGAATAGTTCTGCGGAATGATCTCTACTTCCACGGTCCTGATGAATCCTTCCTTCGGCCTGTTGCTGATCATGGTTCCTCTTTTTACCCGGACTTCCTTCTGTTCATCCTTCAGGACCATCCGGCAATAGTTTTTAACGTCCTCAAGGGAAATGATCTTATCGCGGGTGGTCAGTGCATACTTATATGCCTGTATGCTGTCGGTACCTTTCTGTTCTTCCGCACCGCCAATGGTTTCGGTCAGCAACATCAGCACCTGTGATTTCAGCTGATTGGCAAGTTCCGT
>NZ_CAJYMO010000262.1 GCF_913776365.1 uncultured Chryseobacterium sp. | reverse complement strand
CTCGACTATTGAAAAATCAAAACAAAGAATAGTTTTTGTAAAAGAATTAAATTATAAAATCGTTGATTCTGCTAATTTAAAAGGTTTTTATTTTAAACCATATATTGAAAAAGGATTTAGATATGGTTATCATTCTATGGAAAAGACAAGAATAGATCATTTTTCACAATATCCTTATAATTTAAGTTACGAAAGGAATTTAAAAGATTCTATTGTATTAAATATTTTTCCTGAGGATAAAAAAAAGGTCGATAGCTCTGATATTGTATGGGCATATTTAAAGCAGCCATCTTTGAAAGATACGATCAGAATTGAAATAGAAGGAATGGGAAAGCAAAAGGGAATTATAAAAGTATGGTAATTTCCATCCTTCTTTAGAGCGGACCGAAATTCACTGCAGAAAAATTGAAAGATTGGTGAGGCAGCGATGACATTGACCTTCATTACATACAGCAAGGAAAACCGGCGTAAAGCACTGTTGTATAGGTGTTTATCATGTATTTCGTGCAGAATCACCGGATGTTTATGTATTTGAAAGCATTAGCGAGATGAGAAATTATTCAGAAATACGGATATGCAATAATGAATAACCTCATCAATCATTGAATATCTTACACACCGGTATTTTTTGTTGAAATATGGAAGACTGAATCACAATGCAGAAGATTTTCCCACATTTCAACAAAGTTTTTACAGCGACAACAAGAAATTATTAACTAAAAACTCTAATTTTGAGTGTGCTTAAAGCTGGGAAGATTACAGGCTTTAGTTTAAATATGTAAGATTTTGATTGTAAGACTTTGTAATTTTCCAAAACTACAATAATAATAAAGATTAGATAATTTTAGCATATTGTAAAACATTTTATACCGGTCGGATTCTGAATCTAAATCCCAAAACCATTGACGACCCATTCTTTTTTGATCGGTTTATCCGCAAGGCTTTATGATGAATACCATATTTCATCTGAATCAATAAACAAAAAGCCGGAAATCAGATTTCCGGCTTGTATAGTTTAGGGATAGGTTCGTTTGCTTATTCCGCATCGTATTTGCTGATGACTTTCTGGGTAACGCCTGAGCTGCTGAAACCTCCGTCGTGGAAGAGGTTCTGCATGGTTACTTTCTTGGTCAGGTCGGAGAACAAGGTAACACAGTAGTTGGCACAGTCGAGAGCGGTGGCATTGCCCAGCGGCGACATGTCTTCCGCATAGCCGAGGAAGCCTCCGAATCCTTTTACGCCGCTTCCGGCAGTGGTAGGGGTAGGGGACTGGGAAACGGTATTTACCCGTACTTTCCTTTCCCCCCAGTAATTTCCGAATGTCCGGGCGATGCTTTCGAGATAGGCTTTGTTGTCAGACATATCGTTGTAATCCGGGAAGGTTCTCTGGGCAGCGATATAACTGAGGGCCAGGATGCTTCCCCATTCGTTCATACAGTCTTTCTCCCATGCCACGCGCATTACCTTATGGAAGGAAACGGCAGATACGTCCCAGCCTTTTTCCAGCCAGTCGTAGTTCATTTCCGTATAATGTTTTCCTTTTCTCACGTTTACGGACATGCCGATAGAGTGGAGGATAAAGTCTATTTTACCAAATTTTGCAACAGCGGCATCAAAAAGTTTTTTCAGATCTTCAATGGAAGTGGCGTCGGCACCTACTACTTCAGAGCCGGTTTTTTCGGCCAAAGCGTTCAGCTCGCCCATTCTCATGGCGATAGGAGCATTGGAAAGGATGAATTCAGCACCTTCTTCATGGCATCGTTCTGCAACTTTCCATGCAATGGATTGATCATTAAGGGCTCCGAAAATAATCCCTTTTTTGCCTTTAAGTAAACCGTATGACATAATTTTCTAATGTTTATTTAAGCTACAAATGTAGCAATATTTGTGTTGATGGCATAATAAAAAACGGAGCCTTCTATAAAAAAGGTTCCGTTTTTTTTGAAAATATTTATATAACTGAAATTCTAATTCGTCTTCTTATTCCATTCCGCTTTTACATCTTCACCTGCATCTTTGGTTTTTTCCCAGGCATCATTAGCTTTATCTTTTACCGTATCCCATGCATCAGCTACGTTATTCTTTGCTCGGTCAAGCCAGTCTTCGTGCTGTGCTTCCTCGTCATTGTTTCTTTTTTCATTAATATAGTCTTTTGCACGGTCTGCGAGTTCTTCCACTTTCCATTTTGCATTATCTGCTGTGTTTTTAAGAGAATTTTCGGTGTTGTCTACTGCATTCTCTGCTTTGTTGTATTCTGAATTATTCATAATGTGATATTTTGTTGTTTATGTTATGCAATGTAATTAACAAGAAGTATTCCTAAATTTTTATCACGCTGTTAAATTTTTCATAAAAATTTTATGCACTGAAAACTATGATCGAGCGCATATTCTTAAAATAACCTTCAAATTGAGTAAAAAATAAAGCAGATGTTATATCATTTAATTATTGTATTGTCAATAAAAAACTAATTAATTTAATAAAAATACAATACGAAAATCATGAAATGACCCCTTGTGAGACAATAGGAGCTTATACCTATCAGTCGGTGGTATAGCGATTTTTCAGTTAATTTATTTGATTACAGTAATTTACGATTATTATTTCACTAATTAGTGTTAAATTAAAAATAATGCAATAAAAGTTGGGTGATGATAAAAAAATGGTATATTTGTGGCATAAAACTGATACCATAATAATCTCATATGAAACGAAATTCAGAAATTCGACTGCTTTCCACTGCCCTTATCCTGTTGGCCTCTTATCATTTAAAAGCCCAGGTGGGGATAGGAACCACCAGCCCGGATCCGTCATCCATCCTTCATCTCAATTCGGCAAACAAAGGTATTTTACTGCCCAGCGTCAGCCTGACTTCCGTAACGGACATCACTACAATTGCGTCACCGGCCAGCGGCCTGATGGTGTGGAACAACGGACTTGGCGGACTTGCGGATAAAGGTTTTTATTACTGGAACAATTCCAGATGGAATATGCTGTCGGCCACCTCGGGGATGATGACCACATCCGGTGTCTCTTCTCCGGATGCGTGGAACAATTCCGGTTCGAACAGCGGAAACAACACGGGTTCCAATACCAACCTTTCTTTGGGTACCAATACCCAGGATGACCTTGTCTTCAAAGTGAATTCCGTGAAATCGGGAAGACTGGGTACCGATCATTCCATCAGTCTGGGAGCAGGAGCCAATGCCGGCCAGAACGGAATAGCCATCGGGATCTCCGGATCTGCCTATCAGGGTGTTTCCATAGGCAATGAAGCCTCGGTCACCGCAAATGACGGGCTGGCAGTAGGGAATAAGGCAACGGCGGGTGCTTACCAGTCGAATGCCATCGGGTACAACGCAAAAACGGCCAAAAACGAATCCACCGCACTGGGAAACAATTCACTGGCGGACGGATTCCAGTCTGCTGCTCTCGGGTACAACGCCAAAACAACAGCCAATGAATCCATGGCACTGGGGAACAATGCCGCCGCCGCCGGATACCAGTCTCTGGCCGTGGGATATGCCGCAAAAACCAAGACCAACAGTGAAACGGCTGTAGGGTACCAGTCGGTAACCAACGGCCAGCATTCCACCGCAGTGGGATCCGGCGCTTCGGCAACCGGACAGTATTCCACCGCCATCGGTCATAATGCTGCCACTGCCCAAGCCAATGCTGTTGTTCTGGGAGACGGCAATGCCAATATCGGAATCGGCACCGCAACCCCAAACACGGCTGCAAGGCTGGATGTCAGCGGACAGTACAAACTGGGGGAAAAAGGGACCATCGGGAAAAACCAGATCAGCTTTGAAGCATGGCCGGCTGTACATATCTACAACCTGCCCGCAGGAAATTCCGCTACGATGAATATTGAGATTCCCGCTTCATGGGTAACAGGTTCTGCGAGAGCAACCATTACCGTAACGCCGGCTGCCGATTTTGCCGGAAATACCACTTTCTCCATTTCCAATCCGAGAATGACCTCCGCTTCAACCATTACCATTAACCTGACCAACATTTCCGGATCTGCGGAAAGCCTGTATTCTTCCCATTTTTACGTAACGATCAATGAATTTTGAAAACGATGATCTGACAAGGTTTAAAGGACAGGTGAAGCCCACTATACCCGTGACCTGATACTTGTTTGATTATGTGCTCGCAGATCAAGCTGATTCAGCAGATTTTTATTTGAATTCATATCCATGTAATGATGAGGCTGATTGGGGTACGATCTATCCGGCAAATGTAATCCGGTACTGCGCTTTTTTAATCGGTGTAACATAAAAGCCAGGTAATCAGTAACTCCTATTGTAATGATGCAAAAAAAGCAAATAGTTTAATCTGAAGGAATGATTATATAATGTGTGATTCACTGGTTTTGCGAATTCATTTTACTTCCTTATATGGTAACGGGATAATCGGACTTTATATCAATGGCACTTATAATATCTTATTGTGTATGGACAGTACTGCATTCTTTTTGATTCTTTTACCTTGAGACTGCTTTATATTGATTTATCTCATGATGAAATGAATGAAAAATAACATCTCCCGCATATTAAAGTGATTCGACAGATTTAATCATCATAGAAAAGTCTGCTGAATCCGCTGATCTGCGGGAGTGTGCTTAGATGTATAGATGTATGCTTACCATAAATCTGTCCTTAATAACCAGTTAAAATGTAATCCAAACTGAAAATGGTAATCTTGTACAGATGAATAATTGTCTGCAGAAAATTCATCATCGAAAACCAGGGATTCGTTGATTATTTTACCGTCTTCAACCATCATAAAAAAATGACAGACCGGAATATCACCGAATTCAAAATAGTGCTCAAGAATGAAAGTATCTAGCTTATACTCTTCAATGATTCTGACAAGGTCCTGAACGGTATCATCTTCTTCAAAATCATATCTTGATTTAACATAATCCAGATATACCTCTAATTCATCAAAATCCCTTGCATTTTTGATAAAGGTTTTAAAATCATCTTTAAACCGAATAAAGATAAATCCGTCCAGCCTGATTTGATTTATGCTTTTATTGATGATGCCGGAATCCTCTTTTATGATAAGGCAGGTGATGTTTTGGCTCATCTGTTTTATCTGATAATCCGGTCCAGTACCCAGTTGATGAGCTTTTTCTCGGAAGCATGATGGTCTGCTGAGAATTCGCCGCGTCTCCGGTTGGCGATCACATTGTTCACGGTAACAGCCTGGTGGCCGAGCAGTTTGGAAAAAGCATAGATCGCGGAGGTTTCCATTTCAAAATTCGTTACGCCCAGTTCGTTCAGGGTTTCCAGGAACTTGTCGTCCAGTGACTTCAGGCGCAGCTGTCTTCCCTGTGGGGCGTAGAATCCCGGAAATGTGGCTGTATTTCCGTGGTACGCTGCATCACTGTACAGGTTTCCCAGTTCTTCAGACCATTCGGAGAAATAGAGCATCGGCCTGATGACCGGATACGGGAATTTTTCGAGGAAATTCCTTGAAAATTCATTTTCAAAAGCATAATCCTTATAGAAATGCATCAGTCCGTCAAGGCCCACCACATTCCGCGTTACCAGCATATGGTCAACCTGTACATCCGGATTTACGCTTCCGCAGGTTCCCATCCTGAAAAGCTGCAGTGAGGTGTGTTCCTTTTTGAACTCTTTGTTCTGAAGATCAATGTTCACCAAGGCATCCAGCTCGTTCATCACGATGTCTATGTTTTCCGTACCGATGCCGGTAGACATGACGGTAATCCTTTCCCCGCGCAGCGTCCCGGTGTGGGTGTAGAATTCCCTCTTGTTTTTCCGGATCTCAACGGTGTCGAAAAAGGCTGAAACCTTGGCTACCCGGTCAGGATCACCCACCAGGATTATTTTTCCCGCAATATCCTCCGGGAGAAGATTCAGGTGGTAAACACTTCCGTCATCGTTCAGAACCAGTTCTGAAGCCGCCAGTTGATTAAGCATATGTATTTTATTTTTTTGATTGATTAATGAATAATTGATCTATTGTTTAAAACCCTTCCCCAAAACCCATCGCCATTGTGATAAACCCGGGTCGTTGCAGAAAACGCCCTTTGCCTGATGAAGTCGATTCCGGGAGTCAAAATTAATAAAAAATATTGAATAGGGCAGGACAGTAGAGCGCTATGGTCAGGAATCCCGGAAGCGGACGCTTGTACAGATTGATGATAAATTCATCCGGTAAGATACGTAAACAGGTAAATGGATCCCGACTCTCAGGGCTGTTTTCAAATGGTAATGAGGCAGAATGTCATACGGCATCCTCTGTTTATGGATATGAAATTTCACAAGCTTCTTCAGATCAGTTTTACTGATGCTTTCTTTGCCTTCCTGTACACCACGTAAAGAAAATAAAATCTTTGCGATTGAAAACGAAGTAGTAAATCAGTTCTGTTAAACGATTATAATGAACTCAACAGTCAGCAGTCATTATATATTCAGATTTTTACAATTCCTGAAATGGGCCGGCGAATCTGTCTTCAATAAAGCTCAGCAGTTTCTAAGATTAACGTGATTTAACATAAATATAAAATTAAGGTAACATCCGGCCCGGCTTCTATCAATAGCTTTGCGCAAAAAAATGAAATTCTATCCTTTGGCGGCTGTGGTGGTGGTGATAACGGGACTTGCGGTCATGTCCTTTCAACCTGTTGACAAGGGAAAGTCACCGGAACGCAATACCATCAGTACAGGGCTGGCCGGTTTCAAAAGCGCGCTTGAGCAGCTGAAGTCGGATGCCCACGGCTATTCCGAAGGCCGGCTTTCGCTGGCGGAACTCCGCGAATCGCTGCGCAAAACCCGGAATTCTTTTAAAGAAGTCGAATTCTACGTGGCTTACCATTATCCCGAATTTACAAAGACCCACCTCAATGCCGCACCGCTGTTCCATATCGAAGCGGCCGGGACTTCCGCTTATACATTGCCTCCCGAAGGACTGCAGGTGCTGGACGAAATGATTTTTTCCGGTGAAGCCGAAACGCAGAAAGATGAAATTGCCGCCATCACGGACTTCCTGAACAACAGCTATGCCGGCTTTTACCTGAATTCGGTCACCAGCGGACTGAGCAAAGGCAACAACCTGACCTTGCCGTTGAGAATCGAGCTGATCCGGATCTACAGCCTTGGGATCACAGGGTTTGATACGCCCGGCTCCCTGAATGTTTCCGAAGAAGCGGCCCATGCCTTTGCGGGAATGCAAAAATACCTGCATGACGAACCTTATTTCAGGAATTACGATCTGCAGAAGGCAGACCACCTGTTCACTGAGGGCATCGCCTATTTATCACGCAATACCGGTTTTGACACCTTCGACCGTATTGAATTCTATAAGCAATACATCCAGCCGCTGTACAGTGAGCTCGGGAGCTGGGACGGCAGGCCGGATGACCTGAAGGAATTCTCAGGCTGGAATGCAGGTAACAGTAACTTTTTCAGCAGCGACTTCCTGGATCCCTATTTTTACACCCTGCTGGAAAGGGAGGAAGACAGTGAAGCGATGCGGGCCCTGGGAAAAGATATTTTTTACGACCGGCAGATCAGTGCCGACGGGAAAATGAGCTGTGCCACCTGCCACCTTCCGGAATATGCCTTTACCGACCGGAAGCCGAAATCCTTCAGCAATACAGAGGGCGGAACGGTACTGAGAAACGCTCCTTCCCTCTACAACGCCGTATTTGCAAAAAGGTTTTTCTATGACCTGCGGGCCTTCTACCTCGAGCAGCAGGCGGAACATGTCATCTACAGCAAAGATGAATTCAACACCAGCTATGAGAGCATCATAGCGAAATTAAAGAAAAATCCGGAGTACAGGCGGGCCTTCAGAAAAGCTTTCGGGAACGGGCAGATCAGCAGGCAGGATTTCTCCAAAGCACTGAGCTCCTATGTAGCCTCCCTGTACTCTTACGACAGCGATTTCGACCGTTTTATGCGGAATGAAAAAGAAATTTCCAACGAAGCGAAAAAAGGCTTCAACCTCTTCATGGGAAAAGCCAATTGTGCCACCTGCCACTTTGCCCCGACGTTCTCCGGCCTCGTCCCTCCGTTTTTCAACGAAAACGAGTCCGAGGTCTTGGGCATCACTTCAAAACCGGTCAGCCAAAAGCCATGGGAGCCGGATACCGACAGGGGAAGGAACGGCAGTCCGGTAAAAAAAGAAAGCTCGTGGATCTATGAAAATTCCTTTAAGACCGTTACCGTAAGAAATACTGCATTGACGAAACCGTATTTCCACAACGGTGCCTTCAACACCCTGGAAGAAGTGCTGGAATTTTACAACGAAGGCGGAGGGGAAGGCCTGGGCCTGCCGGTAAAAAACCAGACCCTGTCACCGGATAAGCTGAACCTGTCTGAAACCGAAATCCGGCAGATCATTGCCTTTCTCAATTCACTGACGGACATCAGCAGGGCGAAATAGGTGAGGGTTATGGGTGATGAGTGATGAGTGATGAGTGATGAGTGATGGTTGATAATTGATAGTTGATGGTTGATGGTTGATGGTTAATAGTTTACACGAACATGAACCCGATATTGGTTAAAAATCCGGAAGAAGGAAGCGCTGGATGCCGGAAAGTTTCTTATCGGAATTATAGTCGGAAGCAATTAATAACCAAACAAAATTCTTTGTCATTTTATCAAAAGTCATTCTATTTGAATCCAGGCCCTACAGGGATAATTATATTTTTGATTAAATAAACAGCTGAATACAATGAAACTACGATCTAATTTACATTAATTTAAAGTCCCGAAGGGACGGCTTTCTACAACATAGGATAAAATCCTATTAAAAACCGGTATAAAGATCATCATTTATTTTTATCAAAAGTCATTCAATTTGAATCCGGGCTCAACAGGCATAATTATATCTTGATTAAATAAACAGCTGAATATAATGGCTCTGCGATCGAATTTACATTAATTTAAAGTCCCGAAGGGACGGCTTTCTACAACATAGGATAAAATCCTATTAAAAACCGGTA
>NZ_CAJYMO010000261.1 GCF_913776365.1 uncultured Chryseobacterium sp. | reverse complement strand
AACACCTCCACCCGTAGTTGATGCCGGCCTGGGTAAGTGGCATCCTGTTGATTTCTTCAATTTGTCCCTGTCCCACATCGGCAATCATCACGTTCCCGGAAACCGTATCGAAATTAAACTTCCAGGCATTTCGCAATCCGTATGACCAGACTTCATCTGCCCCGTCAACGCCTACAAAGGGGTTTCCGGCAGGAATATTATACGGTCCGGTGGAATTAATGTCCAGGCGCAGCAGTTTGCCAAGCAGCGAGTTTTTATTCTGCGCATTATTATTGGGGTCTCCGCCGCTTCCGCCGTCTCCGGTTACTACCCATAGATAGCCGTCCGGTGCAAAATGAATGCTCCCTCCGTTATGATTGTCGAAAGGTTTTGGCTGGTTGAGGATGATTTTTTCACTGGCAGGGTCTGCCGTATCCGGATTGGATGTACTTCTGGTATATCTTGCTACGGTGATATTGCCGCTTGTATCATTATAATAAACAAAAAAATAGCCGTTGGCGGCGTATTGAGGATGGAAAGCAAGACCGAGAAGGCCTCTTTCTCCCCCGTAAGTGATTTTTGAGCTGATGTTCAGGAAATTGGTGCTGTTTACCGTCCCGTCAGGCTGTACAATACGGATAATCCCGTTTTGCTGAACGACAAACATCCTGCTGTCGTTAGCATGAGCGATTTCTACCGGGGCCGTAAATCCTGTGGCAAATTCCACGAGATTGACGCTTTGGGAATGGGAAATGCCGGCACAGAAAATGCCCGCAGCAAAGAGTAGATTTCTCATAATATTTTGATATTTAATGTATTAAAAGGGAATGAAAATTTCATACCAATTCACCGTTGAAAAATCCTTAAACATACCATGAAAAATTTATTATATCTTAAATCCGGAGAACATTACCGATATATCTGGAAATAAACGATTTCTGGTGTTTAAAATTCATAAAATTCAATAAAATCATTATATTTGCCGACTTAATTTAACGTAGTTATAATAAAATGCAAGGAAAAGGACTTATTACAATTGTTGCTATTGTACTGGGGCTAATTTGCTTAAATGAGCTATTGCCAACCTGGTACGCCAGCAAAATTGAATCGCAGATTGAAGCTGCGAACGGAAACGAAAGAGAGATCAGACGGTTGAAGGAAGATACGCTGAATCTTGGTTTTACCAAGCTGTATTACTCCAAAGCCAGAGACAAGGAAATGAAACTCGGTCTCGACCTGAAAGGAGGGATCAATGTCCTTTTGGAAATCAACCAGAGGGATCTTGTCAATGATCTTACGAATTATTCTACCAATCCGATCCTGATCGAGGCGCTGAACAAAACGGATGAAGTACAGAAGAATTCCACAAAATCTTACATTGACAACTTCTTCGATCAGTTTGATGCGATCAACAAGGCGAAAGGGACCAACCTGAAGCTGGCTGACCCGGAAATTTTCGGGAACACCACGCTGACGGAAGTAAAGTACAATACGCCTGACGAGCAGGTTAAAAGCATTGTCAAAAGAAAGATCGACGCTTCCGTAGGAACAGCTTTTGAGGTAATCAGAACCAGAATCGATAAACTGGGAGCCATCCAGCCGAACGTACAGCGGGTGCCGGGGACTGCCAGGATTTCCGTGGAAATGCCGGGAATGAAAGACATCGATAAGGTGAAGAAAATGCTTCAGACTTCTGCAAAGCTCCAGTTCTGGGAAGTACAGCAGGTTCCTGAAATTGCTCCTTATTTCCAGACCCTTACTTCTATTGTAGCTGCTAAAGGAGATTCAATGGGAGTTGCCAAGACAACCAACTTCATCAATCTCTTGCATATTGATAAATTAAGAACAAACGGAGTTGCCGATGTAAAACTTACCGATACCGCTGCTGTCAACAAAATCCTGAACAGCAAAATCGCACAGTCTTTACGTCCGGCCAACATCAAATATACCCAGTTTATGTGGGGATACAAGCCTGAGGCTACCGATGCCCAGAGCCTTGTTCTGTATGCCATCAGAGGAAACATCAACCAGAAAGCTCCTGTAGACGGTGCCGTAGAAACGGCCAACATCAGCTACGATGAAATGAGCAGAATAGTGGTAGACATGCAGATGGATTCCAAAGGTGCCAAAGAATGGAAAACCATGACGGAGAAAAACGTTGGGAAGCCGGTAGCGGTTACCCTGGATAACAGAGTCTATACAGCACCGAACGTAGTGGGTGCCATTCCGAACGGAAGAACACAGATTTCCGGGAATTTTTCCCAGGAAGAAGCTAAGGAGCTGGTAGATGTTCTGGGAGCAGGTAAACTGCCGGCCGGAGCAAAAGTGGTCCAGGCTACGGTAGTAGGTCCGTCTCTTGGACAGGAATCTATTGACGCGGGACTCTTGTCTTTCATCATTGCCTTCGCCATTATCATCGTATACATCATTTTTTACTATGGAGGAGCCGGCGTTTATGCGGTGATCGCCATGGTGATCAACTTATTCTATATCTTCGGGATCATGGATTCCGGTGACTTTACGCTTACCCTTCCGGGGATTGCGGGGATCGTTCTTACGATGGCCGTTGCAGTAGATACCAACGTAATCATTTACGAAAGAACAAAAGAAGAGCTGTTTGCCGGGAAAAGCATCCTGGAAGCATATAAAGACGGTTTCAAGCATGCCCTGAATGCGATCATTGACGGTCACACCACAACTTTCCTTACCGCCGTGGTACTGTTTTTCTTCGGAACCGGACCTATTAAAGGTTTCGCACTGACACTGATGATCGGTATTGCCATGACCCTGTTTACTTCCGTATTGCTTTCCAGAGTAATGATTTTCTCAAGACTGAATAAAGGAAAAGGACTTTCCGTGTGGACACCGGCTACAAAGAACCTGTTCAGAAATACCTGGATCGACTTCATCGGAAAAAGAAAATATGCCTATATCTTTTCAGCGGTGCTAACCGTTGTTTGTATTATTTCCATTGCGACTCACGGTTTCAAATACGGTATCGATTTTACCGGCGGAAGAAACTATGTGGTGAAATTCGATAAGAATGTAAACGCCAATGATATCGAGGAAAAGCTGATTACCCTGTTCAAAACGGAAGACGGTAAAAACTCCTCGGTAGAAGCCAAAACGTATGGCAACGATGCCCAGCTGAAAATTTCTACCGATTACCTGATTGAGGATGAATCGCTGAAAGCGGACCAGATCATCGAACAGAAACTGTATGAAGGACTGAAATCCAACCTTCCGGCAGGAACCACTCTGAAAGATTTCAAATCGGCTGACAAAGACCACGCCGGGATTATTTCTTCTGAGAAAGTAGGGCCTTCCGTAGCAGACGATATCCAGATTCACGGTATCTATGCAGTAGTAGCAGCATTGGGTATGATCTTTATCTACATCCTGATACGGTTCAGAAAATGGCAGTTCTCCTTAGGTGCGGTAGCAGCGCTGTTCCACGATGCGGTTATCATTCTGGGAGCCTATTCACTGCTTCACAAGTACATGCCGTTCAACATGGAGATCAACCAGGACTTTATTGCGGCTATCCTGACGGTATTGGGATACTCCATTAAC
>NZ_CAJYMO010000260.1 GCF_913776365.1 uncultured Chryseobacterium sp. | reverse complement strand
CCTGCCGAAATACTGGATGCAGGAAGTAAGCCTGTGGCTGATTATTTTCAGTTTAATCGGTTTCAAAGCCGGTAATTATTTTAATTTATTTTAGAAATTATGATTCAGATAGACGATAAATTGATCTCTGAGGAAATTTTTTCCGAAGAGTTTGTGTGTAACCTGACCAAGTGTAAAGGGGCATGTTGTGTAGAAGGAGACGTAGGTGCTCCCCTGGATAAGGAAGAGCTGGAAATTTTAGACGGTATCTTCGATAAAATCAAGCCTTATCTTACCGCGGAAGGAATCAAAGCCCTGGAAGAGCAGGGAACCTGGACTACCGACCCGATGGACGGTATGTACGTAACCCCGATGGTGGAAGACCGGGAATGCGCTTACGTGACCTTTGATGAGAAAGGCATTACCAAATGCGGGATCGAAAAAGCCTATGAAGACGGCGCCGTAGACTGGCAGAAGCCGATTTCCTGCCACCTCTACCCGATCCGTATAACGGAATACTCTTCATTTACCGCATTGAATTACCATGAATGGAGTGTCTGCAGCGATGCATGCACTTTAGGCAGAGAACTGCAGGTACCGGTTTATAAGTTCCTTAAGACCCCATTGATCAGAAAATACGGCGAAGATTTTTATGAAGTCCTCAGCGGTGCTGCCGACGAATGGAAGAAAGAATACGGTTCTTAACCGGGCTTTAAAATCCAGAATCCATATTGGAATACGACCGCAGAAAATTCTGCGGTTTTTTATTGATCATCTTCTGATGGAAGAGCCCTTATTTTCATTTGCGGCCGGAGGCATTATTGTCACGGGTATCCTGAGGTTTATTCTGAGCATACATTCCTTTTGTCTGTATAAAAAGAGAAACTTCTGTTAAAGAGAATGGATGAAAAATCATCGGTAGATTTTTTTTGTCACCTGTTCCTGGCTTTCCTAAGCCTATGGAACGCAATTGCCTTACCGGTTAAAAGGAAATTCCCAATGGGATGTAAACAGATGGATAAAAAACGATACAGTTCTGTAAAAAGGCAGAGATGGGAAGCAGAGCATAAGACAATGCTGTCATTTCTGTTCAATGCACAGATAGTGCTTACAACCATCCTGAAGACCGGTATTTAAATACGGTATTATAAAAAGCTGTACAGAGGATCATCATGGAAAACAACGGCGGTTTGTAACAGAAGAAAATGACAGGACAACTATTTCACAAAAAAACCATCCCGCAAGTATTGCGGGACGGTACATGTAAAGTGTATAATTGAAAAATGTAGTTACTGGGATACACCTGACTTTAATGTTGCAGCTTCCGCTTTTTCAGGCTGGGCCTTTTTCGCATTTTCCCATCCGTCTTCAGGCATCAGGGTCGCCACGATCCTTCCTTTGGTAAGGTATTTTTTACCGACCTCCTGAAGGTCTTTCACGGTAAGGGCTTTTACTTTCTGCTCATAATTCAGGATCTCATACTTATCGCTGCCGTCCATCTGATTTTTGGACAGGGCATTCATCCAGTACATATTCTCTTTCATGCTTGTCTTAAGATCATTGTATTCTCCTTCTTTATATTTGTCGAGATCTTTCTGGTCCGGGCCCTTGTCGATCAGTTTCTGCAGTTCTGCCAGCGCACTTTTGGTAAGCTTTTCCGCATTTTCCGGACCGCATGGGAAGTTGATGCTGAAACTGTAGTTGTTGAAGGGCACCCGGTACATTCCGCCTCTGGCTCCGCCGCCGTAGATACCGCTTTCATCTTCCCTCAGCTTTTCAATGACCTTGATGGTGGCCACTTCTCCGAGAGCTTCCAGGGCCAGAGCCTCCTTTTCATTGTACGGCGCCTCGCCCATATAGGTAATCTGCACCATGCTTTTAGGATCTTTTCCTTTCTTATAGGTTCTGGTGAAGTCTCCGTTCATCTGACGGTACCCCGTATCTTTGAAGTTCGCTGCTTTCCCGGTGGAAGGAAGGCTTCCGATATATTGTAAAACCTCATTTTTTAAATTCGCCTCATCGATATTCCCTACAAAATAAAAGTGGAAATTCCCGGCATTGGCGAACCGTTCCTTGTAAATGCCGTAGGCTTTTTTATAATCGGTATTGGCCCAGTCCTTTTCAAGCGGAATGATTCCGATAAACCTCGGGTTTTTCTGGTTCATGAATTTGGCGTGTTCGCTGGAAAAATAGAACTGCGGATTGGACAGCATGTTATCGAGCATCGCCGATTGCTTGGTTTTGTATGCATTGAATGATTCCGGATTGTAGTTCAGCCCGGTAAAATAGGCATACATCAGCTCCATAGCCGTTCCCAGGTCTTTCCGGGTTGTTCTTCCGGAAATGCCTTCATACAGGGATCCTACAGAAGGACTTACACTCACCTGTTTACCGGCCAGGTAATGGGTAAGATCGGCTTTTGAAAAACCGTTTACTCCTGCTTCGGTAAGAGCCGGAAAGGCAAACTGTGTGGTTTTGATGTCGGCATCCGAAATCAGGGATGTCCCGCCCATGCTTCTTGCAGCAAATACGATTTCATCGTCTTTAAAGTCCGTTTTCTTATACGTAACTTTGGCACCGTTGCTCAGCGTCCAGGTTGTGGTGCCTAATTTTTCATCCGTCTCCGTCTTGGCAATTTTCCCTTCGGACTTAAACGGTTTTACCAGATTCTTGATGGTTGCTTTTTCCTCGTAAGGCTTGAGGTCTGCCTTTCCTACCCCGTCGAAAGTATTTATGACCATTGCTTCGGTAGGCATCGTAATATTGTCTTTTTTCGGTCCGGTAATAATTACCACCCTGCTGTCGTCCTTTACGAGTTTTTTAATGACCCCGTTGGTTTGGGCCAGGGTAACGGAAGGAAGGAACTTTTTGGTATCTTCATATTCCCATGCAATGCCCGGCATCGGCTCCTGCTCAAGGAAGTTTCTTACATATTCGTCTACCAGGATATCGCTCTCCGTCTTATCGCGGTTATTGTAGGTTCTTTCCAGGTTTGAAAGCACCTGCGCTTTTGCCCTGTCCAGTTCCGTCTGCGTAAACCCGAACCGCTTTGCTCTCTCTGTTTCCTCGAGCAGAACTTTCAAGGCATTCAGCTGGTTTCCGTCCTTTACCATGGCAAATCCCTGGAATCCTTCCTTGCTCCTTGCATAGCTGCTTCCATGATATACCGAGCCGAAAGTAAACGGTGGATTGGTGGAATTCACCAGCTCGGCCAGCCTGTTGTTGAGCATCGTGGTGGTAAGGCTTTCGATAAGGCTTTGGTTGTACTGTTCTACCGTGACATCCGGCTGATAGGCTTCGGTATCTTTCATAATGAACTGTACCATGGAGCGGGTGGCATCCGGATCGGTTTCCACTGCCACCAAGGTTTCTTTATGGTTGGGAAGATCGAAGCTTTTTCTCTCCCTAGGCTTGGCCGGGTTTTGATATTTGCTGAAATTATCCTTTATTTTCTTTTCTACCTCATCTACATTGATGTCTCCTACTACGACAATGGCCATCAGATCCGGCCTGTACCAGTCTTTATGGAACTGGCGGATGGTTTCCGGCTTAAAGTTTTCAAGTACTTCTTTTTTACCGATCGGCAACCTGTTAGCATACTGCGAATTGTAGAGCAGTTTGGGAAGGTACTTATCAGACATCCTTTTGTCTGCTCCCAATCCCAGCCTCAGTTCTTCCAGCACTACGCCTCTTTCCTTGTTGATCTGCTCGTCGGAAAGCGTGGCATTGAATGCCCAGTCTTCCATCACTTTTAGTCCGGCATCCAGGTTTCCGGGTTTGTCAAGGGGAACCGGAAGCATATACACGGTTTCATCGAAACTGGTATAGGCATTGAGGTGCTGCCCGAATTTCACACCGATGGACTGAAGAAAATCTACCAGCTTATTGTCCGGAAAGTTCTTGGTTCCATTGAAATTCATGTGTTCCATGAAATGCGCAAGCCCTCTCTGGTTTTCATCTTCCAGGATAGATCCGGCATTGATGGCCAGCCGGAAATCAACTTTTTTTTCCGGTAAGGTGTTCTTTTTGATGTAGTATTTCATCCCGTTGGGAAGGGTACCGGTTTTCACAGAAGGATCGGCAGGAATGTTTTGTGCGAATCCGTTAGCAGACATCAGGAAGAGTACTGCAAATGAAGAAATCACTTTTCTCATATATGTTTATTATTAAGTTTCACAGGTTCAAAATCACGATTATTCACTCCATGAGGAAATGAAAGACACGTGTTTTCATTAAGTTTTTTTTATATAACGCTGAAAAAACAGGTTTATTTTGCCGGACCGGCAAAAATTCTGAATCGGGTTTTGATTTTTATATTCATCACTGGTTTCTTTGGGAATCTGATGCAAAAGTATAGATTATAACGGAACAGCAATTATACTTTTAGTTAAACTTGAGTTAAATAACTATACTATTAATAAAAAATCCGGGAATAACCCGGATATATTATGTTAAATACAAAGTATTTATTTAAAATCAGCATCTGTAACATCTGCGTTGAGCACTACTTTTGTCGTTTTGATCGTCATTTTCTGGCCGCCGCCTTCCGCCTCGATTTCCTGTGGGAACTTGATGCCCTCAATGCTCATGTAAGAATTGATTAAGGCATTTCCTTCTGCCGCTGAGGTCTTATACAGCAATCCTGTAGCTTTATCAAAATAGAATTTTCCTTTGGCAGAGGTAAGCACCTCATAGTCCTTTCCGTTCAGGCTCTCTACGGATACCGAAGAGTAATTGGCGGGATCATACGCCAGTGCATCGATTACCCTGCCTTTCCTGAGTTCTGCCATTTTATCGGCCGGGAGATCCTTTTTCATTCCCATCTGCTCGAAATAGCCCTTTTCTCCGTCAAAAAGCTGGACCATCTTCTGCCCCATCACCGACTGTTCAGATTTAAACTTATTGCCCATCTTCTTGGTAACCATTGTTACTTCAGCCGGCAGGCCGGCAGCGGTAATGGAGTTGTAAAGAACCACAGTACTGACACTCTGCAGCTTTTCCTTTCCGCCTAAGGCTTTGATGTAATTATCAATAACCTCTTTGGGAGTAGATTTAGATTTTTTCACGGTTCCGGCGGGAACCGTAGAAACCTGCTGCGCTGCTGCCGGAGCCGCGAAGAGGACAGCACAGAAAAACGGGATGATGATCTTTTTCATACGATAAGTTTAGGGTGTAAATATAGGGATATTGACTCATACATTTTTACCCTTTTCAATAAAAAAGCCCACCGGTAATCCTGCGGGCTTTATGATTCTGCAAAAAACAGATTATTTTTTAAGCTCTTCTAAAAACTCGTCGTGAGAGATCGCCGTTTCTTTTTTGGTTGCTTTCTCAAGGATCACGTCTTTCAGCTTGGTCATCGCTACTTCAGAGGAGATCTGTCTTACCTGTTCTTGGTCTTTCAGCATTTCAACAGCATATTTCTGGATTTCTTCATCCCCCAGGTGGTGGATTCCGTAAATTGCAAGCTGGTTTCTTACCAATTGCTCAGCCTGGCCCAGTACATCGGCATAATCCAGCTGGATGTTATTGTCAGTCATCAGTTTTCCTTCGATGATCTGATATTTCAGCTGGTTCTTCTCTGCTTCCAGGATTTCTTTTGCCTGCTCCTCAGACTGGATGTTCTGATTGGAAAATACCAACCATTTTACCAGGAATTCTTCAGGAAGCTTTACTTCTTCTTTTTCAGAAACCTGCTCCAGTACTTTGTTCACGAAATGAACGTCTGCATTCTGCTGGAAATATTCGTCAAGCTCGGTTTTTACTTTTTCTTTCAGTTCTTCTTCAGACTTGATGTTTCCTTCCCCGTATACTTTATCGAAAAGTTCTTCGTTAAGTTCGGCAAGGTTAAGAGAATAGAAGTCTTTTACTTTCACTTCCACTTCATTGTGGTGCAAGTGCTCAGCTTCTTCTTTAGAGAATCCTAATTCTTTTGCCAGTTCTTCGTTACCTGCAAGCGTTTCTTTGGACACCTTTACGGAACCGTCCATTTTAAGGTCCTTCACCAATTGGAAAGCTTCTTTGTTCTCGGCAGTAACGGTAACGTTTTTCGGCTGGTGGTGGTGCTCACCTTCAGCATTTTCTTCCACTACCTGAGAAACTTCAAGGGCAATGTAAGATTCTTCAGTGATGGCATCCTGAGGAACCTGCTCGGCAAAACGCTTCTGCATGTTCTCAATGCTCTTGTTGATTTCTTTTTCGGAAGCTTCCACTTTATAGTGCGGGGCTTCGTATTTTGCTAAATCTATGGTGAATTCAGGCTCATATCCTACTTCAAAGGCAACTTCCAGCTGATCTGCATTGTAATCGAACTCATTCACAGGCTGAGGAACCGGCTGACCTACCAGTCTCAGTTTGTTTTCGTTCACATAGCCGTTCAGGGCATCAGAAACCTGCTTGTTGATTTCCTCGAACGCAATTCCTGCTTCATATTGCTTTCTAACCATACTTAAAGGCACTTTCCCTTTTCTGAAACCAGGAACTTGCGCATTTTTAGCATAATTAATCAGTTGCTTCTCTACTCTTTCTTTGTAGTCAGATTTTTCCAATGTCACTGTAAGCAATGCACTTACGTCATCATGGTTTTTTGCGGTAACCTTCATTATTGATTAAAATTTTAGGTTGCAAAAATATAAAAATTTTATGAAAATCTGTTATTAAAATCAACTTATAGCGGTAAATGCCAATAAATAAAAAACCACTGACGGGGTCAGTGGTTCAACGTAACAAAATAAAGGATGTTAATTGGTTATATTGTAATTGGCCTGAGCATCTGTTTCACCGCCTGTATGAGCTCCGTACACTACTCCATTACCGCTAACCGCAGAGGACTCGGAAACCGTAACCGGCTCATGGAACAGGGTAAGTACCAACTGACTCGCCGCCGATGTATTTTTTACGGCAGTATTCACCACCCATTTTGTTTTCAATCCTACCCGCTTACCGTCTCCTCTGGTAGAAGAACTATCATCAGTACGGGTTAAAACAATATCGGAATTAGGGAAATTATACACCAGGAAATGTTCATCTTTTGCGCTTTTGATTTCCTGGGTAGCATCTTCATTGCCGTTCATGAATATTACTTCTACATTATAGGTATGCCCGTTAATTAGTTTCACGTTAGGATTGGTAGTACTGTTTACCTGATAATCATATACAACCGATGCGCCACCTGCTTCATCTGTTACTTTCAGCAATACATCGGAGAGTTCCTCCTGCGGAAGATCGTCTGCTTCGTCATCGCTTCTGTTACAAGAGGTAAGACCGAAAGAAAAGGTTAAAAATAAAAGTCCTGAAATAAAGGTGGTGTTTTTAAAAATATTTTTCATTGTTCTAAATTTTTAGTAGTTAAAATTGATATTTAAAAGTTAAAATAAAGTTTCTTCCCATATCGTCGGCAAAGAAACGAAGCCTGTTGAGATAGGCTCTGTAGGCCTGATTGAATATATTGCGTGCGGAAAAATCCACACCGAAATTTTTGGATAACTTGACCCCTGCCTGAAGATTCCACAAAGAATATCCGTTTGGAGGGGTGGAAATATCCACTTCCTGGTTATAGGCATTCCCTTCCGAGTCGAATCGCCTGATCGGAATATTATATACAGGAAACCGGGTCTGCTTCAGATACGTATTATTGCTTACATTGATGTAAAAATTTTTCCATTCTTTTTTACTGAATTCCAATGCATTATTAAAATTAGGAGGCATCATCATGATCAGCGGTACATCGTGGGTAAGGTCCTGTCCGTACACGTACGATGCGTTCCCTTTATATTCAAGATGATCCGATATTTTAAGCTGAACATCCAGATCGAGCCCATACATTTTTGCATCGATCTGCTCATATTTATATACTACAAAGGCACCTCCCCATTGTGTATTCTGATATCCGGACGGTATTTCATTAATGAAGTTTTTCGTGTAGAAGAAATACGGATTTACCGAAACGTTCAATCCTTTTAAAACATTGGCTTTTATATCCGCCACCAGATTAAACTGATTTCCTGTTTCACTTTTAATCCTCATGTCTCCCCGTTCAATAATCGCTGCCGAATGGTGCAGCCCGTCCGAAAACAATTCAGCAACATTGGGCGACCTGGAAACCCTGGCGTAATTAAGTTTCAGATTGAAATAAGATGAGGGATGATAAACAATCCCTGCATTGGCTGAAATATTATGATAACTTAGCGAAGGTTTTGTAAGAATCCTGTTCTGGTTAACTCTTACCTCGAAATGTGAATAATCCGCAGAATACTGCTTATTCCAATCGCTTAGGTCATACCATTTTGTTACTTCATAATGATCAAAATCGTACCTTCCGCCCGCTTCCAGATCTAAATAGGGTAATGCTTTATATTTAAAGACGGAGTAAGCTCCTCCATAATACCTGTCATAGTTAGGAACAAGACGTCTTGCTTCCGTCTGCGTATTTGAATAGTTATTCTGATATCCTGCATTTATACCGGATTCCAGGTTCCACTTTCCTCTTTCAATGATATGATCAATATTGAGGTCATTGGTAATGAGTTCGAGATCCAGTGCCGCCTTTTTGCTAAGCTCCTCTCCTCGGCGGATATCGAATTCTTTTCTATGGTTATACTGAAAACTATAAGTAGCCGTAATTTTACCGAAGTCGTTAAACCTCTTATACGCAGAAATTTTAGCTATATGATGCTCAATTTCCTGTTTCGGATTATCTATACTATAGCTGAAATCTCTCTGGTAAATTGGCTGAGGAGAAGTAAGGGCAAGATACAGGTCTTCAGAATTCCCGACATGAGAACTTCTGAGAATCCCTACGGTATTATTAGTAAGGTAGTAATCAAAAGAGAAGCCTTTATTGAAAGTCATTTTCTGCAGCCCGAAATTAAATCCGGAGCTCTGAAGCCCTGCATTCATGAGGCCATACATCGGGGCATCAAGATCTCCCAGCTTTTTAAAGCTGCCGTTGGTTTTTACAGCCCAGCCATCCTGCCAGGTTTTTGCCAGCTTCACGTTAAGACCAGCACCACGACCGTTGGTAATACCTGATAAGGAAAGCGCCCCCATCAGGGTATCCTTCTTGGGTAAAACCTGTGGCTGCAGTACCACTACTCCTCCTACAGCACCACTTCCATACTTAAGAGCAGATGCACCTTTTACAATATCGATATGCTCGAAATTGTTTACATCTACGTTGGGCGCATGTTCAACGCCCCACTCCTGCTCTGCCAGTTTAACACCATCATTAAGGATAGCTACTCTACTTCCGTAAAGACCGTGAATGATAGGTTTTGTAATATTATTTCCGGTTTTAAGAACATTTACACCGGAAACGTTCGTCAGCAGATTACCAAGATTTTCAGTAATATTCCTTGAAATGGTGGATCTGTCAAGGGTTGTCATAACCATACTTCCGTTGTTCCTGTGGCTTCCGTGAACCGTCACCGTTTCAATATCCCGGATATGGTGCTCAAGCGTGATTCTGAGGTTTGCATCCTGTGTAACTCCTATATTTTCAGTATAATCGTTACAGTCCGGATGCCTGGCCGTAAGGGTGTATTTCCCGGCGGGAATTTTACTGAACAGGAATTTCCCGTTTTTATCCGTGGTTGCAGAAAAATTCCCGAGGGTCACCACTGCATTTTCCAGCATGGTTTTGTCATGGAAATCCTGCACGGTACCTTCTACACGGTAGGCCTGCTGCGCATTTGTCAATACCAGTCCGCAAAGGACAAGCATTACACTGTATATCAATTTCATTGTGTAATAGATTGATTAGCGTATACTCAGAGAGTATACTTTACGTAAAAAGTTGAATGGACGGCTTTTTAACAGGCTGGTTTCTAATTGTTACCATGCTTCTGATGGCCAAGGTATAAAGTGCTGCCATATGATGTACAGAATACCGTTATGTATCGCACCGGATGCAGTATTCATGTACAGATTGTAAAGAGGCAGGGTACGACACATAAACAGGATCATAAGCCGGTTATTATCCGGATATTATGCCTCCGGCCATTATACGTTATGCATCATGAAACATTTAACTTTAATCCTGTTAAAGCCTGTAAAGAGGTATAAGATTATGCTACTGCGGGCGGCCCCCGGAGCTGAAAAGTGAATTTTGTCTGTGACCAGATTGTTTCCTGAACGGCAATAACCTGTCTGACTTCATGGGTATAGCTTTCAAAAGAGAAGCTGAATTCCTCAGGAACCAGGGTATGTCCGGTAGCCAGGAAATGACAGGCGAGACAGTCTGCGGCTTTCTCTTTCGCCGTATTTTTGGCAAATGTATTTTCCGATTTTTTAAAGCTGAAGTTTCTAAAGACATCTTCGGCACTGTGGCTGTGAAAGCTCTGGGAAAACAGCGCAAGAAAATAGATCCCGAACAAGAGTTTGGAGATAAAATTCTTCAGATTTCTGCTTTCCTTAAAAATCATGCTTCAAAATTATAAAAATAATTTAAGAATCCGGATTAAAGTTTTCTTAAAATTATTTATAAAAGGCTTATATCATTAAGCAGATGCCTGTTGCTGAATTTCAGATGACCAATATAATTCTACTTTTCATTGTTTTCCCTGCTTTCGTTAAGCAAATGCAGGAATCTTTCTGCCATATCCTTATCCGTAATCATTATGATTACACTATTTACAGAATTTTTACGGTAACTAAAAGTGTCTTTTATTTCAGCATCATTTATATTTTTATACAAATCGGCGATGTCGACTCGGAAAATTTCTGCGATATCAGGGATCAGACTGCTCCTTATATCGGTTACTCCTTCTTCCCATTTTGCATAGGTCCTTCTGTCA
>NZ_CAJYMO010000259.1 GCF_913776365.1 uncultured Chryseobacterium sp. | reverse complement strand
GGTCTGAACCTGAAAATGTAATACGGTGCCAGGGCCTTGCTCTTTCCGTTATTAAAAGCAGCGCCCAGATGGACCTGTGCAGCCGACACATACATGTACCCGTCATGGGCATTGTAGCTTACGCCATCGGGCCATAGCAATTTCTGATCAGTGAAAACGGTGTGGATGCTTTTATCTTTTGCCAGTACCACCTTCACGCTGTTGCTCTCCATTGCCGTCAGATAGATATTTCCTTCTGTATCGATGCTCAGCCCGCCGTTGTTCGGCTTTTCAGAATAGTTTTCTATCTTTCCGGACCATTCGCTTTCAGTCAGGTTCTCATTGAGTACCTCTTCCAGCTTTACCCGGTAGAGCCTGCTTCCGTTCAGGGGTGCGAAATACAGCCACTCAAAATTCTCATCTGCCGTGATGCCGTCACAGCCTACCAGGAGGTTTTTACCGTTTGCCGTTAAGGGCTTTCCGTTAATGACAGTCGGCATGTTTTCAGGCAAAGTCGTTCTTGTACCCTGCAGCAGGCGCCGCGTTTTACCGGTTTTCATATCGACCGTGATTAAAGCTGCGGTGCTTCCGTCACCCCCATTGCCTATGCCTTCATCAGCAATGATAAATGCCCCATGCCTGGTATCCACCACCATATCATTGGACTGAGAGGTAGGTACCACTGCTGTTTCAGGCAGATAATAAATCTTCTCAAGGCTGTCAGTTACAGTATTCCAGCCGACGATCTTAGGAGTTACGGGATTGCGTTGCCCCATGTCGAGCATCCAGACAATCCCGTCTTTGTCATTACGGATCCCCAGCACATTGCTCAGGTAATGGTCATCCGTCTCTCTTGGCGTATTCCAGGCTTTATTGGGAAATGGCGCGGTTTTTTTTGTCCTGGCATCATAGGTCACTACACGGTCAGACGGATTGAAAAAAGGATGATGGCTGTAGACCAGATTTCCCTGACGGGTAAAAGCAATATTTCCTACAGCCTGGTCAACGGTGGCAAAAATTTCGTGCGGAACCGTCTGGGAATAGGTCAGTGAACCGATCAGGACCCCAATTGTTAACATGTATTTTTTCATATCGTATATAAATTATTTTTATGATGAGCATCCGTATGAAGGATCGGAAAAGGCAGGCCGGGGCATTTTACCCAGGTTTGTCTGAGGAAGACAATCCTGCTATCTCTTCTTACGAACATTTTTATTGTTGCAAAACAAAGTATAGTATACTACCTTTGCAATAACGGTATAAACAGATAGTAACAGATGTATAGTATAGAAAACAAACGGTATCCCTGCAGCACCAGCCTGACGATGAAATACATAGGCGGAAAATGGAAAGCGGTAATCCTAATTAACCTCATCGAAAAAAAGCGGTACAGTGAGCTGAGAAAAGAGTGCCTGCTGATTACGGAACGCACCTTAAGCCTGCAGCTGAAAGAACTGGAAGCAGACGGGCTGATCACCCGTACGGTGTACACCAGCAAACCCCCGCTGAAAGTGGATTATGAACTGACTGAATTCGGGAAGACCCTGATCCCGCTGCTTAAGGCAATTGCCCAATGGGGAAAGGAAACCGCCGGTAAAAATGATAAGATTGAGATTCTGTAAACGGAAAAACGCCATTAACAGATGACGCGGTTTTGACGGACTGGTTTACCATGAATGAAGAAAACCGTTTTCCTGCTGTTGACAGATTACCCCAGGTTATGAAAGAAAAAATCCCGCAGTATACGATTGGCCTTACGACGAAAAACCAGGACCAATTTTTTATCTATTCACAGGAATGTACGGACAGCCCGCGCCCGGCAGATACAGCTCCCCACAGTCATCATTATTATAGCCTGAGCTTTTTATATAAAGGGCAGGCTCAGGATCCCGTAGATCTGACCCGGCACACCTTGCAGTCACCTGCCCTGTTCATCCTGAATGTTGACCAGGTGCATATCCACACTGACTTAACCGGCTGTAAAATGATTTCCATTGCATTCTCCCCGGAATTCCTGTACGGGCAGGAAAGGAAATTAAGAGGATATACGGAAACTGTTTTTTCCCGGACATCAATGGCGCTTGCCCGTGCAGAACTGGAAGAGCTTGACCGGTATATCCAGCTGCTCCTTGCCCATGATCAGGGAGCAGGAAAGGATCCGGAAGTCATCAGATGCCTGCTGAATATCATACTGATCAAATGCGCAGGGTTCATGAAAGATCCGGATGACAGCAGATCCCGGATCCGTCACCCTGCCCATCATTTTCAGGAACTGCTGAAAGAGAATTTCAGGAATAATCATCAGGTGAAATTTTATGCGGAGGCATTGCATATCACCCCGTCAGTACTTGTCCGGAACGTAAAAAACGAATATCACAAGACACCGAAAGAAATGATCGATGACAGGCTGATGATGGAAGCAAAGAGGCTTCTTTACTGGTCTGATCTTACCATACGGGAAATCGCCTGGGAACTGGGTTTTGAAACGGACAGTTACTTTAACAGATTCTTCAAAAAGTTTACCGGTAAAACACCGAAGGCATTCCAGAAAGAAATGCTGGTCAATAAAATGCTGTAATACATCCGCACGTTCCGCACCATCTTTTGTTCCGCCTTATTTCTTAAGTGCAATCAAATAGCGCAAAAGTGTAACGCGGAATCATCCTGCTCTCTTTAGATTTGCCCTGTATTAATAAAAATTACATCTATGTATTTAAAGAGTCAGGTTACCATGAAAAGAGTAAAAGCAGCCATTCTGTTGACATTATTTCTGATCATACCGATCAGTGCTGATGCCCAGGATACGGGTGCATCAAAAATTAAATTTGAAGACGGAAAAAAGATCAGGGTAGGCTTTCTCGTCTACAACGGGGTGGAAGCACAGGATCTGAACGGTCCGTTGGATGTTTTTGTCAAGGCAAACAGGATGGGCGGAAATTTTGATATTTTCCTGATCTCCTCCACTCCCGACAAAAACATCAAAACAGAATCTGAAACAGTGCACATCAGGACACAGTATTCCATTGAAGATGCACCGCAGACCGACATTCTTATGGTTCCCGGAGCCGCTCCGGATGTTGTGCACAGCCTTTCTGTACAAAATGACTCCCTGAAGGCATGGATGATATCACAGAATAAAAATACAGTCATCACAGGATCCGTATGCACGGGAAGCTTATTGTTAGGAGACCTGGGTTTTCTTGAAGGCCATAAAGCAACCACGCATCCCGCCTGCCTGGAGGACCTTAAGAAAATAAAAGGCGTTGAAGTACAGAAGGATGTACGGTTTACCATGGACCAGAAATACATTACCGGATCAGGTATTACTTCAGGCATTGATGTAGCACTTTACCTCATA
>NZ_CAJYMO010000258.1 GCF_913776365.1 uncultured Chryseobacterium sp. | reverse complement strand
TCCGGCTTTACGGTACCTTTGGATTCGGCCCAGTCCCAGAGTTCGTTCCAGGTGTTCCTTACGGATTCGGTGATGGAATCCACAATGCCTTTCTCTTCTTTCTGCGAGGCCGGTTTGGAAGCAGCCGGTGAGCCCGGGGCTTTTGAAGGAGCGGCAGGTTTTGCAGCCGGTGCATTGCTTTTCGGAGCAACGGGCGGAGCAGCAGGCTTCGCAGGCGGGCGGTAGTCCGGGTTCTGCACGTTTACGTTTCCGGTAGCATGCTTCTTATTCTGATAATATTCCACGGTAACGTAGAATTCCAGCTGCCGGGGATCCGTTTCCCCTTTCAGGGCTTTCTGCATCAGGGCTTTTGTAAGAATGAATTCAGCAGTGGCCGTACCGGTACGGTCCACAACAGCCTGCCGGCTGTCGACAAAAAGGTTTCCGGCCTGGTGACCGTCTCCCTTCGCATCATCTTCCCAAAGCGTAAACAGCAGTTTTTCGCCAACAAGGTTCACTGACTTTGCCTGAGCAACCAGTTTTTCCCGGTAGCTGAAAACGCTTCCCGGGGAATCGTCCACATAGCGCAGCTCCACTTTGTTTATTCTCGGAATCCCGGCCGGCTGCGGCGTAATATCGATGGTGGTGGGACCGCTTCCTTCCGACTCATGGAGATAGGCTTCCAGACGGTAGGTGTTTTTTGCAGCAACTTCCCCGAAGGTAAAACTGCCGCTTCCCTGCTTCCTGATATTGGTGGTCGTAAAGCTGCCGTCGGGCCGTTTTTTGAAAAGCTCCCAGGTGACGGCGGCAGGGTTCCGTTCACCGGCCGGAGTAGCCGGGTACCAGTCCGCTACCATATATGTAGTCTGCTCACCGATTTTCGGTGCGGGATTCCCTGAAATTCTTGAAACTCCTTTTTTAGACATGGAAATGTTTTTTAGATCGGATTAATAAGCGTCGATATCACTTTCCAGAGCTGTTTCCTTAAAATCCTGCATGCTGACCAGCGGATTGATATGCTGAATGGTCTTATTGTCGGCATTTTTTACATTCTTCTTGCTCATCTGGCCGCGTTGCCCATGATCCTGAACGGTGATTTTTCCTCCTACGGTGCATTGCAGTTCGGAGAACTCCGTAACGATCTTCTTATCCATGATTTTTACTTTATCATAGGTTTTCTGCCATTTTCCGGCCGGTGCGTACGAGCATGGCAGATTGCCGCCGGAGGACGGCTCCAGCTTACATTTTCCGAAACTGGGCCCCGAAGGCGTGAACTGGAGATCGTCTTCCGTAACGCCGAGGAAATCAGAACTGCCGTCAGAATCATTCCAGAAATGTTTCTGATGGGAAGTCACTTTAAACTGCGGAAACTGGTCACCCTGGTTACACTGGGCTTTACCTTTCTGTACGACAAAGTGTTTGCCGTCATGCGGTGAGGATTGCTTTGACATAATACCGGGATTTGGATAAACCAAAGATAAAAAATTAGTTGTTAAAAAATAAAAAAAGCAGAAGTTATTTCTGCTTTTTACTATTGATAACACATTAGTGCTTCGTATATTCCGGCTGTTCCACCGGCATCAGGGTCGGCATAAAATATTCGTTCAGCCAGTAGAAGGTCTGCCCGTTCTGCTGGATTTTCACGGCAGGATCGTTCCTGTGGGATAGCATCCGGTCTGCAAGGGCTTTATAGTTCTTAAAATAGGACCGTACGGTCTCGTTGGTCACGATCTTTGATTTTTTCCAGCCTTTCAGCATATATTTGGACATCAGCTCTTCCTCAGAAAGATCGAATCCGGTACTTACCCCAACCGCATAGGACATCGGCTGCTTGTAAAGCTCGCTTTTATCCAGAAACTGAAGCGTCGGATTATATTTTTTCAGCAGCTTCATGTATTCGTTAATGGCTTTCGACTGGCTGAAATCGGCTCTTTCGGCCCCCGTATTCCGGTAGACTTCCGTGTAGAATAATTTCAGGTTGTCATACTCGGCTTCGGAAATCAGAATTCCTTTTTCCAGTCCGGGCTTGAAATCCTTAAGTTCTTTCGGGATGTAGCCTTTCACCAGAAAAGGGTTTCCGTAATTGATCAGCTGGGCGGCAATGCCTGCAGGAACCGGATTCGTCAGTCCGGGATACAGGTATTTGTACTTCAGGTCGACATCGGTTCTTCCCGCTCCTACCGAAGAATGGAAATAATCGTTCAGCGACTTATCAAGCGTAGTATTATCCAGTGTCACCTGGGCAATCAGGCTGTCCACCGACTTTTTGAGGTATCCCGGCGTGGCAATATCGCCTTTTTTAGGGAAGATCACAAATCCCTGGGACATGCTCTGCTTGGGATAATCGAGAGAGAAAAAGCCCTCATCGCCTTCCACCAGGTTAAAGTTGTTTTTCGTGAGGACATCATTCTGGTTGATGATTTTCTGCTTCTTCAGTTCGGCAATATTCTTTGCCGTATTGGTGACCACATTTTCTGCCATCAGCACGAAATCGTTGTAGGTATCCGCTGATCTGGCACTGGTCTGGAACATGATCAGCCTGGCCTGTGCCTGGGTAAGGGAATTGATCACCCCGTACATATTCCCGCTCTGGCCGGAAGAGGTTCCTACCGTGATAA
This sequence comes from uncultured Chryseobacterium sp., assembly GCF_913776365.1. GTDB lineage: Bacteria > Bacteroidota > Bacteroidia > Flavobacteriales > Weeksellaceae > Chryseobacterium. Next base: position 1,640 of record NZ_CAJYMO010000258.1, on the reverse strand, counting down.
CGATATTGGTTTCATCAGGAACTGTGGACAGGAGGTTTCCTGCCGCCATCAGTCCTTCGTTTACCGGCTGGTACCCGCTGTTGCTGATGCAGTTCATCTCGTTGGACTTCTGATCGATAAAGGTAGTGATTTTACTGTAGTCGTTATTTAATCCTGAAACAGCTACATTGTCGCCGCATGAGTTATTTTTGTAGAGTACTACGCCGTATTTTACCTGGCTGAAATAGGAAGGCTTTTCAAACCTGAGCTGCAGGTCCTGAAGCAGGGATTTTACAATCGGGGCATAAGGCGCATTCGGCGCACTGATATCGAGTGCAAAGACAATATTGATGTTTTTATTCTTTTCCGTGATCTCCCGGTAGCGGTCAAAATAAATAGGCTCACCCAATACATTGAAAACGTAATTTTTACTGTAATCAAGAATATTGGTAAAATACTTGGTCTTGGAATCCGGTGCCGGCGGTTCAGTCAGCGGCAGGGTCACCGGAAAAATATTTTCCAGGGGGGTCCGTTTAGTGACATCCGTCAGAAGAACGGCAGCTTTGTTCTCGGATTCACTTTTACCGGGATATCCTTCGTGAATTCCCAATGCCGTTTCCGTGATCCCTGTATCATTTTTCATTTTCACGGCCGAGCGTTCTCCCCACGAAGAGATAACGTTTGAACTCACCCATCCGTACAGGCCTGTACCAATGCTGTCGATATCAACAGCAGGCTTTCTGCCTACCAGGAACCGTTTGTTGTTTTCTGCCTGCTTATACACATATACGATCTGTCCGTTCGGGATTTTCACGTCTGCCTGTTCAATCAGGCTGGGTGAATTGAATACCATAATGGAATCGTTTTTATAATATCTTTCAGAGTTCCTGATCACTTCGCTGTTGCTCGGAACCACCGCTACCTTTACAGGGAAGCCTGTCTTCTCGCCTTTCAGAGAGTTGGTCCAGAGCAGGAGATCGGATTCCGGTATCCAGCCGTAGGTTTTGATCTGCTTGGAAGAAACTTTTTTCATCAGTGCATCCGGAATATATTCTGCCACCTTTACCATGCCATCCCGGTGCTTCAGAACCATCAGCGGTTCCAGGAATTTAATTTCCTTGTATGATTTTTCGTCACTTTTATCCAGATAGGCCGTGTTTTTTGCGCGGTCTGAAATGGCGATCCACGGAACGGATTTTTTAGGAAAACCATTTACAACCGGTGAGGTATCCACCTGTCCGTAATGAGTGGGCTCGGGGGTTTTTCTGGACGGCAGTTTTACCTGGCACGCAGTGAGCAGTACAGAAATCCCGATATAATAGGCAGCTAGAGGAAGTTTATTTTTCATCCTGATTTATATTTTATGGTGGGTGAAGTCCTGAGAAACGGACGCTTATTTGCTTTGGTTGATGTCTACTTTGGTTACACAGTTCTGGGCATCATCGAAATTTACTTTTACCGTCTGGATGATCACACCTTTGTCAAACTGAAGCCCTGCACAGTACATATAAAAATTATTGACTTTGCTGTCACTTACCTTGACTACCGTATTTTCATTGTTGCATAAATAAGTTCTCAGCAGGTAATTGTAATGCATATTGAAACTGTTGCCATTTGCAATCTGCTGCAGGTGATACTTGAAGTCATTGTCGATCTTTTCA
>NZ_CAJYMO010000257.1 GCF_913776365.1 uncultured Chryseobacterium sp. | reverse complement strand
TTTCATAATAAAATCATAGCCTTTCGCATCCTTGTTCATCAGGGCATAATTGTACCATGCTGCGGCAAGCTTCGCGGATGCCCTGATGTCATGGAGCGGAGCCAGCGCGCGAATGGCTTTCTGAAATGCACCGGACGCTTCCCGGGAATGTCCGTTAGAATAATACTGCCCCTCATAAAAAGGGACAATGGCACGGCAATAAGCCGAACTTTGCACCAGGGATTTCCCTTCCGTCAGGTACGCTTTGCTTTTTGCAGTATCCTTAAACTTCCAGTAGTCGGCCAGCAGGAAACGGGCTTCCGCTTTTGCCGTATCGGCCCGGACGGATGTGAGCACCCGCTGAAGACTGTCCACATATCGTTTCTCATCCAGCGGAATCTGCTGCTGCGCCGGCAGCCGGAGGAAATGGCACAGGCCGAGTAAAAGCAAGCAATACTTTCTCATAGTTTATCTGTTACGGTTCCGGGAATACACAGGCCTTGTACATGTTCTTCCGGAGACAATTCCGGAGGCCTCTGATGATAACCCCGCCGGGCCATAATCAGGACAGGCAGAACAAAGGGTTACCGGAGTTTTTCCTGTCCCCTGCGGTGTCTCTCAGTTTTTCCCATGTAAAGATGAGGCAAAAATCCTTATCCGCCTTCATTTTTATGTCTGCAGCCGCAAAACTACTCAAAAACCAGTAGAAAAAATTACCCGGAAAACGGTATTTCAACCTGCAATATCCTGTCTTAGCTTTGTACTACCTTATTAAGACAAAAATATGAATTCAGTTTTTTTTTAGAGGCCCTTTCGGCCGGAAGAAAAGCAGCCGATGGGAGCATATCGTAGCCTGCGGGCATGAAGAACCTCTTCCTGCAAACGGTACCCTGCCTTCCCCTTCACCGGATGTCGAAATCCGGAAGCAGGGCGGCGATATCAAGCCCGGCACCTATGCCACTCCTGCCGGGCAAAGCATGATTGCCCGGTACGCTGTGCAGACCAATAGCGGAACCCTCCTATGCAATACCTCTTTCGCCGACGATGCTTTTGGCGTCCGGATCGAATCTATCGACAAAGAAGACATCAGAGGGACATTTTCCGGGAAACTGAGGTCGATGGGAGGAAAAGCAATCCAGATATCGGGAGGTTCCTTCAACCTGCCTTATGACAAAATTATCAATCCCTAACATAGAGAACACCGCATTATGAAAAAGACATTTTTTATGCTTCTTACGGTTGCCGGTACGGCATCGCCCGCATCTGCCCAGTACAAAGAGCCGGAGAAAAAAGACAAGAAGGAAATTTTTTATCCCGAAGCGGCTTTCGATTCATTACAGGCCAGGGCAATGCTGGCCAGAGGTACAGCCACGATAAAAGGGGTGGCCTTCACAAAAGCAAAAAACAATATGGGCATCAAAGCGGGGAACCGGATTTATGCCAATCAGATCAAGGTGGTCCTGTTGCCGGTAACGCCTTATTTCAATGCCTGGTACAGCCTCAGGAAAGAAAAAGAAAACTTCAGGAAACGCCGGTATGTCAACCTTGCAGACAAGGCCTACCGCTACAGGCTGGAAGCCGTTACCAACAGCAGCGGGGAATTCACCTTTCCGGAGATGAAGCCCGGAACCTATTTTCTCCAGGGTTTCCTTCCCTATACGAAAAACGGTTATTACCACGAGTATACCGGTGCCGCCTACAACGGCTACGGCGGCCGCACCAATTATTACGAACTTAAACAATATGCAGTAGACCATGAAGACCGCATTGAAGAATTTGTGGAGGTAAAGGAAAATGGAGAGACCGTAAAGGTAAGGCTGCACTGACCTTTTTCCGGCTGGGTACGGTACGAAAGATCCCGGAACCACCGGTGATGATACGCACATGCCCTGTATCCGATATCGGCTGAGGAAAGCCCCGGCACTACACTATTTGAACACACCCAATCACCCCAAGATAAATCCCCAATCACATTTTCATATGTTACAAATCCAATTTTCCATCCGGTTCCTGTTAATGGTCCTTTTAAGTTCTTCACTCTATTTCCCGGCACAGCTGGGAAGCTTATGGCAAAAAGCAAAAGAAAAGACTAAAAAGGCTGTTGACCAGGTCATGACTAAAAAAAGCAGGCCCCGTACGGCAGAGATTCAGGCCCCGGTTCATTTTAACCGGGGAGACCTGCCTCTCTTTTCCGAGGATTTTTCAGGTTATCCTGCCGGTTCTACCGTACCGTCGATCAAGAGCAACGGCCTGGCTGCCGTAGCCGAGGTTACCGGCTATCCGAGAACATGGCTGATCCTGGAAGACAAAGCCCTGTACAAGATCTCAAAACCAGTTTCCTATCCCGTGCATTTTACGGTTACGTTTGATCTGCTGGCGACCGGTGACCAGATCAATGACATCGCTCCTTTGTCTTTCGGGTTTGCCCCGGACAACAGCACCAAAGAGTACCTCAGCACTTCCGGGGCTTACGTGGAACTCCAGTACTATGATACCGATATGGTAAATACCGGCAGCAAGGATCCTGAAAAATACGCCAACCACACCTTTGATCTGGCACCTTACCTCAACAGGGTACTTCCTGTACGACTTGAGGTAGACGGAGAGCAAATGGCGGTTTACCTGGGCAGCCGGAAGCTAGCCGACGGGCTGTTCTTCAGGCCCGCCGCCGCCAAGAATTTCTATATTTCCGCGCCCTGGCAGTATGCCAACGGAGCAAAGGTCTTTTTCGGGAACCTCAGGATTACCGGTTTCAGCAAATAGAGACAGCGGATAAGCCAACAACACCGGATTTCACTTTTGACCCTGATGTATCCGCAAATACAACGGATCTGTCATACCTCACGGAACTAACTGCAGAATGAAACGGCCGGCTTCCTCGTGCGGGAGCCGGCTTTATTTCCCTGCATTTCCTGCCGGCACCTGCACCATTGCGCTATATCATAACCGTAACAACAGATTGGAATACCCTGAATCTCAGAGACAGGACAGCCGTGGCGCAATGAAGACCTTATCACTTCCTTTTTTATACAATTTCCTTTTGACCGATATACCTGAGGAGAACTGCCAGCTTACAGAGATCATAAGGAATGAGTTTCCTTTCCCCACAGATCGCTTTTTCTAAAAACTCCCGGTCATCGATCAGGCTTCCGTTCTCTGTAGATTTCGCACCATTCTTCATCCCGGATATTCCAGTACAGGTCATCCTCCAGCTTGAAGTTATCCTCCTCATCCCGTTGATCCAGTTCCTCAAGCACCAGTCTCAAAATTTTCTTCAGATCCGATACGGATATTTCAGTATTTTTATCATTCATTTTCGTTAAAAGATATTTATGGCAGGCCGCCATTGTAATGCACGGAACAATAGGAATCAGTTTTTGACCCGGTCTACCATACCGGTGCCTCCTCTGCTCCTGTACAAACCGGTTTTTCCCTTGCTCCTGATATGCGGATGTACGGCACTTTCCTCTCCTTTCAAAGATCTATACTTAAAGGATTGCCTATCTGCGTATATCCTTGATCTGCTCCCGACGGAACTTTTCATTCTTTTTTTTAGGGATGTTTATAGGCATTTGTATTGTGCCACGGGTCTACAGCTTGATGTTGCCTTTTCTTCGGATCTATCCTACCCGGCAGGTCCGGTTCATAATCCTGCAGTATACAACCAGCCTGAATTGAACGGCACTTCAGCAGCAATGCTGTTATATCTTACAAATATGAGAGAGTGAATTAATATTTTTCAGCACTTAATGACACTTATAAAAATTCATGTCTGCTCTATGCATTAAAATATTGTTCGATAGACTCAGCATCTTCTGAATCGTTAAGATTGCATTCTACAATTATAATTTTTTTGTTTATCACTCCTTCTAAATTTTCAAAGATTTTTTTTAAATTATCGATCAAAAAATCAAAAGATTTCACATGAAAACCAATACTACTAATAACAATTTTATCTTCCTTTCCATCTACAATTAATTTGAGTAAAACTATATGTAATTTACCTAAAGTATCATCTACTCTAATCTTTATATCAGTGATTTTTTCAAATAACTCTATTAATTCACCCCTCTCTTTTTTCTTAATTTCATCATAAAAATAACTGATCTTTAAAGCATTACTGTAAGCAAAGTTGACAAAAACATAGTCATTTTTATTGATGAAATTTTTTAGCTCTTTAGGATTTATTATAGAAATTTCATTCATTATCTTGTAGGTTTTACTGGAAATTTATATACTTTTCCATAATTAGTTGGATTTGCATTTTCAAACTTAGCATTTTTCATAAGTATATCCATGTATTTATAATCTCCGGTTAATATTTTATATTGAATAGCGGAGTTCATTCTATGGTTACCGTCATTTAAATAAAAAATTCCCTCCCATTTAAACCCAGCGACTCCTATAGGTTTATCAAATGTACCATTCATCATTTGTTCTAAATAATCTGCCGTAATGGCCGGATCTATTCCAGAATTGAGACTTTTAAAACCCTGCAACTCTGCTTCTGCAGATATTTTTGATGCTAAAGAGGAAGCTTTACCATATCCTCCCCACATCAATCCGCCACCGCTGCCTTCATCCTGAAGAATCTCCATATGGCTGCTATTCACATTTCTTGCAAATCTATCCAGCCAGCTTTCTCCTTCATGATATAAGGGGTTATCTCTCCATCCTCTGTATTGTTCTAACGGGCTTTCACCGTTGGCATTCACATTTGCATTTCTTATTAGTCCAAACAGTCTCGTTTGCCCGTAATTCATCGGAACTTTTTCCAGCGGACCAAACCCTGTTATACTACCTGAACTTTTCTTTCCTCCAAACAAATTACTGAGGAAATTACCAATCTGTTTCCAAACAGAAGGAGATGGATCAGGTTTCGGATCCAGCCCGGCCATAATGGCCCTGAAAGCCGCTGTCTGCCCGAAGGTTGAAGAACTGATCCCGCCTTTGGCACCCTCCGGCACAAGCTTATCCATCAGTTCCAATACTGAATCATGATTGGCAAACCAGGCGGAACGCGGGTCCTGCCCTTCACCGGGAGCACCGTACGGAGACATCGCCTTCCTTCCGTCCGGATCGATCATCATTACCGGGTTATTCAGGGCATAATGGTACGGGCTCACCCGGGTGATAGTCTCTGCCAGCGGATCCATCACGCCCCAACGCCCGATATCACTCATGTACATCC
>NZ_CAJYMO010000256.1 GCF_913776365.1 uncultured Chryseobacterium sp. | reverse complement strand
TGTTTTCTGAAGCGGGTCTGAACAATAGGAAAAAATAATCTGCCGCTTACCTGTATATACGACGATTGGGCCCCGGCAGTTTTTCCGGCCGCGTCATCAACAGATGGATAGCGGGCTAAGGCTCTTTAAACCAGCCTCTGGAAACGGCAATATTTCTTTATCTTTGAGAATTCCGGAAGAAAACCGGAATATATGGCCGGCTGCTGCCTATTGACCAGTTAAACGATAATGGCAAGGGATATGCACACAGCAAATACCAAACGAAATCCTGTTGTATGAAACTGACACCGCTTACTCCCACCCCGCTCCTGGGCCTCGTTCTGACCGGCGGAAGAAGCACCCGCATGGGAACCGCCAAAGAAGAACTCCGCTGGTACGGGAAGCAACAGCAGTATGCCATGGCAGACCTGCTGGCAAAATTCTGTAGCGCCGTATCCATTTCATGCCGTCCCGACCAGCTGGAAAAAATCAGTAAAAGCTATACAGCGCTGCCTGATGCCTTTCCCGGAATGGGACCGGCCGGAGGCATCCTTTCGGCATTTCAATCCCGGAAAGAAGCAGCCTGGCTGGTGGTTGCCTGTGATCTGCCGCTGCTGGATGAGAAGGCGCTGGACTTGCTGGTCCGGTACAGGAATCCGGAAAAGACCGCCACGGTTTACGAGAGCCCGGTGGACCAAGGTCCGGAACCGCTGGCCGCCATCTGGGAGCCCAAAAGTTTCCCACTGCTCCTGGATTTCCTGAAAACAGGAAGCCGTTCGCCAAGGAAGTTTCTGATGAGCAATGATGTTCTCTTGCTGAAACCCGAAAATCCAGAAGTGCTGCGAAATGTCAATACACCTGAAGAGGCAGCAGAGATCCAGCAGATTCTGAAGGATACTCAGTAAAACATTAATTAATGGCTGAGAAAACGCTGATGAAAAAAAATCACCATCTGCAACCAAGCGAACTTTCATTCAGGATTAAAAAATAATGATGATTCAGGAAGATAAGCAGAAAAACGGATAAAACAGGAAAGGGTATGGAAAAGGCTTAAGGGAAAGGAAGAAAATTCAGAAGAAAACAACAGTAAAATTGTGTTTTTCGAAGGGGGCTGAAAGTATTGAAATAAAACTTTCATCTCCTAAAAACTTCAATGCACAGACGATATTTTATCCGTGCATTGAAATATAATTTATTACTGAGCTGTACCGGCAGCAGCAGCGATATGTTCCCCGATTTTCTGATAAATCTCAGGATCGTGCTTCCTGATTTTAATGCGGACATATTTAGAAGCCGGCATATTGGCTCCGTCTACCACGTTGTTGATAGAAACCAGGACATTGGTCTCCGGAAAATAAGTCATGGTACTTTTCTGAGGGATCGCATATTTTACCACAATGAATAGCGGTGCGATACGTTCAATACCGTCATCGTAATTGAAAAGATCAACTTTCTCTCCCTCTTTCAATCCGGCATTTTCAATGTCCTTTTCATTCATCATGACAATTCTCCTTTCATTGAAAATTCCCCGGTAACGGTCATCCAGTCCGTAAACTACGGTGTTAAACTGATCATGGGTACGGGTAGTCGCCATCAGGTACTCGTCGTCTGCCAGGGAATTGTCCGGAACAGGGGTAATGTTAAACGCAGCCTTTCCCGGGAAATGCTCACTGTTGAATTTCCCGTCCCGTGGGGCGTTCGGAAGATAGAATCCACCGTCCTGTACCACTCTTTCGTTATAGTTTTCAAAACCTGGAAGACATTGCGAAACATCATCGCGGATGGCATCATAGCTGTTGATGAACCGGTCCCAGTTGATAACGGAGCGTTCTCCCAGCACGGCTTTTGCCATTCTGCAGGCGACATGGGTTTCGTTGATGAGATGTTCCGAAACAGGCTCCAGTACTCCTTTTGACGATTCCACCACGCCCATGGAGTTTTCGGTGCTGACATACTGCAGTTCCCCGTTCACCACATCTTTTTCGCTCCGGGAAATAACAGGCAAGATAAGGGCCTCTCTCCCATGGATCAGATGTCCGCGGTTAAGCTTGATCGATACCAGGACCGACATCTCCAGCTTGCGCATCGCTTCTGCGGTATAGGTGGTATCCGGAGCAGCAGACAGCAGGTTGCCGCCCATACAGAACATGAATTTCACCTTTCCGTCATGCATTGCCCTTATCGCTTTTACCACATCATAGCCATGCTCCCGCGGCGGCTTGAAACCATAAAATTTCTCCAGCGTATCCAGCTGTTCCTCAGTAGGCTTGTGATTGACCAGCAGGGTGCGGTTCCCCTGGACATTGCTGTGGCCCCGAACCGGGCACAACCCGCCGCCCTGGATGCCGATGCTTCCTTTCATCAGGAGCAGGTTAACGATATTATAAATCATATCGACACCATTACGCTGCTGAGTGATGCCCATGCCCCAGCAGATGATGATCCTTTTCCGGACCGCAATCATCCGGGCAGCTTCCCTCAGCTGTTCCGGGGAAATGCCACATTGTTCTGCAAGGAAATTCAGGTCGTAACGTTTCAGTTCTTCGGTAAGCTCCTTAAAGCCGCCGGTCTTTTTATTTATAAAATCATGATCGATTACTTTACCCGGATTTTTTTCTTCCTCTTCCAGGAGCAGGATCTGTAAAGCTTTGAGCAGTGCCATATCCCCGTTGATCTTTACCGGCAGGTAGAGGTCTGAAAGTTCAAAGGGCTTACTGATAAGGGCCAGCGGTTTCTGTGGATCCTTAAAGGCCATAAGCCCGGCTTCAGGAAGCGGGTTGATAGCCATGATGTTGGCGCCATTCTTCTTTCCTTTAGTGAGTGCGGAAAGCATTCTGGGGGAGTTGGTTCCGGGGTTCTGGCCGATGATAATGATGAGGTCGGTATCGTAAAAATCTTCCAGTTTTACCGTTCCTTTTCCAAAGCCGATACAGCGGGTCAGGGCATATCCGGAGGTTTCATGGCACATATTGGAACAGTCGGGGAAATTATTGGTTCCGAATTCCCTTCCGAAAAGCTGGTAGACCCAGGTGGCTTCATTGCTGGTTCGTCCGGAGGTATAGAACATGGCTTCATCCGGCGACTCCAGGCTGTTGAGCTTTTCTGCGATCTTTTCAAAGGCAGCATCCCAGCTGATGGGCTGATAATGCGTTCCGTCCTTGGGAAGATACATCGGCTCGGAGATCCTTCCGAGCTGGCTGATTTCATAATCGGTCATTTTTGAAAGATCGTATACGGAGTTTTCCCTGAAGAAATCAGGCCCGATCTTTTTTGAAGTGGCTTCTTCGGCAAGAGCTTTTGCTCCGCTTTCGCAATATTCTGCTACCGGGGACCGGTCGCGGTCAGGTTCGGGCCATGCGCAGCTGGGACAGTCGAACCCGCCGAACTGGTTCATGCTGAAGAGCGCCCTTCCGCCCCGCAGTGTGGAAGCATCCCGTACGAGCTGCTGTATGGAATGCATCACAGCCGGTACCCCGGCCGCCCATCTTTCAGGCGCATTGAGTTTGAGCTCTGCCAGACGGTAAGGCGGCTGTGCTGCAGGTGACGGGCCGGAATCTCCCTTCTTTTTATTTAAACTATTGTTTTCCATATTATTGTGGTGATAAAAATGCGGTCAGCATTTGGCGTTAGGATTCGGGTAATTGTCACTCTGATCTTCAAGAGTGTTGTCCAGACAGACAAAGTCCTTTTCGACTAATATTTTCACTTTTCCGGCCTGCCCGTCGAATCCGATGCGTTCCGTAGCTATCCATTCTTCTACCATAGCGGCCGGCATCCTGAGGACGATCCTGTTTTCAGCAAATGCTGTGGAAAGCAGATGATCCTCCGTTCTTTCGATGGCATAGGTGAAGGTCTGGCCAGGAAACTCGGTGTAACCGGAGACCATGCCTGTTGCTCCCAGTTCCGTTACTTCGGATTGGGAAAGGCGGAAACGTATGCTGTTGTCTTTTATTCTTATTTTCATTGTGATGCTGTTATTTCAGTGTATGATCTGTTGCTGTGTCTGTTGCCATATCAACGTAAAGTTTTAGTTTACGGCTCTTTATTTCCGGAGGGCAAAAAATTTCATGTAAGATCCGTGTCTGTTTTTTATTATCATTCCGTAATGATTTCAATATGGCTGCTTTCATTGTATATATTGAACCGGTTGTCCCTGAGAAATCCCAGTAAGGTCATATCAAACTCCTTCGCCAGCTCTACCGCAAGGCTTGATGGAGCACCAATAGCAGCAACAGCAGAAATCCCTGCCATTGCTGCTTTCTGGATCAGTTCAAAACTGGCTCTTCCGCTCAGGACCAGAATCTGTTCCCGCAGAGGCAGCTGCCCGTTACGCAAAGCACTTCCGATCAGCTTGTCCAATGCATTATGCCTTCCTACATCTTCCCTTACGATCAGAAGATGACCGCTGGTATCAAACAGGCCGGAAGCATGGATCCCGCCGGTTGCGCTGAAGTTATTCTGAAAGGTCCGCAGCTCTTCCGCCAATTCATAAAGGACTCCAAGGGTAACCCGTTGCTTTTTCCTTTCAGTATGCGGAAAAGGACTGACGGTTCTGATAGCCTCAATCGACCCTTTGCCGCATACCCCACAGCTGGAAGTGGTATAGAAATTCCGGTCCGCATTCATCAGCTGCGGCATACATCCGTCGGCAAGCTCAACGGTAATTACATTTCCGGTGTTTACAGAACAGGCTGCCGGCAGATGAGATGCCCGTTTAATCTGCTGCGGATCTGAGATAATCCCTTCCGTAAACAGGAATCCGATTGCCAGTTCAGCATCATTCCCGGGCGTGCGCATGGTAACGGAAATATTCCGCGTATGCCTTTCCCCTTCCGATTCATATGAAACCCTGATTTCAAGCGGCTCCTCTACTGAAACCTCATCAGTACAGGAAATACCATGATTCCCTTTCATTCTGACAATCTCTATTGTCTGCACGGATTTGTTTTCTGGACTAAAGGTTTTCATATGCATTGCTGTGATTTTCCGGATGGTGTCTCTGATTATATACAGTCGGGAAGATTATATCATAAGAAAGATTTACCATAATGTAAAGGCCAGTTATGAAATGTTCCGTTAGTACTTATCAATCTTGATACCACAGAAGTAAATGTACGACTTTTTATGCCTGAAATCATAAATGAATTGAAAGGTAATCACACGGAAAATATTTGGTCAGGATTTGTTTAAGATGTAATCATGGTTCCATCAGGCTGCTGTAGACCTCTTGTATTTTACTTTTGCAGCAGATTACAGCAGGTTCATAATTCATCAGCCCGCAGCCGATGCAGATCAACATTATCCTCTGCACCGGAATTCCGATCCATACCAACCCTGCACTAATGCTGCTCATTTTCAATAAGCAGAAAGGTCTTAAAACCGGATTTCAGACAGCTTATAAGGGATTACCGGCACCATTTACATAAAGAAGATTCAGTGTAACCTTCTACGAGAAAAAATTCTTCAGACTAAATCTTATTTCAGTTTCATTGATCCTGAGATCCTATTATTGTTTTTTAAGAAGATACAGATCCTTTCAGGTAAAAAAAGAAATCAAACCTCTTCTTTCATCAGTATTCAGCACATCATGCTTGCTGACAGGAAAGTTCCCGGATTTTCCCCTGGCCCAGACCTGATTTATGATTTTGCCTGCATATCAATGAATCACCACCCTGATAAACCACTCTTTTACTATCTTTGCAGCTAATTTTGACAGCATGAATTTCCTTTCCGATTATCAATTGCCCGATCATCCGCAGATCGGTGTGGTTTCCTCGTTTTCCGGACTGGTGCATACGGAATTCAGCGGGCTTGTAAATGCCCTCTGCTGGCCGAGAAGCCTGGCCGGAGATTTTAAGGAAATTGTATCCAAGCTTCAATTAGGAGAAGATATTACCGAAGTTTCTGCTGAAGATCTTTTGGCCCTCTCCCTTTCAGAACAGGGAAATACCGCAAGGGAAATCATCCTGAGTGACCTCCGGCGGCTTACCGGTTTTGGTGCTTTGCCTTCCCTGAATTTACTTAGATGTTATGAGCGGGACGAAGAATTGGATTTTTTCTCCACGGATGTCTATTCTTACCATGTAGACCGTTCGCCCATAGGAACGGATACATTCCTATGCACCTATCACGGAGCTGCCAGCGATATGATTGCCAATGATCAGGTGACACAGAAAATCCTGGTCCCTGAAATCCGGGAAAAGCTCCGGCAGCTGCATAACGGTCCGGAGGCAGAATTTGAAGATTTCTTGCAAGAATGTTTTTTTGACCTCCATTACCAGGCCCAGCCTGATGCACAGCCCATCAATCTGGGAAACGGCCATCTCTGGCGGCTCGCCGTAGATCATCCCCAACAGGAGGTTTTGCCCTGCGTCCACAGGGCACCCATAGAAAACGAAGGCGAATACCGGTTGCTTCTGATCTGCTGAAAATGGATGCTGTTTCTCCTTGAAAACATACCGGAAGACTTTCTCATCCCGTATCGGTTGGATCTGATCCGAAAAGAGAATAACTGAGCAGTGAAGCAGTGCGGTCTTCATTTTTTGAGACTGCAACGCAGGCATCAGGTCCTGCTAATTCTGGGTGCTCACGGCCTGTCGTAAAACTACGACATCAAATCGTAGAACTACTACAAATTTTCAGATAACGGAATAAAACTGATGTCCGTAAAAAATCCCTTATTATCTTTGGGTTATACAAAATCAATCACTTATCAGAATATTAACATTTAAAATTTACAAATCATGGCATTAAATTCGAGAGGAATCTTAAAATTCAACGGCAGTGAAGGACAGAAATTACTAAAGCTGAACTACAGCGTTTCAAGATCAACGGATGTTTCGGGACGCGTGGCTTCAGACCCGTCTAATGCAATCATTAAACTGACCATCGAGGCAACAGAAAAATCCGACATCCTGGAATCCCTGCTGAACGGAAAATACAAACCGACTTCCGGCGAAATTACCTTCAACAAATCCCATGAAGAAGGAACACTGATTACCCTGAACTGGGAAAACGGATATGTAATCCAGCATCAGGTGGAATTCGACGCCACCGATGAAAACTCAATGTATATCAGTTTTGTAGTGAGCGCGGAAAAAATCAACTATGGGAATGCAGCATACGAAGGATTGTGGCCAAGCTCTTAACCAGCCCACTGTCTTCCGGCATATCAATTACTACGGGACCGTCTGTGAACAGACAGTCCTGTCTTTTTATTTGACCTGACCTCCTGTATCCGGCCTGTTTCAGCATTTTGAATGAGAAATCCGCTTCCCGAACTCTTGGGTTTCCACTATTGCTTCCGTTGGGAATCAGCTTTTAAACTGTCTTTTTTGCATCTTTTTGCCCGGAAAACAACAGACCGGAAGGACCATTATCCGGAACTTTTTACAATCTCTCCGAAAAGACAGAATAATTGCTTTCCGGAGCTGGAATTTTGATTAAATTTACGTCTTTAACGTATGCCCTCCGCAATCCGGCGGCATTTTGCAAAAAACTCCTATGAATAAAAAAAGTGCCACCATTTATGACATCTCGAAAAAGCTCAACGTAAGTGTGGCCACCGTTTCCAGGGCACTGAATGACCATCCCAGAATCAGCCAGGCGACCAAGGACCTGGTGAAGGCCACCGCCAAAGAGATGAACTATAAACAGAACAACCTGGCCAAAGCGCTGAAAAGCGGGGAAACAAAAAACGTAGGAATTATTGTGCCCTATATCAACACCAATTTCTTCTCATCGGTCATCCGTGGTATTGAAGAGGAGCTGTCGCCTCACGGCTATCACGTCATTATATGCCAGAGCCACGAAGATGTAATGATTGAGAAAAGGCATCTGAATACCCTGCTGAATGCCCAGGTGGACGGCATCTTCATGTCGGTTTCCAGGACGACCCTGGACACAGAGCATATCCGGAACATCCTGGATACCTCCAATACCCCGATCATTTTCTTTGACCGTAAAAAAGACATCCCGGGAATCAGCACAGTGGTAATTGATGATTACCGAGGCGGTTATATGGCAACCCAGCACCTGATCAGTGAAGGCTATAAAAACATCTGCCACTTTTCCGGTGACCTGAACCTGGAAATCTACCAGCACCGTCTGAATGGTTACCGGCAGGCTTTACTGGACCACCAGTTTCCCGTAAAGGAAGAAAACATCATGGCTACCGGAAGCTCCATCGACTCAGGAATCGAGGCCATTAAAACTTTATGGAGCAGGAAATCCGTGCCTGACGCGATCTTTTCTTCCAGCGACTTTGCCGCTTTGGGTGCCTGCCAGGAACTGAAAAAGCGGAAAATCAAAATCCCGCAGGAGGTAGCGGTCATCGGGTTTTCCAATGAGCCGTTCACCCAGTTCATGGAACTGCCGATCAGCTCGGTGGACCAGACACCGGTCACCATGGGGAAACTTGCAGGGCAGGTGTTCATAGAAAGAATCAGAGAAAATGGCTCCGGGATCTCCATTGAGAAAAAAGTGGTGCTGGAACCGCAATTGTATATCCGGAAATCTTCAAAACGGACATGAATGTATGTCTATATGATGTCACGGATTTTAAATCCGCGACATCTGATCTGCAAAAAGAAAATGCCTCCTAACCGAAGCAGGAAGCATTTTCAACCCTAATATTTATATAATTACTAACAATAATTATTAAATCTAAACTATAAGCTGACTCCTCTTCTCCAGGGAATAAAGTCATGCTGGTCCAGTACGCCGGCTTTGGTTTTCACTTCGCCGCTGGCTACCCTGATGATGAACTCCAGAAGTTCTTCTGCCGTTTCGGGAATGGTCTTTTCCCCGCTGATAACCGTTCCGGTATTGAAATCGATGATGTCCGGCATTTTTTCCGCCAATGCGGTATTGGAAGAAATCTTCACTACCGGGGCAATCGGATTTCCCATTGGTGTTCCGAGGCCGGTGGTAAAGAGGACAACGGTAGCTCCGGATCCTACCAGTGCAGTAGTACATTCCGCATCATTGCCCGGTGTGCAGAGGAGGTTCAGTCCGGGTCTGGTGGCATATTCCGTAAAATCCAGGACTTCAACAATAGGTGCCGATCCTCCTTTTTTGGAAGCCCCTGCCGATTTCATGGCATCGGTAATCAGTCCGTCCTTGATATTCCCGGGCGATGGGTTCATATCGAATCCTGACCCTGCGGCCACAACGGAATTCTCAAAGTCTTTCATCAGCTTCAGGAATTTTATGCCGTCTTCATCATTCACACAGCGGTTCACCAGTTCCTGCTCTACCCCACACAATTCCGGGAATTCGGCAAGCATGGTGGTTCCGCCTATGGCAGCCATAATATCGGACACTTCACCCAGTACAGGATTTGCGGAAATTCCGGAGAAACCGTCGGAGCCGCCGCATTCGAGACCGATGTTCAGTCTGGTGATAGGGGCCGGTTTTCTCTCCGTTTCATTGGCTTTCTTAATGCCTTCATAGGAATCCCTGATGACGCCGGTCAGCATTTCATCAATGGTTCCTGATTTCTGCTGTTCATATACGACAATCGGTTTTTTATTATCGGGTGCAAGGGCATGCAGGGCATCCATAAAGATCTGGACCTGCAGGTTCTGGCAGCCCAGGCTGAGAACGGTGGCTCCCGCCACATTCGGGTTGTTGACGTAACCCGCAAACAACCTTCCCAAAGCTTCAGCATCCTGGCGGATCCCGCCGCAGCCACCCTGGTGCGTAATGAAACGGACATCGATATTTTTGAAGATCCTGGTGTCCTGTTTTTCTTCTTCCACTGCAACATCAGTACCCGAACCGCCGTTCAGCAGTGACCTGAGCAGGAGCTGGTGCTTGCTGGCCTTCTCATGCAGCAGTTCTTTTTCAAAGATGTTCTTTAAGGTTTCTATATTTTTATTCTCGCAGAATACCAGCGGGAAAAAGAGCCATACATTTTCCGTTCCTACCTGCCCGTCCTCACGGTGATACCCCATGAACGTGCGGTCTTTCCACTGTTCCACATCAGGCGGCGTCCAGCCCAATGTACCGGTTTTGCCTTCTACTTTTGCACTCTGGTGCTTTACGTTTTCCGTAGTAATGACCTCGCCCTTTGCAATAAAACGGTTTGCTTTTCCTACGATTACGCCATACATAATGATGTGGTCTCCTTCCTGAAAATCTGCTGCGGCAAATTTATGCTTTGCTTTCGTATCTTTCAGCATGGTATATTCCATACCATCGAGCTGAACCGGTGTTCCGGCAGGAAGGTCCAGCAAAGCGACGATGACGTTGTCTTTGGGGTTTACTTTCAGTACTTTCTTCTGCATGATGTTTAAGAAAAATATTGGATGAAGTTTTTGTAGGCCGTCTCCATATCGTGACGATCAATTTCATACAGTGCTTTCGCTACGGCTTCTTTCAGTCCCTGCACCTGCGTAAGGTCGGTATCCCAAAAGCTTTCTTCGCTTAACGCAAGTCCGGAAATCACAGGATATTCTTCATTCGCCCAGATTTCCCTGAACCGGCTGACCACTGCCTCATCATCGTTCAAAGGTAGGGATTTATCAGCAAAGCTTCCCTGATAAAAACGGATAAGACTCGCCAGGGAAAAGGTTAAATGAAGCGGTAACCGGTTGTTTATTTCAATATACCGCAGCAGGCTCGGCAATACCCTTACTTTGAATTTGGAAATGAAATACAGGGCAATGCTTGAAAGATGATGTTTGATGAAAGGATTCCTGAACCGGTCGAAAACCTCTTCCGCAAATTCTTTCAGTTCGGTTTCATTCAATCCTAAGGTGGGATTCACCTCATGAAAGATGGCATTGTTCAGAAATGTGCTGATGAACGGATGGTCCATTGCTTCTTTTACCGTTTCCTGTCCTGATAAAACAGCCGGAGCCAGCATCAGGGTATGGCCGCCGTTCAGGATCCTGACTTTTCTCAGGCGGTACGGCCGGATGTCGTCTACCACCAGGATCTGCTCATTGATTTTGTCAAAAGGAATCCTCGCGTTTAAATTTCCGGCATCCTGAATAACGAACAGCAGGAACGCCTCCGAAACTACCATCATCTGATCTTCATAATCCAGCCTGTCTTCATAGGATGCGGCATCGTCCTTAGGATAACCGGGAACAATACGGTCTACCAGTGTATTGTGGAAAAAATTATGTTGGTTAATCCATTGCACAAACCCTTCTTCCAGATTCCAGAGCCTGGCATACTGAATAATGATGTCCCTCAGGGCAAAAGCATTGTCTTCTATCAGCTCACACGGAATGATCCGCACGCCTTTATCAGCTGCACCGTCAAAATGTTTGAACCTTTCATAGAGCAGCACGGTTAGCTTTGCCGGGAAATTCCTGTGCGGGCCCTGATAGGAATCTTCAGACCCGTTATAAGCGATCCCTGTTTCAGTAGTATTGGAAAATATAAATTCCAGCCCGTCTTCTTGCGCCAGCGACAGGAATTCATGATAATCCGTATAAGGATTCACCGACTTCTGAATGGCGGAAATCACCTGTTTTTCATCAATCAGCTCCTTTTTCCTGATGCCTCTGGTAAAAAGGGTGTACAGATTATCCTGTTCTTCCAGCTTATG
>NZ_CAJYMO010000255.1 GCF_913776365.1 uncultured Chryseobacterium sp. | reverse complement strand
TAACAGATCCAAAAGCTATAATAGCTCTTTTTTAATTGTCTAGAATTTAAATCTGTACCTATTTTAGTAAAACCATACTTTACTAATCTGTCTGTATCATAATATTCTATTGCATGTCCATATATATTGCTTATTCCTCGTATATGAATAGCTAATATTACATATCTGTCAGTGCCGCCGTCTCTGCCCTTGTCAAACATCTTTTTCGTGAGCTGCAGGCGGATGTAATTTTCATCGCCTGTCAGGATCCAGCTGCTGTCGTAAATCAGGTCATGGGTCCAGAGAAGGTTGTCCTGTTCCCAGACTTTTACCCTGACTTTTTTATGGTTCATGTTCCGGGCCGTGATCTTCATGACCGCCGTGCTTCCTACCCTGGAAGAATGAAGCCTGTTGCCGGCCGCATCCACAAACCCGGCATGCAAAAGTTTTTCCCGGTCGTCACTCCGGCTTTCCCCGCCTATGGTGACAGGGAATTTCGGAGAATCGGGACGGGGCTTTGGCTTTTCCGGAACGGCTTTTACCTTCGGAGGGCGTGCAGCCTTTCTTTCCGGCGTATTGCTTTGTAAAGAATCCGGATGATGCATAGGATTGGCCATATTCACATTCGGGCTGGCTTTCTGTATGTTTCGGCTGACCACATCTGCCGTTACATAATATTCATGGGCCGCTCCTTCACTTCTGTCACCCGGTGCTGTCCACGCATTAATGATATGTATTTTAATCTAAGTACTTGGTCTCAATTAGTTTACATTATTAAAAAACATTTAAATATTTGAAAATAAATATTTTAAGTAAATAATCAGGCAAATATTAATATAAAATATATAGACATGAGTACTAATTAATACATTTATAAATAATGGTCACAAAGATTAATATTTTACTCTGCTTCTATGGACATACCCTTCCTTTCCCTCTTTGGTCTTTACTAAAATCCACTCTCCGGAATTATCTAAAACGCCAATATGCTCTCCTGAATTTATTTTCTGTAATATTTCAGATGACGCGCTTTTATCTTTGCGGAGATTTGTAAATCCGTCGGGATCCTGAATGGTATAAATCTGTACACTATCATTGGTATTAATTATATACTTCTTTAAAGTAGGCAAAATATTAACCTTAAAATATATCGATTCCATTGTATTTAAATGGGTAGTGAACTCATCACTAAAAAATAATTCATATATATTTGTAAACCTGACCGTTTTATTTTCCCATCCCGAATATAAAGACGGAGAAAATTTAATATCTGATTTTGGGAATTTCTTTAATTGTAAACTTAAATTCTTATCCCTTATTTCATTTTCAAATTCTTTATTTAATAATATTTTTTTCTCATTCCCTACAATAAATCCCATATTTTCAGCGAAAAAAAGTTGTGGAACCAGATAATCTTCGCTTTCCGACATGATATAATCAACAATACCCTTATCATTATATTTAGTGCCTTGCTTTATAAAGAAAGCTGGATCTGTAAGAAACAATTCTATCAAATATTCATGTAATAATTCTATTCCATCTAAAGATAATTCAGGAATTTTTGAACATTCTGATAACAGGAAAAAAGCATTGCTGTCTTTTAGTTGCTGAATTCTGATCATTAATAATTTTACAAATAATGTAGTTTTAAAATCGTCTTCATTCTCACGGTTTTTCAAATACCTGAAAAAGTTTTCCCTGTAGTTGTTATCTAATAAATCGTTTATATAAATATCTTCCAAATAAGTTTCTTTATATTTATACTGTTTTAAGCTAATATCATCTGTTTCAAAGAGTGATGTTCTTATAGTTATACCATCTTTTAATCTCTTATTTTCACTTACTTTATTCGTATTGTTGATCATCTGGTGTTTATTATTTTCTTTATTTTGACAATTACTTATAACCGATAAGAATCCTAAAAAAAATATTTTCAATAATTTATGTACCATTTTATTATCTTTTTAAAATTAACTTACCCGGTTTGATGTTTGGATAATTTGTATGATACTCCACCCACCAGTCGTAGAATCTTTTTGCATCGGAATCCCATATCCTAATACAACCATGGGTCCTTAATAAATTTGGATTAGTTCTTGCAGTAAATATTTTAGTTTCCTGTCTTCCTCCATGTATTCTTATTAAAGAACGTCCGCTTTTATCAGCTTCATCTCCTGATCCTTTAATAGGCTCAAATGATAAACGAGGATTTGGTCCGTACGAGGTACGTTTATCTCCAGATGATGAACCCATAATAAATGGTGCTGATGAAATTTGATATGTACCAAATGGTGCATCTGAATCGGTTATATTTCTATTTTCACCTGCTATACCTTCCAGTAAACAGTCAGAAATAGATAGAACTTCTTTCCCATTATGATCATATACTTCAATTTTACCTCTTCGACAATTAGGTCTAACAGGTGTTTTTTCAATATGTTTACATTTACTACCTGTATATTTTTCTGTTACCACCACATTCCAAGTACCTTTAATAGACAACGGTTTAGTAACTAATATTTTCTTATCACATATAAAATTTTGGACTTTATTATTTTTTTCTTTTTCATACCAAATTTGTATATTTTTTGTTATTTCCCAAACATATGTTTTACCACTTTCTTCTTTACCTTCTTTATGAAAAATGGGGTTGGCAGAGTAAGCTACATTTCTCCAATAATTTAAATCTTTTATTAGTTTACCATTTTTGTAAGAAATAGGTAAACTGTTATCAAACACAATATGATTGGGTTCATTTCCTTTACCACAGTCAATAGGAAATAATATTGCCAAATAAAAATCTGATAAAGTATTCAGTTTGCCTTTCTTTTTTGCTAAATACTTCTCAACGTAATCTAACTGATCTATCTGATTCATTTTTATTAAGTGGCTTCTTGTTGTTCCTATATTTTTAGCAGCATCTTTTCCAATTTGTATCAATCCAACATAGCCTTCTTTTTCCTCATTTTTATGTTTTTTGAATGTTCCACAAGTTGGATCAAAAGTTCCACCCGTTTCATGAGCCATTGCTGTCATAAAATTATCGGCATCAAAACCTTGTCTTTTAGAGATTTCAACAACTTTTCTCCTGAATTCACAGCTTACCTTTCCTCCCCAAACCAAATCCCTGTACTGTTCTTTACAGATACACGTGGTACCTGTCTTGGTTTGCTCCGGTTCATCAACCACACTCACGCTCCTCCCTTTCTCCGCTTTCATGGGTACAGCATCCAGTGAAACGGGCAGTACCTCAGAAGTTACGGAGGTTTCATGGTGGATCACCTCGATGAAATAATCCTGCCGGCTGCTGTCCGTACCGCCGTCTCTGGCCTTATCAAACATTTTTTTTGTAAGCTGCAGGCGGATGTAATTTTCGTCGCCTGTCAGTATCCAGCTGCTGTCATAGATCAGGTCATGGGTCCAGAGAAGGTTGTCCTGTTCCCAGACTTTTACCCTGACTTTTTTATGGTTCATGTTCCGGGCCGTGATCTTCATAACCGCCGTGCTCCCCACCCTGGAAGAATGAAGCCTCTTGCCGGCCGCATCTACAAATTCGGCCTGCAAAAGCTGTTCCCGGTCGTCACGCCGGCTTTCCCCGCCTGTGGTGACAGGAAATTTCGGAGAATCGGGATGGGGCTTTGGCTTTTCCGGAACGGGTTTCGCCTTCGGAGGGCGTGCAGCCTTCCTTTCCGGCAGCTTGTTTTGTAAAGGAGGATCCGGATGACGCATAGGATTGGCCACATTCATATTCGGGCTGGCTTTCTGTATGCCTCGGCTGACCACATCTGCCGTCACATAATATTCATGGGCCGCTCCTTCACTTATGTCACCCGGTGCCATCCGCGCATTGGCGATCACAACGGCCATGGTATACGACGGCAGCCTGAACACCACTCCCGCAACCCCTCTGCTATTGACAATCCCCAGCAGAGGAATCAGGTTGATTTTATTCAGGGCATTGACAGCAGGGTTATGTCCCGGCCCCCGAGCATCGTCTTCTCATAGGGTAAAAGCCACCTGCATATTGAACATTTCCACGCAACAGGCCCTTGCGATAACGGTGTCCCGGTAACTCAGGACCTTTCCTTTAGGCAACGGCCGGTAATTGACATCCAGAAGCTCCACTTTCAGGAGTTTCGGTTCTTTTGCCCGCTGCGGATAAACGACCAGCTCCGCCGTATGCTGCCCCTGGCGTGCAACGATCTTGATCCCTCTGTGCATCAGGCTTTTCTGCCCGAAGGTATACGGAACAGTCTGTCCTTCTTTAGCACTTCCGCCTTTCCGCCAGTCTGTTCCGGTCTTCACCATCACTTCCCAGTGTGTTCCGGAAGCCTGTAAAGGGTTTTCATACAGCAGGCCCGACGGGTTCAGCCAATGCTCATGAAGATGGCCATTATTTTCATCGGCGAAAGAAACGGAGTACATTTCTTTCTGCCCGATCACGGGACGGGTATTTCCTGAAATCATTAATTTTCTCATAAGTTGTGTAACTCTGTGTTTATTATATACAGATTCCCGGGTCATCGTCCTGCTCATCCCGGAATTCCCCGTAGTGAAAGACCGGATTGATGTTCCGCTGCTCTTCCGGGTCGGCATTTCTTATGTTCTGACGGGTCATTTCTGACGTCTGCCCATGCTGCATGACAGTAATCTTTCCGCCTGCTGTGCACATCAGTTCG
This sequence comes from uncultured Chryseobacterium sp., assembly GCF_913776365.1. Lineage (GTDB taxonomy): Bacteria > Bacteroidota > Bacteroidia > Flavobacteriales > Weeksellaceae > Chryseobacterium. Next base: position 38,503 of record NZ_CAJYMO010000255.1, on the reverse strand, counting down.
GAAATCTCCGTAACACAGCTTTTTCCCATGACCTTCACTTTATCATAGGTATTCTGCCATTTCCCGGCGGGTGCAAAAACACACGGATTCCCATTCTGCAATGAACAGCTTCCGAAAGGAGCCGTGGAAGGCTGAAAGGCGACGTCTTCTTCCGTTACAGCCAGGTAAGCGGAGGTTCCTTCTTCGTCATTCCAGTAATGTTTCTGATGGGAAGTGACGTTAAAACCGGGAAATGCGGTTCCTTTACTGCACACCGCTTTCCCTCTTGCGACAACGAAGTGCCTGCTGTTGTGGGGTGATGAATTTTCTGACATCGTATGATTGTGTTTATGGATTTAAGAATGATCTGCCGCTCTTTCAAGTAAAAAAACCTCTTTCCCGGTATTCCCATTGGCGAAATTTTTAAAAACGGCTTCTATTCTCCGTAAGGTATAGTCTTTCCTGCTGAACGTATATTCGGAATAATGCTCACAGTCTATGGAATGTTCATCCGGAGCAACTGTTGGGCTATAGTCCGGATCCATAATAAAAAGGTCTTCCAGGCTCCGGGGATCACAGGAAATGCCTGCCTGCCTGATCCTGATGAATCCGTCTCCCGGATGTTCTTTGGGAAGAAGGGTATTCCGGAGCTCAAAGCAGACCGGCTGTGCTTCAGCTATCCAGGGATAAAAGGCACGATAGGCCGGCGAACCGGTCCAGTCCTCCAGTTTCATCTCATAAAATGGACCGAACAGCAATGAGCTCAGTAAAGTACAGCTGAATCTCCCGGAAATTACATCGGGATCTTCAGCCATCTTCTTCAGGGTCCCGATATAGTTCAACGCATAATGGTCTTCAAAGTGTTGTTCTATGGCTTCCCATCCGGAAACAAGCAGTTCCGGGCTGCCGGTCAGCGCTGCTTTGTGAATTTTGCCCTGTGGGGTAACCATCATCCGCACCGGATACAGGTTTTCCATGCACATTCCGGCTAATGTCGAAATCTTGCTGTCTGAAAGGTCCCCGTTTTTCCTGAAATCAGAAGCTGTAAGCAGGTAATGGTAAAGACCGTGTCTTACCCCTTCAAAATCCAGACGGATATCCTGCTCATAGGTACCGGCGATGTCATCATTGAAATAACAGGTCCGGGAAATATGGTACATTCCTTCCCACCCCGGATAGTTCCACGGGAACCTGCCGTCAGCCGGAAAATCATAAAAGCTTTCGTTGTTCTCCCGTATGTTGCGGTTGATTTCGGCCACCTCCTCAGCGGTTGGAATAAAAAACCGGGTCCCTCCAATCAGATTTCCTTCGGAGCGCTCTGCTGCAGGGCAGTGCCGGTTATGGAAATCCAGCAGGTATTCAGGGTTTTCGATACGGAGTTCCTCACACAGTCCGGCAAGGGTTTGTCCTGGAAATAATCTGTACACCATCATTCCTATTTTTTTGTGTCAAATGCAATTTACAAATTTTCCGGAAATGTGGTATCATAAAATATTAATTCTTTCGAGACAAATTACCCATTTAAAACATTGTAAAACAAAATATTAAACGACAAAATGAATTATGTTAAATAGAAAATATCTTGAATCTGTAAAAATCTATTTTGAGGAGCAGGTGCTCTGTTTTTCTATGAACAAACAGATGTATAATTTCTAATAAAGTGACTATTTAATAAAGTATGAGATATGGCAAAGGATAAATGTGCAGAATATTTGATAAATACATTCGGAGCAAAGAAATTATTCACTTCTTCCATTTTCTTACATGAGCAAAAGCCCTCTTTTCAAAAGAAGGCTTTTCACAGTTATCGTAGAACCGAAAGGTTTATAGAATTAATTTGGTTGAAGAGAATGAAATTTATTTCCCGATACAAAACTTCGAAAAAATATTCCCCAGCACCTCATCATTCGTCACTTCCCCTGAAATCTCACCGAGATGTTCCAGCGCATTGCGCAGCTCGTAGGCCAGGAGTTCGGTGGAGATACGGAAGGTGATGGCCTCATGGACTTTGTGGACGGCGTCCATGGATTTGCGGAGGGCTTCGAAGTGGCGCTGGTTGGTGATGACCACATTGTTTTCCGCAGCTTTCAGCTGTTCCACGTAAGAAGACAGTTCGTTTTTAAGATCCTGGATATTTTGGTTTTCGACGGCAGAAATTTTGATGAAATCAAATTCGTGGGTAAGTGCCTGTCGGAAAGTATCTTCTACTTTCTCATATTGGGTCGGCATCACCTCATCGATTTTCGTGGCGCAGATGATCAGTTTCAGGTCATCGCGTACCAACGATTGGATCATTTCGATATCTTCCGAAAAATCGGCGGTTCCGGCATCGGCCAGGTAGACCAGGATATTGGCATTCGCTACCTTTTCCCGGGCTTTTTTTACCCCGATGGCTTCGATTTCATCCATCGTCTCACGCAATCCGGCGGTATCGATCAGGCGGAAAGCATGGCCTTTGATGTGCAACACTTCCTCGATCGTATCCCGCGTGGTTCCGGCAATATTGCTCACAATCGCCCGCTCTTCTTTCAGCAAGGCGTTCAGCAGGGTAGATTTCCCGGCATTCGGTTTTCCGATGATGGCAACGGCAGTCCCGTTTTTAATGGCATTCCCGTACTGGAAGCTTTCGATCAGGGAATTCAGTTTCAGTTCTATTTTGTTGAGGAGCTGCGTCAGGGCCGAGCGGTCGGCAAACTCCACGTCTTCTTCCGCAAAGTCCAGCTCCAGTTCGATCAGCGATACGAAATTGAGCAGGTCGGTCCTCAGAAAGGAAATCTCGTTGGTGATGCCGCCTTTCAGCTGGCTGATGGCCACTTTCCTTGACGCTTCGTTTTCGGAGGCAATCACATCGGCAATAGCCTCGGCCTGAGACAGGTCGATCCGGCCGTTGATGAAGGCCCGCAGGGTGAATTCACCGGCCTTGGCCATACGGGCCCCGTTTTTAATCAGTGTTTCCAGAATACGTTTCCCGATATGCGGCGAGCCGTGAAAGACAATCTCCACGGAGTTTTCGGTTGTAAAGCTCTTCGGCGCCAGGAAAATCGACAGCATCACCTCATCGATCGCCTCTTCCCCATCCATAAAATAGCCGTAATGAATCGTGTGGGATTTCTGTTTGGCCAGATTTTTCCCCGGAAAAGATTTCTGAACCACAGATAAAGCTTCATTTCCTGAAACGCGGATAATTCCCAATGCCCCTACGCCGTTGGCCGTGGCCAGCGCACAAATCGTATCGTTATTCATGCTGCAAATTTACGGTTTTTAATCGCAACCCGCCATACCGTTTGTCTATTGCCGCAATCGGGTGCCGCGCGGGAACCAAATGCCCGGCGGGCGATATGTCCGGCCTTCAGATCATAAAGACTCCTCAATCCGGTGAATATCGGTATTCCCGAATTTTTTCAACCATCGGCTTCTGAATAGATTCAGTTTTTTTCAGGAGCTTGATCCGGCTCTCCGCTCATACTCCTCGCGCCCTTTCTTTCCGGGCTGGGTCCGGGCTTTTCCCGCTGCCTGCTGCGGGGTAACCGCTAGGATCCGGGCTAGGGCGGCAGTTTCCTTCTTTTGCAGCAGCCTTGCCTACATTCTGTTTTTCGCATCAGGATTACAATACGGAACCGTTCAGAGAGGGACTGCAGACTAAACCTATAAGGTTTTTAAAACCTTATAGGTTTAGTCTGGCCATCTCAGGGCCGGAAGATCTGTTTACATTACTGTGCGTGGGCACGGGCGTGACGCCCGCGCCAGCGACAAAGGCTGTTTAGAGCAGACCAAAAATTGACAATTGACCAGCAAAGCGGATTGACCATTGACAAATAAACGGTGAGTTTCGTGCTGCAAGTCAATTCTGCTCCGCAGGTGAATTTCAGACTGAGTTTAAATTGACCATTGACCAGCAAAGTGGATTGACCATTGACCCTTCAGCATAAATAAAACCAAACCTTACATTTCCCCGGAACTGTTTAATAACAGGTTATCTCCTAGCCCCGATAGGAACGGCATCCTTTTTCTGTAAAGGCATCCGGCAGCGGCGAAAAAGATACAGTGGATAGCGGGAATCAGCTCCTGAAAAACAGGCCGGTCCGGAATTCTTTCTTTGTATTCTAACAGGCTTCCCTGACTGATATATCGCCGGAACTGCTGACGAAACCAGTCACCATCGTATATAAAAAGCCGTCAGGAAAATTCCTGACGGCCGGTATGTTGCGCAACGGCTGCCGTTGCATTCTTATCTTCTGTTTTCTAAAGCGGGCTTACCAGCTCCAGGAACCATTCTTTCACTTCTCCTTCCAGGAACGGAGCCAGCTTTTCTTCACAGGTGCTGTGATAGGCATTCAGCCAGGCTATTTCATTTTCAGACAGGATTTCCTTTACAATGGTATCCTTGAAGAACGGGCAGAACGTCAGCGTTTCAAATTCATAGAACGTACCGTGGATGGTCTTCTCAGCTTCTTTCACCGCAATCAGGTTTTCATGACGGATCCCGTATTCGCCTTCCAGGTAGTATCCCGGTTCGTTGGAGCACACCATTCCCGGAAGAAGGTCCTGCGGATTCATATCTTTCCTGATGTTCTGAGGCCCTTCATGGACATTCATGAAGCTTCCGACACCGTGGCCGGTCCCGTGGTTGAAATCTTTTCCTTCCATCCACAGCGGCAGCCTGGCAATGGCATCCAGATGCACGCCCTTTGTCCCTTTGGGGAATTTCACCATCGACAGGCGGATAAGCCCCTGCAGCACCAGCGTGGAATTTCTTTTGAAGTCTTCGGAAACACTTCCCAATGCGAAAGTCCTGGTAATATCCGTTGTTCCTTCCAGGTACTGGCCGCCTGAATCCACCAGGATGCTGGAATCATTCGTCACTTCCTTGCTGCCTTCACTTTTCGCGGAATAGTGCATGATGGCACCGTTGTCCTTGTATCCGACGATGCTTCCGAAACTTTCCCCGACAAAGTTCTCTCCTTCTGCGCGGAAGCCTCTCAGCTTTTCCCCGATGGAATACTCAGTCATTGCTTCTTTTCCGGCCTGGTGGGTAAGCCAATACAGGAACTTTACCATGGCTACCCCATCGCGTACCATAACTTTACGGAAGCCTTCCAGTTCAGCCTCGTTTTTCTGCGCCTTCATCAGGTTTCCCGGAACCGCAGCCTTGATGAACTGATTGTCTTCTTTCAGAAGCTCGAAAATAGACTGGTTGGCCGTAGGGGAAACCAGTACCTTTTCATTCTTGAATTCTTTCAGGCAGTTGGCAAACTCTTCATAAGGTTTCATCTTCACCCAGGCTTCATCAAGCTGTTTTCTGGCATCGACTTCCATTTTCTCAAGATCGGTAAACAGGAATGCTTCGTTCTTGGTGATGACCATATATCCCAGGAACACCGGGTTGCTTTCTACATCGCTGCCTCTCAGGTTCAGGGTCCAGGCCACGTCGTCCAGGCTGGAGATTACGTGTACGGTAGCTTCCTGCTCTTCCATCTTCTGGCGGATGGCTGCAATCTTATCAATTACGGATTTCCCGGCTCTTTCTACCGGATGTACATAGATCGGGTTTTTCGAAGGGGTCCCGCGGTCTTTCCAGATTTCTTTCAGCAGCGGGAGATCAGCGAGGGTAATATTCTTTGCATTTAACTTTTGGGTAAGCAGTTCCCAGTTGACATGGGAAGTGGCCATGGCATTCACCGCTACTTTCCCGTTTTCGGGAATCTCGGAGATGATCCAGTCGATATAATTCGGGGTACCTTCCATCCCGTCTTTGAAGAGATCGATCCCTGAGCCGTCCAGTTCAATAGGGGCCTGGGTGAAATACCGTCCGTCTGTCCAGAGCCCGGCTTTGTCTTTGGTAACTACCACAAAACCTGCAGAGCCGAGGAATCCTGAAAGCCAGGCTCTTTCCTGCCATTCCCGGGGAAGATATTCGCTCATGTGCGGGTCTGCAGAATACACGATAAAGGCATCCACATTATTTTTCTGCATCTCTTCGCGGAGTGCGGCCACTTTTTCCTTTGAAGTCATTTTGTTCTTGTTTTTAAAAAAGTGAAGGTACGAATTTTTAGCGTTTGCCCGGCGGCTGTACCGATTTTAAAAACCAGACTGAATAAATCACGTACGAATATCATATCGGTTATCAATCCGGAACATCGATAAATACAACGCACCTTAAGCAAACCGTAACCTGGTATTTTTCGTGATTCTTAACCGATCCACCAGTGATCCCTGTGCAGAATGGCTCTCTCTGACATCCGGTTCATTCATTATGCAGTATTCTTCAGCCTCATTTCTGCATTTATGTTTTACATTATACTTTTACGTCTTTACATTTATTTTCTTTCATATTATTCAACAGCAGCCTATCTATTCCGGATACTATTGACAATAAGATCCGGTGACTGGTCATCACGTTATTTCACAAAAATTAACATTTTGGAAGGGTTCTTGCATAAGGTGAAATATGGAACACCAGAATTACAGAAACCACCGGAAATTTTATCCTCCGCATCACTTTATTTATCTGCCGTTGCTGCTTATTTTATTGGGAGTCGGCATCTATAAAAGCCTGGATGATGAAACCCACCAGCTTCCCTGGATCCTGTTTTCCGTTTCGGTATTCCTGATCCTGTATCTTGCCATCATGGTACGTCAGCATTACGCGCTTGGTCTTCAGGACAGGATCGTAAGGCTTGAATTTAGGCAACGGTATTTTGAAATTTTCGGGCTGCGGTCCGATTCCGCCGAAGCCGGACTCTCATTCAATCAGATTGCAGCCTTACGGTTTGCCCACGATGATGAATTTAAAGCGCTTCTGGAAAAAGCATTAAAGGAAAATATTTCCGGGGATGAAATTAAGAAATCCATCAGGAACTGGCGGTCAGACCACAGCAGAATTTAATTAATATTATAACAACCAAACATAAACGATCATGAAAAAATGGAGCTTATACAGCATCACGATGCTGAGTTTACTGACATTAACAAGCTGCGAAGCAGTAGAGACAATTTTTAAGGCCGGAATGTGGTGGGGAATCATCGTAGTAGTTGCCGTGATAGCCGTTATTTTATGGCTGTTTTCAAGGGGTAGGAACTCTTAACCAGACCGTATGGAAAATTCAGACTTAGAAATTATTTCCCATCTGAAGCCCTCGAAAATTGTAAAAATTATGAAAGATCCGGTGGCTTCTGCAAAGGCGGTACATCTTATTTATACCTCCGATGCAGAAACAGCCGGTATTACCCGGAAGAAGGCCGGTAAAAAGTATGCGTATTACAGGGATGGGGAAAAGATCAAAAACAAGGAAGAAATTACCCGGATCAACAAGCTGGTCATTCCTCCCGCCTGGGAAAATGTCTGGATTTGCGCTCTGGATAACGGCCATCTTCAGGCTACCGGCATCGATCTGAAAAACAGGAAACAGTACCGCTACCATCCGCTATGGAATGCCCTGAGAAACCATACCAAGTTTTACAGGATGCTGCAGTTCGGCTATGCCCTTCCCAACATCAGACTGCATGTGGAAAAAGACCTTGCATTACGTAATTTTGAAAAACGTAAGATTCTGGCACTCATTGTCAGCCTGATGCAGAGAACCAATATCCGGATCGGTAACAATGCGTATGAAAAACTGTACGGCTCTTTCGGACTTACGACGCTGAAAGATAAGCATGTTAAAATCAAAGGCCAGAAAATCAATTTTTCCTTTAAAGGGAAAAAGGGCGTGATGCACAATATCGACCTGAAGAATAAAAAACTGGCCCGTCTGGTCCAGAAATGCAAAGATATTCCGGGAAAGGAACTGTTCCAGTATATTGACGATGAAGGAAACCGGCATTGTGTAGATTCCGGAATGGTAAACGAATACATCAAGGAAATCAGTGGTGAAGATTTTACGGCAAAAGACTTCAGGACATGGTCCGGAACGGTGAGTGCCCTGATCGCCTTCAAGGAAATCGGGTATGCGGAAACCCATTCCGATTATAAGAAAAAAGTAAAGGAGGCGCTGGAGATGGTAGCTTCCCACCTTGGAAATACCAGCACGATATGCAAAAAATATTATGTGCATCCATTGGTAATCAATCTGTATGAAAACAACACCATCAAGAAATACCTGGATGAACTTGATCAAATCGAGGAAAACGACGGCAAGGCGGATCTGACACATGAGGAAAAGCTGGTGCTGAAAATTCTTGAAAATGAAAAACTCTGACCCATACAGCGGATGATGTCCATTCGCTGCATTGCTTAATGGTCAATCCGCTGCGCTGGTCAGTGGTCAATTTTCAGACTATAAAAATTCACCTGCGCAGCAGAATCGACTCAGAAGGCGGAATTCACCATTCACGCTTTGTCAATGCTCAATCCGCTGCGCTTGTCAATGATCAATTTTAAGACTAGTAAAATTCACCTGCGCAGCAGAATTGACCCGCATGGCGGAATTCACCATTCACTTTGTCAAAAGTCAATCTCTGATAAAGCCGGAATATTCACCTGCGCAGCAGAATTGATCCGCAGAGCGGAATTCACCATGGGTCTGCACGCCAAATTCGCCGTTCTGTCATTGCCATCGGCCGGGATAAATGTTGTAAATTTGCAGAGCAATAGTAAAATAATACAACATCATATGTCTAAAGCAATTTCACAAGTACCGTTTGCGGTAAACGAGCCGGTGAACACCTATGCTCCCGGAACTCCTGAAGTCAAAAGCCTGATCGCCAGATACAAAAAAATGTGGTCTGAAAAATTGGAAATCCCGATGGTTATTAACGGAAAGGAAGTAACCACCGGAGATAAAGTACAGCTTCAGTCCCCTCAGGACCACGCCCATGATTTCGGGTTTTATCACAGGGGAACGATGCAGCACGTGGACGACGCCATCCAGGCAGCACTGGCTGCAAAAAAGCAGTGGAACGAACTGGGTTGGGAACACCGTGCAGCGATTTTCCTGAAAGCAGCCGATCTTCTGGCCGGGCCTTACCGCGACGTGATCAATGCAGCGACCATGATCGGACAGTCTAAAAACGTTCACCAGGCTGAAATTGATGCTGCCTGTGAATTCATCGACTTCCTGAGATTCAACGTGGAATTCATGACGGAAATGTATTCTGAGCAGCCTGTTTCCGACAGCGGGATCTGGAACCGCGTGGAGTACAGACCGCTGGAAGGCTTCTGCTTTGCCGTAACGCCTTTTAACTTTACCGCCATCTCCGGTAACCTTCCTGCCTGTATGGCCATGCTCGGAAACGTAGTGGTATGGAAACCTTCCGATAAACAGATCTATTCTGCAAAAGTAATCATGGATGTCCTTACAGAGGCCGGGCTTCCTGCCGGAGTCATCAACATGATCTTTACCGACGGTAAAGAGACGGCAGAAAAAGTACTGGCACACAGGGATTTTGCCGGACTTCACTTCACCGGTTCCACCAAAGTGTTCCAGGGAATGTGGAAAATGATCGGTGACAACATCCATAATTACAGAACTTACCCGAGAATCGTTGGGGAAACCGGCGGAAAGGATTTTGTAATCGCCCATCCGTCTGCCAATGCAGAAGCCGTGGCGACCGCTCTGGTAAGAGGAGCTTTTGAATACCAGGGACAGAAATGTTCTGCTGCTTCCAGGGCTTACATCCCACAGTCGCTTTGGGCTGAGGTAAAACAGGTAATGGAGACCCAGATCGGTTCCATCAAAGTGGGATCTCCTGAAGATCCTTCCCATTTTGTAAATGCCGTTATTGATAAAAATTCTTTTGAAAAATGCAAAGGCTATATCGATAGAGCCAATGCCTCAGAAGAAGCAAGTGTGGTAATCGGAGGAAAAACCGATGATTCCAAAGGATGGTTTGTCTACCCTACCGTTATTGAAACCACCAATCCCCAGTACGAAAGTATGGTGGAAGAAATCTTCGGCCCGATCCTGTCTGTTTTTGTTTATGAAGACCAGAAATGGGCTGAAACCCTTGAGCTGGTAGATGCTTCTTCTCCTTATTCCCTGACAGGTTCCGTATTTGCACAAGACCGTTATGCGATCAACGAAGCATTCAAAGCACTGGAAAACGCATCAGGAAATTTCTATATCAACGACAAACCGACCGGTGCCGTAGTAGGCCAGCAGCCTTTCGGCGGCGGAAGGGCATCCGGAACCAATGACAAGGCAGGATCTAAAATGAACCTGTTGAGATGGACTTCCGTAAGAAGTATCAAAGAGACCTTTGTCTCTCCTAAAGATTACAGATATCCTTATCTGGGATAATAAAGAAAAAGATCCAGAAGATCGTATTCTATACAAAACCCCGGAACATACATCCGGGGTTTTTCTGTGCCTGTATCTCGTTTTTAATTTTTTATCAAAGTAATAATTTATAAAACTGATATTTACATTTTTCGGAATAGTTATTGATATGCCCATGCTACAAACCAAAAAATAAAATATTATGAAAAAATTAATGTTAACAGCTTTAGTTTTAGGACTGGTTACCGTTAGCTGCGGAACCAAGGAATCTTCCACTTCAACCAACAATTCGGATTCCGTAACCACGGCTACGGACAATACGATGCAGACAGCCCCTGCAACTACCGATACGATGAGCACCTCATCGATGTCAAATCCGGACAGCATGAAAATGAGAACCGATTCATCCGCTACAGCTACCCCTGCGAGATAGGACTCCGGTTTTTATCGAATAATCGTCCATCAGCTTTTGATGGACTTTTTTGTGCTTCTTCCTATCAGCAGCCTTGAAACAGATTCTCCTGTCCGTATAATCCAGACAGCACTTAAAAGCTATTGACCAATCGCCTGTACCAATCAATCATCAACCATCAACCATCAGCCATCAGCCATCAATCATCAATCATCAATCATCAACCATCAACCATCAATCATCAACCATCAGCCATCAACAATCAACAATCAACAATCAACAATCAACCATCAATCATCAGCCAAAATATACTGAGCCCTCCGAAAGAAATGTAAAACGGATGTTTTATCTTTTATCTTTTATCATTATATTTGATTGTACTAAACATTAAAAGAATTATTATGAAAAAATTACTGGCAGGAGCAGTTTTAGGGCTTCTTTTTTTAGGGAGCTGTGCCCAGAACAAGGAAAAAAGGGAAGAATTCAAAGACGAGCGCGACAAAGAATTCATGCGTAACAACCTTGGAGATACGGCGGCTTCCCATTCTGAATCAGCTGCTGCCGACAGCCTGAAAATGAAATCGGACACCGCAACGGCAAGATAAAAAAACCGCAGCCTGCAGCTGCGGTTTCTCTTTAAAAAATCGTCTGAGCCGGTTTTCTATGATTACCTTTTCAGCGGAAATTCTTTTCAGGCTGTTTATTCGCCCAGATAGATAAAGGTGTTTACTACCAGATAAGCAGATCTGTTGTCTATGGATTTGCCGCCGCCGCCGGTAGGTACCGTCGCGGTCCCCGTTACGGTATGGATGTGGGCTCCTGACGGAGCTGTATTGGCGAGCATCCCGATACCTCCCCATGCATTGGAATTGGGATCCAGCTGATAGCCTCCGGCACCGTTGTTGTTTACCGTAGTCCCGCCCAGCAGGAATCCGCCTTCCGCAGCAGAATGGGTATGCGAACCTGCGCTTTGTGCAATTCCCGTGATGGTTCCTGCAAGATTAACGCTGGGAAGGTTGACCTGATCGATCTTTACGTAGTTGTCTCCCCCTTTACTCCCCGGGATTTCGGCTCCGTTCCTGGATTTGAGGACCCGGTCACTGGCATCCGGGATATTCCCGGAAAATCCGAGCTGTGCCGCCGTTGCTTTTGCGGCATCCGGGAGATCATCAACCGGTCTTCCGTCCAGCAGGTACCAGCCTCCGTGGTCTACAGCCAGCATTGAATTTTTAATATCTCCTGCAGACTGGGTCTGGAAATTACGACCGTCTCCATGCATCGTCTTAATCCATACATTTCCATCGAAATAATACAGCCCGGGAGAAGTCATATTGCCGGTTTTTGCACTCGGAGCATTTACAGGGGCCGTTACGAAAACCATGATTCCTTCATGCTGTGCTGTATACTGGCTGTCTGCTGCTTTAAGCTGGTCGCCTGTGAGTCTTGGGGGAAGTATCCCTTCTGCTGTGGAACCGTCGGTTTTTCCCGCTACGACATCCAGGCTTGCCAGAGGCGATGTAGTATTGATACCTACCTGCGAAAATGCAAGGCCTGAAAATACAGAAGCCATAAGGACTGTAAGTGTTGTTCTCATCCGTTTAATTTTTACTAGTTAATGGTTAATGGCGGCTACAGAATACCGGTTTCGTATTTTGAAGGCCTGCTAGTAAACTTTTCTTAGTTTTAGTGTTTAGGTATGTGCTTCCGGAATGCCATCTCTCTGAGACAGCTGGATGTGAATGGTGTTTGATTGATTGGTTGGTTGTTTATATTCCGCAAGACTTCGGCAAATATATAAAAAGGATTGATTACCCCGTAAAAAGGCCTGTCTGTTTTCATGAAAATGATTAATTATTCCTTTCTGCTATCCAGTTGACTAGCCGTTTTCCTGAAAACTGTTATGTTCTGCCTCCAGCTGTTTGATAAAAGCAGAAGGTGAATAATCCGTTACCGTTTTAAATACCGATGCAAATTTACTATGGGAAGAAAAACCGCATTCGTCCGCAAGGATGCTGATTTTATACTGCCGGTATTTTTCATCGTGAATCAGTTTGTCTAAAATATAATTGATCCGCAGCCGGTTGATATAACTTTTAAAATCAGAACTTTTATGGCGGTTTATTACGTTGGAAAGATACTTGGTATTGGTATTAAGTTCACCGGCCAGGTAAGGCAAAGACATATTTTTACTGTTGTATAGTGTTCCTTTTTCAAATGCCATCAGCAATTCCAGCAGTTTGGCTTCGGTCTCTGAGGTCATCAGGGGCTCGCTCCTTTTTTTCAGAAGATCATCGTCCTCTCTTGCTGCTACTTCTTCTATTGAGATGTTCGAAAAAACATGATCCGTAACCCATGCATCCTGTCCCTGAGTTCTGGAATGGCTTCTGATCATATTCCTGATTCTGGAGCGTTGTTTTTTCTGATGCTTTTTGAAGTAAAAATAAAGCCAGGCAAGAAACAGCAATAATGAAGCAATGATGATGTTCTTCAGCATGCCGATACTGTTGCCGGTCTGAAGAACAGCGGCTGCAGAGACGGTAATGAACGCTGAAGTTCCTGCTGTAAGATCTGCCGGTATCCCATGAAAATACGCCGTGTGGTAGTGGGAGCGGAAGACATCTGCTTTCCGGAAAATTTGCGGTACCTCTGTTAAAGCGTTGTATGGAGTAACAGGAGATTTTCCAGTGCCAGGGTCTTGCTGATATACCTGTAATGTAAAAAAGGTAAATAGAAAAAACACGAAAATGTGAAAAATTTTAGCCATAAAACAGTAAACTATGCTCAGGTTATCATTATAATTCATCATTCCGGGTGGTTTTATCAGTTTTCTGCAAAACTAAGAATAATTTATATTTTAATGAAACTTAATAGTATTGATTAATTTTTTTAACATTTTATTAATATAAAGCGAATTTATTCTATAAAAATATCCGTTTAACTTAAATCAGAAAAATAAATCAAATTGATGCTGTAACTATTTTTAAAACAGACAGACTTATGTATCAGCATTATTATTACATTTGTAATTATTAAAGAAATATGAAAAAATTGACAATATTCTCAGCGCTTTTTATCGGAGCAATGGCATTTGCTCAGGGGATTAAATTTGAAGACAGCAATTTTGCAACCATCCTGGCAAAAGCCAAGAAAGAGAACAAACTGATATTTGTAGATGCCTATGCTTCATGGTGCGGACCATGCAAGCTGATGGTAAAAAATGTATTTCCCCAGAAAGCTGTGGGAGAATATTACAATTCACATTTTGTGAATGCCAAAATTGACATGGAAAAAGGAGAAGGCGTGGATCTTGCCAAAAAATACAATGTAAAAGCCTTCCCTACTTATCTTTTTATCGATGGAAACGGAGAGGTGGTGCACAGGACATTAGGTTATGTTGAAGAAAATGACTTCATCCAGTTTGCCAAAGATGCCGGAGACCCGAACAAAAGGCTGACTGCGCTGAAACAGAAGTTTACCGACGGAGAAAAAGACCCGGAGTTCCTGAAAAACCTGGCTGGCCTTACGCTTTACAGTGATGCCGAGTTTGCCGGTAAAGTAATGGAACGTTATTTCAGCGATAAATCCCAGCTTGACCAGGAGGATATCCAGATGCTGCTTTCGGGAATGCAGAGCAGTGACAGCCCTTTGTACAGAATTTTCCAGTCAAGAAAAGCTGACATCACAAAAGTGCTGCCGGAAGCCAAGTATGAAGCCTTTGACAAGAATATCAAGCTGAATGCCGTGGTTAAAAAATCATACAATGCAGACACCAAAACCTGGAATGACAGCTATTTTATGGCAGAGGCCCAAAATTTCATGCCTAAGGAGGAAGCTGCCAAGATTTTAATGCGGGCAAAAGCAGGCAGGGCACTGAAGAATAAAGATATCGCCACTTACGAAAAACTGACGATGGAACTTTACAAAGACACTTCAGCAGCTACTTCTGAAGAACTGAACTCGCTGGCCTGGAATTATTTTGAAAACGTAACCAACAAAGCGTCTCTGGAGAAAGCGGTTGCCTGGGCACAGGAATCGGTAAAGAAAAGTGAAAGTTATGCCAATACCGATACACTGGCTAACCTGTATAACAAAACCGGTGATAAGAAAAATGCCCGAATCTGGGCGGAAAAATCGGTACAGCTGGCAAAAGCTTCCGGTGAAGATGCCTCCGATACTGAAAAACTGCTGAAAAGCTTACAGATCCAGTAAACAAAAAGTGATTATCATATAAAAGAAGACCGTCTCACAGATTTTGAGACGGTCTTTTCTATTCTTAACCTATGCTTTATAAGGCAGTCTAATATTCAAACAAAACACTACCCCAGGTAAATCCGCTTCCGAAGGCAGACAGCAATACCAGGTCACCCCTTCTTATTTTTCCCTGCTCAATTGCCTCGCTCAAAGCAATCGGGATGGAAGCTGCAGTGGTGTTCCCGTATTTCTGGATATTGTTGAAAACTTTATCGTCCGGAAGTCCGAATTTCTGCTGTACAAACTGGGCAATCCGCAGGTTGGCCTGATGCGGGATGAACATATCAAGATCATCAATGGTTTTACCGGCTTTATCCAATGCTTCCTGCATGGTTTCAGGAAACCGGGTAACGGCATGCTTGAAGACAAAATTTCCGTTCATGACCGGATATACTTCCTTATCGGTCACCTGCTCCGGCTCCCTTCTCATCCGGTCGCTCCATCCGTACTTGGAACCCGGGAACTGGGTGCACAGCTCATCGGCAAACTTTCCTTCAGAATGCATATTTACGGCCAGCACGTCACCGGCGTCATCGTTGATGGTGGCAGAAAGCACGATTGCCCCTGCACCGTCTCCGAAAATAACGGAAACTCCCCTTCCCTCATCGGAAAAATCGAGCCCGAAAGAATGGACTTCCGCGCCTACCACCAGGATGTTTTTGTAAGTGCCCGATTTGATGAACGCATTGGCCACACTCATAGCATACACAAAGCCTGAACACTGGTTCCGGACATCCAGTGCCCCGATGGTATCGCAGCCCAGCATATCCTGGAGCAGCACCCCGCAGCCCGGGAAATAATAGTCCGGTGACAGGGTGGCAAATATAATATAATCGATATCCCTGGAAGTGAGACCGGCATTGGCAATTGCTTTTTCGGAAGCTTTGAATCCCAGGTAGGCTGTCGTCTCCTGCGCATCATTGCGGTTTTTACGGTGCCTTCTTTCCCTGATTCCGGTTCTTTCCGTAATCCATTCGTCATTGGTGGTCATTAATTCAGCTAAATCATCATTCGTAACAATGTTATCCGGAACATGGAATCCGATTCCCTTTATTGTACTTTTAATCATATAGTTTTTTAATTTTGGTAAAGATAAAACTTATTTGATACATAGTTTTTAAATTATAAGTATTTTTACCCTATGCCAATTGATACCATTTACAGAGATTCCCGGTGCGAATGGGTAGATGTGGAAGCTCCCACACCGGAAGACCTGCTTTTTCTCCACGAACGATATGAAATCAACAACTTTCTCCTGGAGGATACGCTGGATCCCAATCACCTTCCGAAATATGAAGAGAGCGGCCACATCCGGTTTTTCCTTCTCCGGGAAAGTACCGAGCTGGAACGTAAAAACCTGAATACCATCAGTGATATCAGCACCAAGATCGGCATTTTCCTGCTCGGGAAAACCATCATTACCGTACACCGGATGAAAACCAAAAGTATATCTGAGACCAGGAAGCAGATTTCCGCTCTCAAAAATGATATGACTGCAGAAAACATCGCCCTGAGAATCGCCCTGCTGATCATGAAGAGTTTTGATGATGAATCAGTAAGCCTGTTTGAGACGATGGATAATATTGAAAATGAAATTTTCCTGAAAAATACCAATCACACCAACCAGATCAGAAGATTGTACAAGCTTAAAAGGAAATCCGGGCTGAACTTCAGGGTACTCAGTATTTCCACGGATGCCATCGATAAGTTCAAACTCCTGGGACTGCAGGAATCCGAAATGGTAGACCTTAAAGACAAACACAAGGATGTGGTAGCTGATTTCGATCATCTGAATATCCAGATTACCAACCTTATTTCCATGTTCCTTGCCCTGTCTGACCAGAAAGCCAATCAGGTAATGAAAGTACTGGCGGTCTATTCCGTGTATTTTTTACCGATCACCTTCATTGCCGGAGTGTACGGAATGAATTTCGACAATATGCCTGAACTCCATCACAAATACGGATATTTCCTGACCCTTGGATTAATGGCTGTTGTTGTCTTCTGCACATTTCTCTACGCCCGGAGAAAGCAGTGGTAACTGCCTGCTCTCTCCATAGAATCTGATAAAACATAACCGATACCTCTCACAAAACCATTGCTATGACCCCGGAAACCTTAAACCGAATCCTGGAGGACCCTACCCTTTCCTCCGCATCCCGCGAAAAGCTGGCTGCCCTGTATGCGCATATTTCTCCCAAAGAATTTTCAGACATTCTCGATGCCCGGGGAAACCAATATGTGGAATTCGTGCAGGAGGGCGGCGGGGTCTGGGGCAGCGCGCTTGTCGGATACCTTTACGGTCTTGAAATTTTCGGGATCCGGTTTCTGAAAGTGGCGGGAACGAGTGCAGGCGCTATCAATACCATGCTGATTGCCGCCTGCAAAACCAAGGAAGAAATGAAAAGCGACGTGATCCGTGATATCCTCTTCAATTGGAACTTTGCCGATTTTATGGACGGCAGAGCTTACGTAAAAAAGACCATTCACGCCATGCTGAACAATAAAAATTTCATAAAGATCAATACTTTTCTGATCATCGGAATTCTTGTATTTTTCGGGATTCTTGCGTTTATTTTTCCAACGGATGCCATCTGGGAAACAAAAGTACTTTTCGCCATTCCGCTTTTTCTGGTCCTGATCCTTACCGCCTGCATAGCAAAACTTTACGGCAATCTGCGGAAAAGAAATTCCGGGCTGAATCCCGGTCATGTTTTTACGGAGCAGATGAAAGAAGTATTGACAGGATTCGGCATCCGGACGGTCGCGCAGCTCAATGAGAAATTTGTAAAAACGGGAAAAGCCCTGAACCTGAACTACCGCTATGGCAACACTACCGAATATTACGGGCGGGCGCTGCAGAGTATCGAAGAAATCCGGGAAAACAATAAAAAGCATATCGATGAGATCCGGTACCGTATTTTTTATGATAGTACCGTCAATAATACCTATTATCAGCAGGATCCGTTTTATCTGCTGAAATCGGAATATGTGGTAGTGACTACGGATATCAATGCAAAAGTGAAAGTGCAGCTTCCGACGATGGCCAACCTGTACTGGTCTGAAGAAGAGCTGAAGCACAGCAGCCCGGCAGAATTTGTCCGTGCCTCCATGTCGGTGCCTTTCTTCTTTGAACCGATGCAGAAAAGAATCAACCTGGAAGAAGACTCCGTGAAATATGCCTGGAAATTCTGGATGAATACCCAGCCCGAAAATATTAATCCCGTAGGAATCTTTATCGACGGCGGCAGCATCTCCAATTTTCCGATCGACCTGTTTCACGACACTGATATTTTTTATCCGAGAATGCCGCTGTTCGGTGTTCAGCTTACCAGCGACCCCGACATCCTTTCTGAAAAAAAAGGCAAGACCAGTGAAGAAATACTGAAATCTCCCGTTACCTTTGCCGGGAACATCATTGATACCCTGCGGGGATTCAACGACAAAAGCTTTCTCACCAAGCATACGTTTTACCATCTTTTCAGCATCCAGGCCGTTAACTGCGGGAACAGCAACTGGCTTAACTTTTTTATGAAAAAAGAAGAAAAAGAAGATCTTTTCAACCGCGGATTCCAGGCAGCCCTTGATTTTCTGAACCGTTTCGACTGGGAACAATACAAGTGCGAACGGATGATGCTCTCCATGAAGGAAAAGAAGATCCTGAAAGAAGAAGATACGCCGACAGTGGGATAATATGCAATATTAACTACTTTATAAAATCATACAGTGTTTTCCAGAATGTCTGATAAACTTCAATATGCGGAAGATGCCCTACATTTTCAATTTCCACCAGCTTTGAGCCCTGAATCTGCTGCTGTGTTTTTTTACCCAGCTCCTGATACTGTCCCATTTTAGGCTGCAGCTCTTTCGGTGCCCTGTCTTTTCCTATGGCAGTCCGGTCTCTTGTACCTATGATAAGCAAAGTCGGGACTGTTATATTCTTAAATTCGTAGCATACCGGCTGATTATAGATCATATCGGAAGTTAAGGCGGCATCCCAGGCAACTTTAGGATAATCAGGATGAAGTGTCCAGCCGGCAATAAGGTCCAGCCACGGCTGGTATTCGGACTTCCATTGATTGTCATAATAAAACTTCAGCTGGTAATTTTTATAGGATTCCGCCGTATTCTTCAGTTCTGACTGATAAGCCTGATCAATAGTCTGGTAAGAGGCAAATGTCTTATAATCTTCCAGCCCGATGGGATTTTCAAGGATCAGTTGCTGTACCTTTTCAGGATACATCAGTGTAAACCGGGTTGCCACCATTCCGCCCATGGAATGCCCGAGTACTATGGTTTTATCAATATGGAGTTCATCCAGTATGGCCTTGGTATTTTCTGCCAGCTGGGAAAAAGAAAACTGATAAGTCTGGGGCTTTGAAGATTTACCAAAACCGATCTGATCCGGAATGATCACCCTGAAACCTTTGCCCGAAAGGTCACGCGCTGTCTGTTCCCAGTATGCACCGTTAAAATTCTTTCCATGGAGAAGCATGATGGTCCTTCCATTTGCTACTTTCGGTTGCACATCCATATAAGCCATTTTCAGGGGCTGCTTCTGGGAACTGAGCGTAAGGAATCTTACTTCAAACGGATATCGGTAATCCGTAAGTTCGGCATCCAGCGGTTTTACCTGTGCATCTGCAGTGGCCAACCCAAGTGATATCATAGCTGCTGTCAAAAGGATATTTATATATTTCATGAGGATATTTTACGGCTAAAAATAAGAAAAACCGTTCCAAACGGAACAGTTTTACAGATTATTTTAAAGTTAGCATCCTGTTTCTTACTGCATATCAGGAATACCTGTTCCTTTGCGCGGGGGAAGATTCATCAGTACGATCGCAAAGAGGATCATGGCAATCCCAATCCATTGTACCGCTTCCACCTTTTCACCCAACAACAGGAAAGCCATGGTAACTGAAACCGGAAGTTCCAGTGAAGAAACAATACTCCCAAGCCCAAGGCCGGCTTTGGGGAAGCCGATATTGAACAGGACCGGAGGGATGATCGTTCCGAATAAAGCCAGGATGAGTCCGTACTTCCATAAGATAGAATAGCGGAACGGCCGGATATGTCCGGTATGTTCCGTAAAATTCAGGTACAATGCTTTCAGGCTTTCGAAATGCAAAGGACCAAGTTGTGCTAAAAACAAAAAGATAAAAATAATAACCGATCCTCCGCACAGCATGATGATGCTTTTCCTGAATACCGGCAGGTGGGTAGCCAGGGTGTTGGAGGTAAACATGGTAAGGGTGTAGGAAGCCGCGGCCATCAGTCCCCAGAAAACCCCGTGAAGGTCAAGTTCGATCTGTGTACTGACCAGATTGGTAGCCATCACCGTTCCTGCCAGTACGATGATTACCGATATTACTTTTCTGGCATTCGGCAATTTTCTGGTCAGGAAACTTTCCACCACTACACTGAACCATACGGACTGCATAAGCAGGACAATGGCAATCGAAACATTGATGTATTGAACAGCCAGGTAGTAGAAGAGACTGGTACAGCCCAGTGAAGTTCCGGCCAGGACCAGTTGCCTCGTTTCTTTAGCAGTCGGCGAAGCCAGCGTTTTTTTTGAAGTAACGGTCTGGAAAAAATTCAGCAGCAGAAGGCCTGCAAGGCCTAATACAAACTGGGAGGTCGTTACTTCAGAAGTTGTATATCCTTCTTCATAAGCCAATTTAACGAATGTCGCCAGCATTCCGTATATGCTTGCTCCCAGTCCAACAAACAGTACTCCCTTCAATACATTCTTCTTCATAATTCTTTTTTTTTACAGCCTGCAAAGATACAATTTTCAGGATAAATACTCCGGTACTCTGCTGATCACAAAAAACTCCGGCGCAGGCAAAGCCTGCGCCGGAGTTAAACTCAAATACGGAAATCGTATTATTTATTGATAAGAAGTTTGGAGGCGGTATCGATACCGATTCCTTTTACTTTTACCATATAAGTTCCGTTAACCAGTTTATCCGTAGCGATTGCTTTTTTCGCATCCGGAGAAATTTTATCTTCGGAGGAAACCAGTTTTCCGGACATGTCATAAATTTCAACGCTCACTTTTCCTAAAGTCTTGGTTGGGAAATTGATGAAAAATTCGTTTTTAGCCGGGTTCGGATAGATGGAAATGGTATTGTTTTTCACGTTGCCAACCTCTTCTGTTGCCAATACACAATCTGAAGGCACACTTAAATCCTGAACCTGGTCGTTGATGTTGGTTTTGGATCCTGCAGAAGCATTTACCCCAATTCCTCTTTTGGCAAAAGTCCTCCAGATCATACAACGGTCGGCTCCCTGTGTGGTAGCCTGTTCTGCAGCAAGGATGGCATCCCTTCCTTCAGTAAAGGTTGGATAGCAAGGCTGTAGTTTTAAGGCATCCATTACCAGACGCAGTACCCTGGCACTTCCGCTGTTCGGATTGGCTGTTACATCAGATGCATAACCGTATTTTGCAGCATACTGCCAGTGAAGATCCCATAATGTAGTCGCCCATACAAATCCGATAGAGTGTACATCCGGAACCACCTGTCCGTTTGAATTGGTATATTCCATACCATTGGTATCAGTATACGTATAATCGTTAACGGCAAAATCAGGAGAATATCTGGCCGGCCTGATTCCCAAGCCATCTGTTGCCTGACCTACTGCATAGGTCCCGATTCCTCTCGGCACAGCAGCATTATCGCCAGGTTTGTTTGTCAGCATAAGAGCAAAAAAGTCTGACCATCCCTCTCCCATCTGCTCTTTGTCCGCAGAAGAATTAAGGCACCCGACATTTGTTCCCGTAAGACGGGTGGAAATTCCGTGACCGTATTCATGGGCAACAATCCCATTATCGAAGCTTCCGTCCGGAGTAACACTGGTAGCCGGATCATCTTTAAGAGTAACATTTACTGTCGTATTGGCAGCAAGCTGGTTTTTAATGTATGCACCTTCCGTATTGGTGATAAATACCGATGGGATGGTAATAGTAGCATCAGTACCGGACATTCCTCCTACGGCACCAGCTATATTGTTATAAATAATCACCGCTGTGGCACCTGCATTCTGGGCATTTTTTACTTTAACTGTAAATGCGCAGGTTCCTCTCTCGATCAATCCTATTTTTCCTGTCAGAGAGCCGGCCGGTATGGCAGTACATCCGTCCAGAACGGAAGAAAGCTGTACATTTCCGGTAACCCCGGTAGCATCCAGCGGATTACCGAACTGGGCAGTTCCGGCCACCGGCTGTCTCGGTATCGCCGCACTTGGGCTGTTATAGAAAAACAACCTGTTTACCGGGCTCCACATAAACATCTGCATTCTAGGCCTGCTTCCTTCAGTAGGCGTTGAGAAATTGGCATTATTGGTTCCGCCTCCATCCTGTGCTTCAGCGAGTACATAATCGTTTCCTGTGCCGCCCTGTCCGAAATTATTGTTCTGAAAGTTTTTGGCAGCAGGAGTGAAACCGAAAGTATAGAAAATATCGTGAACTTTATTATTGATATAAAAAAGATTGGTAATAGAAGCATTCTGGTTGGCATACTGGTCTGCATTGATGCTGAACGGGTAATCAAAATTCCTTGAAGCACCTGCATCCGGTGAAAGTCCTGGTAAGTTTGCCGCGCTAACATCTTCGTAAGCGTAGGCATTATTTCCTCTGGTTGTCGTATACCGTGTAGTACCGTCGTAATGCCAGCCTTCCGGGGAAGCGGTCAGGATCCAGGGATTATTTACAATGGATCTGGAACCGAAAGTAGCGGATTCGATAGGCAATGGGAAAACATTATAAGAAGCATTGTCCGGTGCCAGAAAGTAAGTCGCTGCCTGTGAAGTTTTATTGAGCGGACCAATGAATTCATTATGGGCGTGGGAATGATCATGAGAATAAGCATCCTGATGAAAATTGCAGGAAAGGTTCAGGTCCTGCTTGCTAAGGATATCTCCATTGGATGCATCCACAAGAATATTCCAATAGCTGGATGACCCCGGTTCAGGAAACGAAAATTCATGAGCAAGCTTAAGGTTTCCGGCATCTTCCGTATAGACCAGCCTTTGCTTTACAAATTTACCATCCAGCGGATCAGCATCGGTAAAGCTCAAGACAGGATAATTTTCAAGAGCCTGTTTCTGCAGGTTTTGTGCAACTTTTTGCAGTGCAGCCGTCTTATTTACCAAGACAACAGCCGTTGCAGCCGATTTGTAATCTTTAACGAAATTATCTGTATAGTAAACAATTTTATTGTCTTTTACCAATACTGCTCCTCCGGCATTGTAAACAGGAAAGCCATGATAAGTCTGTTGGAATTTCACAACATTTCCTCCCATGGAATTTGAAGGATCAATATTATCAACAACAAAACCGGCAAGATCAGATTTCTTATACTCCCGCAATTTATTTTGAGAAATATAATCTTTAATCAATTTATCATTATCCTGTCCAAAAAGTACAGATGGAAACAATGAAGATACCGCAAATAAAAGGGGTAAAGCTACTTTTTTCATATACACTATTAAAGCCGCTAATCTACAAATAATTAACAATAAAATAATATAATATTTGTATTTTTTATAAAATTATTACCACACGATTTTGTGATATTTTACTGTACAGAAAAAGACCGCCTGGCGGCAGTCTTTTAAAGGATCGGTATAATATGTTTTTTATTTTTTTATAATTTTCTGAGAGTAGATTTCATTGCTGCCAGCCATGACCGTAATAATATAGACTCCCTGTTTCTGTGAAGAGATATCGATCTGGGTCTCTTTCTGGTTTTTCAGTATTGAACTTTGGATTATATTTCCAGAAACATCCATTATATTAACAGTTCCTCTCTCAACAGCTTTGTCCATCAGTATACTGAAACGTCCGTCAGTAGGATTCGGTGTTAGGATCATTCTGTTTACTGTCTCAGTCTTTGTGTAATGATTAGGATCTGCATTGCGGTCCAGCTTGAATTCTTTCCGGTGATTGTTGTTTGTTTTTTGCGCATTACGCGTGCATTCGAAAGTAATGTCATAATTGAAATACGGATAATTATTCCAGCTGGAGGCTGTATAGATCTGGCCACCAACCTCATAAATCATGGTTATCAGTAATTTAAACTGACCATACTGTTCGCTGGCCGGCACTGAAGTAAAATCAGAAACTGAGAGCTGCTGCCAGTACTGGTTAGGTGCTATAAAGTTCGGGCTGAAGGATACCGGAAACTGGTTACCGGTGGCAAGGCTTACGACTGCCAGTTCTAAATTAACAAGATTAGCGCCGTCCGGAAGGTAGTAACTTCCGTATACACTCTGTACGCTGTTGAAGCCCTGACATCCATTCAGTTCGTAGTACATATCCAGGCTTCCTCCTCCTGCATTGGCACAGAAACTATTTGTAATTTGCTGGATCTCACTGTTCGTCAGGACAAAATCTGTTTTTCCGAAGTACAATCGTGGGGAAAGTCCGAAATCCGGATCATCCGTATTGCTTTCCACCGATCCGAAATAAGAACCTCCTGAGCTGGCAATGGAAGCACCGGCTTCCGTAGAAAAGGTATCCGGGCTCATATGTACAACGGCAAATCTTGCTTTTCTATTTTTTTTAAATATAGAAACATTCTTAAAGGCGGCCGGGCTTCCTACCGTAGGATCGAAATAGTTCACCAGGTAAGAACCGTTATCCAGGTTTCCCGTTGCCCTGTCGGCATCACTGAATAAAACAACAGCCAGCGATGAGCTCGGGGCATGATTCAGTTCGGTTTGCGGACTGATAATCTCAGCACTGTAATAATGATCCAAGGCATACCCCATAAGCCCCAACGCTTCATGGAAATGATCGCCCCCATTCATTTTTCTGGTAAAATTCTGGGCTATGCTGATATTATTGGTAAAATCCGATTCAATATAAATTCTCGGAATGAGGGTTGCGTACGTTTTTTCAGCCGTATCGGTACCGTAATGAACCACCGAAACCCTGTTCTTCGGATTACAGGCCAGAATGCTTTCGATCAGCTTCTTGGCGCTCACACTTATTTCATCAAACCGCTGACTGGATATAGAACCGCTGTTATCGATACAGATGACAAAATCGGTTTGGGCCCGGAGGGCAGAGACTGACGTAATAAACGCCAGAAGCACAAGTAAAAATGCTTTTATAGTTAAACTGTTTTTTAATCAGATCAAAAATAATAATTTTTCTCATATGATTGAATAATTAGCAAAAATATTTCTTTTTCTTATTCAACAGTATTGCATAAAAAAACCACTCCGGAGAGTGGTTCTTTATATCAGATGGATTCAGGAATTATTTCCCTTCTTCCATTTTTCTTTTCAGTTCTGCCAATGCA
This sequence comes from uncultured Chryseobacterium sp., assembly GCF_913776365.1. GTDB lineage: Bacteria > Bacteroidota > Bacteroidia > Flavobacteriales > Weeksellaceae > Chryseobacterium. The sequence continues at coordinate 13,328 of NZ_CAJYMO010000255.1, read as the reverse complement.
TCGATATCCCCTAAAGTGGATCTCTCTTCGTTATTTGAAGAAGATGATGTATTGTTGGATCTGTTGTTAGAAGATTCTCTTGAATTCTTTCTTTCTTCATCTCTGAAGATTCCGGTGTGGGAAACCACTACTCTTTTGAATTCTTTGTTGAACTCGATTACTTTGAAATCAGCTTCTTCTCCTTTTTTGATTTTGGATCCGTCTTCTTTCTCTAATAATCTTGAAGGGCAGAAAGCTTCTACCTCAGCATCCTCAAACTGTACGGAAGCACCTTTATCGTGTACTTCTACCGCTTTACCGGCGTGGATGGTTCCTTCAGCATACTTCGTTTCGAAAGCATCCCAAGGATTTTCCTGAAGCTGCTTGTGGCCTAAAGATAATCTTCTTGCCTGGATATCCAGCTCAAGAACGATTACATCAAGTTTATCACCTACTGCACAGAACTCAGACGGGTGCTTGATTTTCTTAGTCCAGGAAAGATCAGAGATGTAGATCAATCCGTCGATTCCTTCTTCCAGCTCTACGAATACACCGAAGTTGGTAAAGTTTCTTACCGTTCCAACGTGCTGGGAACCTACAGGATATTTAGTTTCGATATTCTCCCATGGATCTTTGTTCAATTGCTTGATACCCAAAGAGATTTTCCTGTCTTCTCTGTCTAAGGTAAGTACTTCAGCTTCCACTTCGTCACCTACTTTTACGAAATCACCTGCAGATCTCAAATGAGTAGACCAAGACATTTCAGAAACGTGGATCAGACCTTCAACACCCGGAGCAATTTCTACGAATGCACCATAGTCAGCAAGAACCACTACTTTTCCTTTTACTCTGTCACCCACTTTCATATCAGCAGAAAGCGCATCCCAAGGGTGAGCTTCCAGTTGCTTCATACCTAACTGGATTCTTGTTTTCTCATCATCGAAATCAAGGATAACCACTTTTACCGTCTGTCCGTCCTCAAGGATTTCAGATGGATGGTTCACTCTGGACCAGGAAAGGTCGGTGATGTGGATCAATCCGTCTACACCTCCCAAGTCGATGAATACCCCGTAAGAAGTAATGTTCTTAACAGTACCTTCAAGAACCTGTCCTTTCTCCAACTGAGCGATGATTTCTTTTTTCTGACCTTCGATATCTGCTTCGATCAATGCTTTGTGGGATACTACTACGTTTTTGAACTCAGGGTTGATTTTCACTACCTTGAACTCCATAGTTTTTCCTACGAACTGATCGTAATCTTTGATTGGCTTAACGTCGATCTGAGAACCAGGTAAGAATGCTTCGATTCCGTGTACGTCTACGATCATACCTCCTTTCGTTCTAGACTTCACAAAACCGTTAACGATTTCACCTGTTTCGTGAAGTTCGTTTACTTTATCCCAAGCTTTAAGCGTTCTTGCTTTTCTGTGAGATAACTGTAACTGTCCGGTTTTGTCTTCTCTTCTGTCCACCATTACTTCTACCTCGTCACCTACTTTAAGGCCTTGGTTGTAACGGAATTCATTAAGAGAAATAACACCTTCGGATTTGAAGTTGATGTCTACGATAGCTTCTTTGTCAGTTAATCTTACTACTTTTCCAACCAATACGTCGTTATCGTCAAGGTTGTTCAAAGATCCGTTGTAGATTTCCTCAAGATCGCTTTTTTCTTTTCTTGCATCAGCATCAAGACCTGATTCGAAAGAATCCCAGTCAAATTGTTCCGGTGCTACGTTTTGGTTTAATAAAACCTCTGCTGAATTTGTCTCTTTTGACATTTTCTGATAAAATTTGTATTCCTTCTTTTTTAACGGTCTGAATCAATGCGGATTAAAAAATACGGAAGTCATTAATTATAAGTTGTTTACTTTTCAAACCTGGCTACCCCAAAAGTGGGTGCAAAGATAATGAATTTTAATGACAATACCTAAAATTAGTCAACATCAGCTGATGAATAAAGATCAGCCGGCTAAAATGCTATCCAGCAACATTTTAAATTCGTTTTTATTCCCGCAATTACGGAGTGGATGCTTTAATCTGATAATAATCTGTATGGACTTCCATTCATAACCTGATTTTTAAAATTCATGTTTCCTCTCTAAATCAGTTTTCGAGGAATGAAAAAGTTTAAGGTTAAATAGTTTTTAAATTCCTGATCAAAATCTATCAACGAAAAATGATTCATAATTACGGTTTCCTATGAAACACAAAATATTGAACTTTAAACCTTGATTTTCTTCACTACCTTTGCATCATGGAATTAGAATCAATTTATCAGAAACTGCAGATTCAGGATATGAATCAGATGCAGAAATCTACTTATAAAGCAACGGAAAATAATCAGGATGTCGTGCTGTTGTCTCCCACAGGTTCAGGGAAAACGCTGGCATTTTTATTTCCTGTTCTCAGAAACCTGAAGAAGAATACGCCCGGAATTCAGACGCTGATCTTAATTCCTTCAAGAGAATTGGGATTACAGATCGAGCAGGTGTTCAAATCGATGGGAACCGATTTTAAAGTTTCGGTCTGTTACGGCGGCCACGATAAAAAGATTGAAGTGAATAATTTAATCCAGGCTCCGGCAGTTTTAATCGGTACGCCGGGAAGAATCGTCTACCATATAAGAAATAATAATTTCGATCCTTCAACGATTAAAACATTGGTATTGGATGAATTCGACAAGGCGCTTGAACTGGGTTTTCATAAAGATATGGAATTCATTTCCCATTCCTTAAAAAATATTTCCCAGAGAATCCTGACTTCCGCAACAGCGATGGATGAAATTCCTGAGTTTACAGGGCTGAAAAATGAAAAAGTGGTTGATTTTTTGAAACTGGCTGAAGCAAGACCTGATATCCAGTTAAAAAAAGTAATGACGATTTCCGAAGAAAAATTGGATACCCTGTTCAATCTCATCTGCAAAATCGGGAATAAAAGAACGTTGATTTTCTGCAACCACCGTGAAGCAGTTGACCGGATTTCTGAACTTCTGCGTGAAAAAGGAATCGACAGGGAGACCTTCCACGGCGGAATGGAGCAGGACGAAAGAGAACGCGCGCTCCTGAAATTCAAAAACGATTCATCCAGGATTTTAATTACTACCGATCTGGCCTCGAGAGGACTTGATGTTCCTGAGGTTGAGTCCATCGTACATTATCAATTGCCGTATAAAGAAGATGCTTTTATCCACCGCAACGGCCGTACCGCGAGGATGAATGCCAAAGGCTTTGTCTATCTGATCATGACTGCGGAAGAAAATTTCCCTTTCATTAAAAATGACACGCCGGAGGAAACTGTTGCAGGATTTACCAAAGTTCCGGAAAAACCGTATTTCCAGACCCTTTACATCAGTGCCGGGAAAAAAGACAAGGTGAATAAAGTGGATATTGTAGGCTATCTGATGAAAAAAGGCGAACTTCAAAAAGAAGAGCTTGGCCTGATTGAAGTAAAAGATACGACTTCCTATGTGGCCGTTTCCAGGAATAAAGTCAATGAGCTGCTGAAAAAACTTTCCAATGAAAGACTGAAAGGAAAGAAAATAAAAATGGAAGTGGCCTACTGATTGCGGAAAAGCACTCAGACCAGACGGTTGCCTCATTAATTAAAAAGGGAAAGTTCATGATCAGGAAATATATACCAAAACGGAACCGCCTGCTGCGATGGGCAGCAAACGGTATGCTGCGCATCGTGATGAATGTTCTGATAGAATTTCTGGGTTCCCTGATTTCAGGCTGACACCGGTTCTTGACAAAAGACTCCATTACACTGAAGTCTGTACTTTATATACAAAGCGGACCTGTATTACCAGGTCCGCTTTTATATTTTACTTTAATGTATTAATTTACACCTACATATCAATGTATGCCTTTCACCTTTGTCGGCAATATATACACGGATTTGCTGGCCGTGATAAACAATACGTCATTGTCTTTTCCTCCAAACGTTACGTTCCCCGTCCAATCTTCGTCGATCGGGATGTGGTGGATTTTTTTCCCTTCCTTATCGAAGACATGGACGCCCTCACCGGTAAGATATACGTTTCCGTGCTTGTCCATCGTCATACCGTCCGATCCCATTTCACAGAACAGCTTTTTTTCCGAAAGCTTGCCTTCCCCTAAAATTTCATATACATAGGTTTTCCCGGCATCGATATCGGAAACATAGAGCTTGTTGAACTTATGGCTTCCGATAATTCCGTTGGGCTGGGTAAAGGTTTCGATTTTGGTCACATTTCCTTCTTTACTTCTGTAATAAAGGCTTTTATGGGGCGTTTCATGTTTAAAATCCACCCAGTAATCCCTCTCATACAAAGGATCGGTAAAATACATGCCTCCGAATTTATCATTCCAAACGTCATTGGGGCCGTTCAGTCTTTTGCCTTCAAAATGGGTAAGCATCACTTCCACTTTTTTATCTTTGGAAATTTTCCAGATTTCTCCTTTATGGTCGGAGCAGGTAATCAGGTTGCCGTCTTTGTCGAAATGCGTTCCGTTGGCTCTGCCTGTCTTGTCCATAAACTCGATAACCTTATTGGTTTTCCAGTCCCAGTAATAAATTTTATCATTCGGCTGATCGGTAAAATAGACATTCCCTTCCTTATCCGAAGCAGGCCCTTCCGTAAACTTAAACTGGTCCGAAATTTTTTCCGGCTTTTTATCCTCATAAAACATATTACTTGTATTTACTGATTTGCAGTTCAGTACTACTAAAACCAAACCAATAGAGCCGGCTTTCAAGATATTTTTCATACCATGTCATTTTAAAGGGTACAATTTACGATAAGACGGAGAAGATTCAAAGTTTATTTTCTCTGCCTGAGTAATTAAAATATTTTATTTGGAATGTCCGAATTATCCTATTTGATAAGAAGATGGTATTAGGAGAGTGTTTATTTAATTCAGAGCTTTGCAAAGAAAAAATAACAGAAATATTTTTCATTCCGAACAGTAAAAATGAGAATTTATTGAATACCATCGAAATTCTCACGGACATTTTCAAATACCTTTCAAAACGATGAATATACCATCCAGCAATTTTCAGGCTCCGGAACTCCCATATGAAGATTTCAGAAATTCAGTGGGAACCATGGACGAAAACGGAAAACGGAAATGGGTCTATCCCCGGAAGCCCAAAGGGAAATACACGGATTACAGGAATTACGTAAGCTATTTGTTACTGGTCTTGTTCTTCGGACTTCCTTTTGTAAAGATCAACGGCAATCCTTTTTTACTGTTTAATGTTATTGACCGGAAATTTTTCATTCTCGGACAGCCTTTTTATCTGCAGGACTTTTTCATTCTGGCTTTGGGAGCTGTTACTTCGGTTATTTTTGTCATGCTTTTCACCGTGGTTTTCGGAAGAATTTTCTGCGGGTGGCTGTGTCCGCAAACCATCTTTATGGAAAGCGTCTTCAGGAAAATAGAATACCTGATCGAAGGTGACCGGAATAAGCAGATGAAGCTTGAACGCCAGGAATGGAACTCAGAAAAAATCCGGAAAAGAATCATCAAATGGTCAGTATTTGCCTTGCTGTCAGTGATCATTACCAATTTCATGTTCATGTACATCGTCGGCTACGAAGAGGTTTTCACCATCATTCTGGAAGGACCGGCCGGCCATTCTTTGAAATTTTTAGGAATGATCGGTTTTGCATCTACGTTTTATTTTGTGTTTGCCTGGCTTCGCGAGCAGGTTTGTACGCTGATATGCCCGTATGGACGGCTTCAGGGTGTTTTGATCGACAAGCAGACCATCAATGTGTATTATGATTTCAAAAGAGGCGAAGGACGTTCGAAATGGAGAAATAATGAAGACCGGAAAGCGCTGGGTAAAGGCGATTGCATCGATTGCCGGCAATGTGTGGTGGTTTGCCCTACCGGAATCGACATCAGGAACGGCCAGCAGCTGGAATGCATCAACTGTACGGCCTGTATTGACGCCTGCGATGAGGTGATGGAAAAAACCGGTCTTCCGAAAGGACTCATCCGCTATGCTACAGAAGCTGAGATTGAAAACCGGGAACCCTTCAGGTTTACTCCAAAAATGAAAGCAACAACTGTTATTTTAACTTTGCTGATCGGATTTCTGGGATTTCTGATGTATGACCGGGGTTCAATGGAAGCCAAGTTTATCAAACCTGCCGGGTCCACATTTTTCATAAAAGACGGAAAAATAACCAATACTTTTATATACACGCTTTTAAACAAATCGAATGACCGGAAAATAGTAACCATAAAAGTAATTGCTCCCGGGAATGCCGAAATCGATTTCTTCGGCCCGGACAATATTATTCTGAAAGGCAATCAGATCCTGAAGGGCAATATCAACATTACATTCCCTGAAAAAGAGATCAGATTTTCAAAACAGAATATGACGATCGGGGTTTTTGATGAAAAAGGAAATATGACGGATTCATTCGATACCGTTTTTGAAGGGCCATTCCAGTTATCTTTTTAAAGTTAGGACTTATACATTTTAATAAATTGCGTCGGCGTCATCCCGGAGGTTTTCCGGAAAACCCTTACAAAATAGGAATATTCTTCGTAACCCAGCCTGAAAGCAATCTCCACCAGGCTTTCATCCAGATACATCAGCATTCTTCTGGCTTCCAGGATTACCCTTTCCGTAATGACGTCGGTAGCGGTTTTCCGGACCACCGTCTGAGTAATGCGGTTGAGATGCTTCGGGGAAATGTTCAGCAGCGCAGCATAAAAAGCAATGGACTTTTCTTCTGTAAAATGTTCTTCCACAAGTCGTTCGAATTCCTGGTAATGCTTGGAATACGAAAGGCTGGCTGATGATACCGAATGGCCGGCGTCCCTGGAAAAATACCGTGTTGACCGGATGAAAATCTGCGACATCAGGGAAAGCATCAGCCCGCTTTTCATCAGGTGCTGAGAATGATATTCTTCCTGCAGAGCATTCATCAGATGAACCGTACTTTCCATTTCAGGTGCATCCAACTGTAATTTCCTGGGAAAACTGACGGATCCGAAAAACGGGAAATGCCTTAACTTCTGATTGACATAATGCATTTCATAAAAATCCTGCGAACAAAAGAAAATATAGCCTTCGATATCTTCTGAAAGTTCCCAACTGTGAACCTGTCCCGGGGACATAAAGAATAAGCTTCCTGCCGAAACCTCGTATTTCAGGAAATCGATTTCGTGAGTCCCGCTTCCGCCGGTAAAAAGGATGGTGGCGTAAAAGTCATGGCGGTGCGCTTTTTCGATATGCCGGTGGCTCGTGGCCAGGTGATTCCGCATCGTACTGAAGTAAAAATCCGGAATATTCCTACCCTGCTGGAAGAGATCGATGTGAAGGACAGAGATAGAATTCATCAGGATTTTATTTTAACCAAAAATAATGAAAACCAACCGATTTTCCCGGAGACCGGGACGGCTTTTATCGCTTGAACGGCAAAATAAGTCCCCGTTATTGCTGCTTCCATTTTTGATGAAATTTAAAAAATTATTTATCTTTGAGCCTTAGGATTCCGATCATGAAGATAAATTTACCTGATAAACTGTATTATTCCATAGGAGAAGTAGCCAAGGCTTTTGATGTAAACACTTCACTGATCCGGTATTGGGAACAGGAATTCCCTATCATCAAACCCAAAAAAAACAAAAAGGGCAACCGCTATTTCACACCTGAAGACATCAGGAACCTGCAGATGATCTATCACCTGGTGAAAGAAAAAGGCTACACCCTGGACGGAGCCAAAGTAGCCCTCACCACCAACAGCAGGATTTCCGAAACGATTACCCTGATCGACCGGCTGGAATTTGTGAAAGCCGAACTGCTGAAGCTGAAGGATTCGCTGACGGAAAAGGATCAGGATTAATTGGTTTTTTAATCATTTTAACCATAACACTTTATTTTTTTAATCTGTTTCAGTCAATAGGAAGACATGCATGATGCAATTGCAGCAGGCATATTGCAAAAGCGCAGTATAATAAGTAAGTTTACTGCGATGAAAAAAATATACTACCGACAGCTGGCGTTCATGGGCGTCCTTATCCTTGCTCTGCTGGCCTTTGAGAGATATACCGGTTCCGGGAAGGAAGACTTTTCCGATGTCCGGTTCCTGGCATCTCCAACGCCATCTTCCTATTCCGCACCTCTTACCGAATTTGACCCCAATGATCTTGATGCCCGCCAATGGCAGCTCCTGGGATTCACCGGAAAACAGGCTGCTACAATTCTCAATTACAAAAAGGTGGTCGGCGGGACCTTTGTTTCAAAGCAACAGTTTAAAAAATGTTTTGCCGTTTCAGAAGAGAAATTCAGAGAACTGGAAAAATACATCCTTCTTCCGGAAACTGCCGGGGAAGCCGGGACACCACAATTTACGGCGGGAAAGAAAAATACCGTTTCCGTTTCCGTGAAATTTAATCCTGACCGGATGACTGCAGAAGACTGGGAAGAAATGGGCTTCAGTGAAAAACAGGCTCTGGCCATCCTGAAGTATAAGGATTACCTGGGCGGAAGCTTTGTGAGCAAGGAAAAGTTCCGGGAGTGTTTTATCATCAGTAGAGAAAACTTCCGCAAACTGAGTCCATACCTGCTGCTGCCGGAAAAAACACCTGAAGATTTCCGCCGGTATGCAGGAAGCCAGGCATCAGGGAAGAAAAAAACCGGTTACCGCCCTTTCGATCCGAATGCATTGGACGCTGAAGGCTGGAAAGCCTTGGGTTTTTCCGAAAAACAGGCCGGAATCATTATCCATTACCGCGACCGGAACCTGGGAGGCCGCTTCAGAGCAGCTGAAGACCTCCAACGATGCTTTGTGGTTTCGCCGGAAAAGTTTGAGGAGATGAAACCGTACATCCGGCTGGCTCCGCCCGGAACTGTCCCCGATACAAAACAGGCAGCAGGGAAACAGCAGGAAACCGATTTTTCAAAAACCGACCTCAATACCATTACTTTCAGACAGCTCGTGGAATTCGGGCTTGATGAAAAAAGTGCAGGCTCCATCATAGGTTTCAGAAGAAAACTGGGCGGCTTCATGACGAAAGACCAGATCCTGACTACCTATAACATCGACACTGAAAAGGTAAAGAAACTGCTGACTGCTGCACCGCTCACTACTGCCGGTGTGCCCAGATACAATTTATCCGATGCACCGGAAGAATGGCTCAGAAACCATCCGTATTTTAAATATTCTGCTGACAAAATCATATTTTACCGGCTCAGCGAAAAAGACGAACGTAAAATCTGGAAGCTGCTGAAACTGAAACCGGAATATGAGGCGAGAATGAAACTGTACCTGAAATGATCTTCATCCTGTCGGGACCCAGGCCATACGGGGCTTTATTTCAGGATGTCACGCATACCTGGTAACCGGATAACGGCAGATTAATATCTTAAAAAACCGGCCTTGTCCGGCGGCATCTGTTGCAGCAGACCATACCGGCGGTATACTTATGCCAGGTCATTTTTCCCGTCAGTCGAAAGTTTTGCTTGAATCCTGTACCGATTGCTGCAGGGTTTCCAGTTCTTCCGGGGTCAGGTCCCGCCACTTTCCGATGGGAAGATCCAGTTTGATGTTCAGCACCCGGATCCTTTTCAGCTTCTTCACTTCATAGCCCAGGTACTCGCACATGCGGCGGATCTGGCGATTCAGGCCCTGCGTCAGTACGATTCTGAAATTCATCTCATCAATTTTCTCCACTTCGCATTTCTTGGTCACCGTGTCGAGGATCGGTACTCCGTTGCGCATTTTCTCCAGGAATTTCGGGGTAATGGGTTTGTCTACCCGTACAATGTATTCTTTCCCGTGATTGTTCCGGGAACGCAGGATTTTATTGACGATATCACCGTCGCTGGTCAAAAGAATCAGCCCTTCACTGGGTTTATCCAGTCTTCCGATCGGGAAAATCCTCTTAGGATGGTTGATATAATCGATGATGTTGTTCTGTTCACGTTTGGTATCGGTAGTGCATACGATTCCTACCGGCTTGTTGAAAGCGATGTATACATGGTCTTCCTCCGTCTCACGGATCGGCTTTCCGTCTACTTCTATAACGTCTTCATCGGAAACCTTGGTTCCCAGCTCGGGAATTTGTCCGTTAATGGTAATTCTTCCTTCTTCCAGGAGCTTATCGGCTGCCCGGCGGGAACAGTATCCTGCCTCGGATAAATATTTGTTGATACGTGTCTTTTCCATTTGTCTTTCCCGTTACCGGTAGTATTTTATTACTGAAAAATTGATACGGTTGTTTGCTTCTTCCTGAAAAGTCTGAAACTTCCCTTCGATTTCCCACTGATTCTGTGAGTACGGTGCCTGCAACCGTTTTTGATTAAGCTGATATAACAGTCAGGCTCCTCTGATCGGGCTACTCCGGCATTTTCAGCTGCACCGGATGATGTTAAAATGCCGGCGATCTTACCTTTTTCTCTTGTGCTGCTGCAAATTTAGTAAGAAAAACAGAATTTCAGCCAGCAGCCGTTCTGAAAACAATCAGCTTCCGAACCGGAAGTCATTTTCCAGAAATTCCGGGGTGGCATCCTCAATATGGTACTCTCCTATTTTCGTTCTTCTCAGCTGGGTAAGGTAGGCCCCCACTCCCAGGTCCTGCCCGATGTCATGCGCCAGGCTCCGAATGTAAGTCCCTTTAGAACAGCCTACAGTAAAACTGACGAACGGAAGATCGATTGTAACCTCACGGATATAAAGGATGGTGGTTTTCCGGGATTTCATTTCTACTTCAGTTCCTGCTCTTGCCAGGTCGTAAGCTCTTTTTCCGTCGATTTTAATGGCCGAAAATACTGGTGGGGTCTGGTCTATTTCACCTATAAATTTTTCCAGAGATGCTGTAATATGTTCTCCGGTAATCTGCGAAATATCCCGGTGAAGAATTTCCGGCTTTTCCGTATCGTAGGATTCGGTCTGTGCGCCTATTTTTATTTCGGTCCGGTACTCTTTCGGGGCATCCTGAATCTCAGGGATCTTTTTGGTGAATTTCCCGCAGCAGACAATAAGAAGCCCTGTTGCCCTTGGATCCAGTGTGCCGGCGTGTCCTATTTTAAACTTCTTAGGCAGGTCAAACTCTCTTCTGAGCTTGTACTTCATTTTGTTGACCGCCTGAAAGGACGTCCAGTCCAACGGTTTGTCGAGTAGGAAAATATGTCCTGATTGTAAGTCTTCTGCAGTCATTTTCAAGTCATCAAATCGGTGATGATTTCAGTTTAAGTTATATTTTATAAGACATTGCGACCGGCTGAAGTATACATCAGCCTGACAGGATCATGCCTTTTTTTCTTATGATGTCAATTTTTACGGAACCAGAATTTTCAATTCGTTCATTTTATGCATAATCAACTGTTCTCTTTCCTGCACCGTCTGTGTGCCTTCTATTCTGAGTACAGGGCTCTGTATCTGTTTAAGCCAGTCGTTATGCGCCTGGAGATTCCGGCCTGTAAGTCCGGTAGCGTGATCATAGCCGGCCGCCCAGTCTATGAATTGCTGATGCTGCGCCGCTCTCTGTTCATCGGTAAAAATAAGATCCCCATACCTTTCCCATTCCCGTTTCTTCAATCTCTCCATTCTTGCTGCAGGCGGAAGATAGAGGAACACCACAAGATCGAAATCAGGCAGCAACCCGTCTCCCCAACGGAAGACAGAACCTCCGAGGATCCAGTGTCCTGTGGTATCCAGATCCCTGCTGAGCATCCGGTTTCTTTCCTCCGGATCCCGTTTCATGGTGAAGGGCGGCTCCGATTTCAGCCAGAAATAGTCATCGCTGTCAAAATAGGCAGTGCCGAGCTTTTGTCCCAGTGAGTGCCCCAGCGTGGTTACTCCGCTTCCTGAAGCTCCGAAAATATGCAGTTTCATTGTTTCTGTTTCTTTTATTATTGATGGGGTGTATCATCCGCAGCCCGACTTGAGCGGAGCTCTTTTTACCGGCGCAAAGCGGCGGTAAAAAAGCGGGAGCGGAAGGCGGATCAGCTGCCCAAAAAATAAAAACAAGACTGATCTTGTCTTTCCGGCCCCTTTATCTGAACCAGTAAAAATAAATCAGTAAAGCAATCCCAACAAAAATACGGTACCAGCCCCAGGGCCTGAACCCGTATTTATTGAGTACCCCGATGAAAGCTTTGATGGCAATCAGGGCTACGACGAAAGCCACGACATTTCCAATGATGAAGACCATCAGATGGTCCTGGGATTCCATGATCATTTCATAGCCTTTCTGCGGATTCGGGGTTTCTTTGCCCCACGTTTTTACAAAGACGGAATATACCGTTACGGCAAGCATCGTAGGGACCGCCAGGAAGAAAGAAAACTCCGCTGCTGCTTTTCTTGTCAGCCCCTGGGTCATTCCCCCGATAATGGAGGCCGCGCTCCGGCTGGTTCCCGGCATCATCGCCAGGCACTGCCAGAATCCGATGGTGACTGCCTTTTTAATGGTAATTCCTTTTTCATCTTCTATCTTCGGATTTTTAAACCATCGGTCAGCGAACAGCAACACCACTCCTCCCAGCACCAGTACCGCAGAAATGGCCACCTGGTTTCCTAAGACCGCTTCAATTTTGTCATCGAACAGATATCCCAGTACCAACGCCGGGATCACCGCAAAAGCCAGTTTGAAATAAAACTGCAGGTTATTCAGGTCAAAAAATTTCTTCCAGTACGCAACCACCACGGAAAGGATGGCACCGAACTGGATGGAAACCTGAAACATTTTCAGGAATTCGGTTTCTTCCAGCCCCATTAAATTGGCTGTGAAACCCATGTGGGCTGTTGAAGAAATCGGAAGATATTCCGTTAAGCCTTCGACAATAGCAATAATGATTGCTTTGAATACATCCATAATTTATTTAAAAATTAAAAGATTAAGAAATCAAGGGCTCCAGACCCTGCGGTCTGAATTTCTCAATTTCTTAATCCTTTCAATAAAAGTTTATTTTTATTTTCTTTTCAGGATCGCGTAGACTTCGATTGCAAACCCGATCACCACCAACAGCGGGGCAATCCTGATCCTGCGGATGGAGAAAATGCCTTCGTTCCAAGCATCCGGATTGAATTTTCCGTCTACCGTGTTGGCATCAGGGCCCATCATCAGGAGAAAGCCGGCCACGATGCAGATAAACCCGATCAGCATCCATTTGAAGTTCTGTTTCCCGAAATAGAACGTATTTTCTTCCGGGGCTTCAGCTGTTTCCTTTCCGAAGCTGTCGGCGGAAAATTTATTTGTTTTTTTGCTCATGTTAAGAATAATATAAGTCGTCAACGTTTGATCTCAGGAACCTCCAGGTGGCCACTACCGTACTGAGTACCGTAATAAAGATCCCGACACCGATAACCAGCAGCACCAGCCAGAAATACTGGTTGTTGTCCTGTA
>NZ_CAJYMO010000254.1 GCF_913776365.1 uncultured Chryseobacterium sp. | reverse complement strand
TTGCCGAAAAGATTGCTCAGGCAGAGAATTTTTTGCCGATCAACGGTACCGATTATATTGAGTTTTATGTAGGGAATGCCAAGCAGGCCGCGCATTACTACAAGACCGCTTTCGGGTTTCAGTCTGTAGCGTATGCAGGACCTGAGACAGGCGTGAGAGACCGTGCTTCATATGTTCTTCAGCAGGGAAAAATCAGGCTGGTTCTTACGACCGGATTAAAATCGGATTCCCCAATCAATGAGCACGTAAAAAAACACGGTGACGGAGTAAAAATTCTGGCCCTTTGGGTAGACGATGCTTATTCAGCTTTTGAAGAAACCACCAAAAGAGGCGGAAAACCTTATCTTGAGCCTGTTACCCTTACCGACGAGCATGGTGAAGTAAGAATGTCCGGAATCTATACCTACGGAGAAACCATACACATGTTTGTGGAAAGAAAGAACTACAACGGTGCTTTCATGCCGGGTTATGAAAAGTGGGAAAGTGCTTACAATCCAGAAGAAGCCGGACTTTTATATGTTGACCACTGTGTAGGAAACGTAGATTGGGACAGAATGGTTCCTACCGTTGAATGGTACGAGAAAGTAATGGGATTCGTAAACATCCTTTCTTTCGATGACAAGCAGATCAATACCGAATATTCGGCTTTAATGTCTAAAGTAATGTCCAACGGAAACGGATATGCCAAATTCCCGATCAACGAGCCTGCTGAAGGAAAGAAGAAATCTCAGGTGGAAGAATACCTTGATTTTTATGAAGGTGAAGGGGTACAACATATTGCCGTAGCCACAAAAGACATCATCCACACCGTAACCGAACTGAAAAAACGGGGCGTTGAGTTCCTTTCTGCTCCACCGGAAGCGTATTACGACATGGTTCCTGAAAGAGTGGGACACATTGATGAAGATCTTAAAAAACTGCAGGACCTTGGAATCCTGATCGACCACGATGAAGAAGGATACCTTTTACAGATTTTCACGAAGCCGGTAGAAGACCGCCCTACCCTGTTCTTCGAAATCATCGAAAGACACGGAGCACAGAGTTTCGGCGCAGGAAACTTCAAAGCATTATTTGAAGCCCTTGAAAGAGAACAGGAGAAAAGAGGAAATCTTTAATTTTTAACAATCATATACCGTTTTGTCAGGATGAACAGTCCTGGCAAAACTTTTTTATACAGACCTACACATATGAGAAAATTTTTCATAGGGATTGCTTTGATGACAGCTACAGCCGGCATAAAAGCCCAATACAGCTCCCTGGACGGTATTATCCGGCGACTTGAAGAAAGAAAAGGCATCAACCAGAATCTGGAAGCCGTAAATATCGACAACAAAAAGTTTGTTTTCGTAAAAGATGAGGCCGACCATACCGAACGGGATTTTATCGTAATCAAAGGAAATAAGGTTACCTATGTGGAAGTTTTTGATGATAAATCTACCGGACAGAGCACATCCAACGTCTTCTCCGGCGATATCGTAAGAAGCCGGAAAAACATCATTTCATTGAGGGCCGATATGCTGGAAAATAAAAAGGTTCCGGTTCCCGTAGCCAAAACCCTGCTCCTGACCCGGCAGGACAACATCCTGTACCTGATCGACATCAATACCCGCGACCGCTGGATCGATGAAGAATCTTTCTCAAAAATAAAATCTAAAAAATAACAGCCGCTTTCAGTTCCTGCGATGTACGGAAGAAATTTTCAGGCTTCTGTCCCGCATACTTAAAGAAAACTTAAGGGTCTTAAATATTTCACAAACCATAAGGAACAACCTGTACATCCGGCAGAAATTGTGTATTTTGTGTTCATTGTGAAATTATATACTACGACCGTAATCCAAATTAAAATTATAAGCTTATGAAATCATTTGTAGAATACACAGCAGATTCAGATTTTTCCATACACAACATTCCTTTCGGGGTAGCCGTGTTTAACAAAGAATTTATCGCCTGCTGTACAAGAATCGGGGATCAGGTAATCGACCTGGCCACTTTATACGACCTGGCTTATTTTGAAGACATCGAAGGTCTTGAGGATAATATCTTTGAAGCTTATACTTTAAATGAATTTATCGAACTGGGAAAACCTGTAACTAACGCGGTACGGACCAGAATTCAGGAACTTCTTCAGGAAGGCTCCATTTTGTCGAAAGATGAAAAGACCATCGAAGAAGCTTTCTACGACTTGGACCAGGTTAAAATGATGATGCCGGTACACATACCGAATTACACGGATTTTTACAGCAGCATCGAACACGCCACCAATGTAGGAAAAATGTTCAGGGATCCGGCCAACGCTTTATTGCCAAACTGGAAACATCTTCCGGTGGGATATCATGGAAGAGCCTCT
Source organism: uncultured Chryseobacterium sp. (assembly GCF_913776365.1). Lineage (GTDB taxonomy): Bacteria > Bacteroidota > Bacteroidia > Flavobacteriales > Weeksellaceae > Chryseobacterium. The sequence continues at coordinate 10,996 of NZ_CAJYMO010000254.1, read as the reverse complement.
TCTATCGTGGTATCCGGAACGGAAATCAACCGTCCGAAAGGCCAGATGAAGCCTGCCGATGCCGATCAGCCGGTGTTCGGGCCTTGCAAACAATTGGATTTCGAGCTGGAGATGGCCTTCATCATCAATAAAAATACCGAAATGGGAGAAAGCATTTCCACCAAAGAGGCAGAAGATGCCATCTTCGGAATGGTGATTTTCAATGACTGGTCTGCAAGGGACATCCAGTCTTGGGAATATGTTCCGCTCGGACCATTTCTGGCTAAAAATTTCGGTTCTTCGGTTTCTCCGTGGGTGGTTACCCTGGAAGCACTGGAACCTTTCAGAACCGCTTCCCCAAAACAGGATCCTGAAGTACTGGACTACCTGAAATTCGATGGCGATAAAAATTATGACATCAACCTTGAAGTGTATATCCAGCCTGAAAACGGTGAGCACAACCTGATCTCCGAAAGCAACTACAAACACATGTACTGGAACATGACCCAGCAGCTGGCCCACCATACGGTAAACGGCTGCAATCTGGAAGTCGGTGATATGTATGCCAGCGGAACCATTTCCGGAAGCGATCCTAAATCCTTCGGTTCCATGCTTGAACTTACTTGGAGAGGCCAGAACCCGATCCAGCTGAGCAACGGGGAAGAAAGGAAATTCATCAATGATAATGATACCGTTACCATGAAAGCCTGGGCTGAAAAAGACGGGATAAGAGTGGGCTTCGGTGAAGTTTCCGGTAAAATCATCCCAACCAAATAATTTGAAGGTTGAACATATTAAACACATAAGTCACAAAGGGATTTTATTTTAAAGACGTTAGAAAAAGAACACATTAGATTGAAAATCAAAGATTTTCATTTTTAAACACAAACAGATGGAGAATCTTACAAAAAAGTATGTTAATGAACTTACCTATAAGATAATCGGTGCTTGTATAGAGGTTCATAAAATTGCAGGTCCCGGTCTTTATGAATATGCCTACCATAAATGTCTGGAAAGAGAATTTGAGGTATTAGGTATAAAGTATGAAAGTGAACTTGAGATTCCTCTCATTTATAAAGATGTAAAGATTGACTGTACAGTAAAATGTGATTTTTTAATCGAAAATGCTATTGTTCTGGAAATAAAATCTGTTGCAGAAATGAATAAGATTCACAAAGCACAGGTCATTAATTATATGAATCTCTTGAAAGTCCCAAAGTCGATATTGATAAACTTTAATGTTTATAATCTTTATAATGAAGGGACAGAGACATTTGTAAGCAAAATTTTCGAAGCACTCGAATAAATGAAAATCTTTGATTTTCGATCTTATGTGTTCTGAAATATTTTCAAGATATAAAATCTAAAACCTAATGTGACTCATGTGTTAAAAGAATTAATATAACAATGAAAACACTCATCCCATCAGAAATATCTTCCGTACAGTTACAAACGGTCATGCAAACGGCTATTTCGCCACGGCCGATTGCGCTGGCTTCAACGGTTGATCAAGACGGAAACAGCAATTTATCGCCGTTTAGCTTTTTCAATATGTTCAGTACGGTGCCGCCGGTACTGATTTTTTCCCCATCCAGAAGGGTGCGGGACAATACCACCAAACACACCCTTGAGAATGTGCTGGAAGTTCCGGAAGTGGTGATCGGAACCGTAAATTTCCCAATCGTACAACAGATTTCGCTGGCTTCCACGGAATACGGTAACGGCGTCAACGAATTCATTAAATCCGGCCTTACCATGAAAGATGCCGATCTCGTAAAGCCTAAGCTGATAGAAGAATGCCCGGTGAACTTTGAATGTAAAGTTTTAGAGGTAAAATCTTTGGGCGATCAGGGCGGTGCCGGAAACCTGGTGATCTGTGAAGTGCAGAAAATCCATATCCGGGAAGAATACCTGGATGAGAATGGAAATCTTGATCAGGCAAAGCTGGATATGGTGGCCCGTTTGGGAAGCAACTGGTACGCAAGAAACAATGAAAACAATCTGTTCGAAGTTCCTAAACCATTGGTTACCAAAGGAATTGGCTTTGATCAATTGCCGGAAGCGATCAGATACAGCCGGATTTTTACCGGAAATGATCTTGGAATGCTGGCTAATGTGGAAGTGCTGCCTGAAGGAGATTATCATTCTGACGAAAATATCCATCGCCAAGCTCAGGAATTATTGCTGGAAAATAAAATTGGTGAGGCATGGAGCCTATTGATCCAATAACGACGGTATGAAAAAATTTGTTTTATGTCTTTTTTTACTGGTTTTTCTGCAGTCATGCTATTATCCGGTGCACAAGGATTATGGCATCTACAGCAAATCGCTGGTGTTTTCCGGTGATAAAAAATGGCTGATCAACACCATCAGAACCACTGCCGATTCTCATCACAGAGAAATGATGGCGCTGAAAACCCTGGAGCTTTTTCAGAACCTGAGTCATAACAAGGCTTACCCTATAGAAACAGTAAAACAGGGAGATATCATAAAGGGTACTATTCCCGCAGATCCGCAGACTGAAGACCTGGAAGCCCTGGAAGCCCTCAAAACAGATACTGATTTTGATTATCTCGTCAATATATCCACTTTTAAAGTCCGGAACGGATTGGACGGTGCTCTAGGCACACAGTACGAATATCAGAAAAATGAGACTTTTGCCATGATGGAAGTCTATGATATTAAAACCTTGAAAAAGATCTATTCGCTGAAATCCTATTCGGAAGTTTCTGTTGATAAAGGCCAGAAAGCCACCATCTTTACACCCGGCACGGAAATGATGACCATGAAAAACTTCATGAGCCTTTTAAAATCAGTGAAAAAAAATGCGGTAATCACCTATTAACCCAAAAGATCCGGGAAGATTACATAAAAGACGAAAATAAAAAAAAGGCTGTTTCAGATGCTGATACAGCCTTTTTTTTATTTAGAAACAGCACTGATAAGCGCCGTTTACCAGTTTTACCACTCCGTAAACAGTGTGGCATGGCAGCACGAAGCACCGGTCGTTTCCGTCTTTCACGGAATACAGGTGGCATCCTGTTGGCGGACACGAGGAAGGTCCCTGTCCCATAATGTTTTTCTGAGCGTCCCGGTTTAGTTTCTGAGCTTGGTGTAATGATTTCATAATAATCTGGATTTTAGTTAAGTATAATTTTTCACCAAGATATGAATTTTTTCGATACGCTTTACTTAAATTCTGTAGTAGATAACCATTGATGTATTACTGCATTTTTTCCTGTAAGAAACCGATGCATTTTCCCGTTACTTCAGCCAGCTTTTCGGGGAGTTCAGGATACTCCCACGGTTCCCTGGCACCGAAAGTATGATCTGCGCCTTCCACTAAAAACAGTTCCGAATTCGGGTGCAGCAGATGGAGGTGTTCGGCATTTTTCACCGGTACGCTTTCATCCCCGGTACCATGGACGATCAGGAAGTGGGCTTTTGCCATTTCAGTAGCCCTTTCCACATCAAAGCGGTGCTTATCTCTTTCGTAATCTTCATAAAACTGGTAGTAGTGCGGCATTTCCTGCTTTGTTCTTCCGTTTACAACAAAGTACACCCCTTCTTCCTTCCATTTTTCAAAAGCTTCCCCTTTAGGAAAACGGTCCAATGTATCAACACTGGCCAGCGTAACCAATCCGTGGATCCTTTCATCTTCATGGGTTTTGACAATGGAAATCCCGCCGCCCCTGCTGTGGCCGATCAGGATGATTTTATCGGTATCAATCCTATCGTTTCCTGCGAAATAATCAATGACGGCTCCCAGATCGGAAAGTTCTTTAGCGTAATTGTTATTTCCAAAAGCTTCGAGATCGCCGAAATGCAGCGGATCGGTAACCGTAGTTCCGTTGTGGGAAAAATTAAATTTGACAAAGAAAAACCCTGCTTCCGCAAATTTTTCTGCCATAAGGTTCCACGCGCCCCAGTCTTTATACCCTTTATAGCCGTGCACAAAGATGGCCAGCGGAAGCTGTCTGCCTTCTTCAGGATAAAATGCATCCGCCAGGAAGTCCCGGGTTTCCGGATTTGAAATTATGATATTCTGCTTTTTTATCATTCCCATACTCTATTTTTTTATTCCGTTTCTTTTATTCAATATCTGTTTTTACGGTGCCTTTATACCCGATACCTCTGTCATCCTTTCGTCACATCTCCGCATAAAGGCCCAAATCCCTCTTAAAAATATTAAAAATAGAATAAAACACAAAGGAAAACCTTATTTTTGCTGTATGCTGGATTTAAGAACGGTAACGGTAATGCGTTACATTCTGCCGTTGCGGGAGGGAGGATCGCTGCCTGCCCTGGCAGAAGCTGACGATGAATTTAAATATGTGCTCAAATTCCGCGGCGCGGGCCACGGCGTGAAAATGCTGATCTCCGAATTATTGGGCGGGAAAATTACGGAAGCGCTGGGACTGAAGATTCCGGAACTGGTTTTTGCCCACCTGGATGTGGACTTCGGAAGGACGGAAGCCGACGAGGAAATCCAGGATCTCCTGAAGAATTCGGAAGGACTGAACCTGGGCCTGCATTACCTTTCCGGCTCTATTACCTATGATCCGGGCATCACCGTCGATCCTGAGCTGGCTTCCCGTATTGTCTGGCTCGACGCCTTTATCACGAATATCGACCGTACTTTTAAAAACACCAATATGCTGATGTGGAATAAAGAACTGTGGATCATTGACAACGGTGCTTCTTTTTATTTCCACCATTCGTGGCAGAATTTCGACACGGCGGCTAAAACCCCTTTCAGATATGTGAAAGATCATGTCCTGCTGCCTCAGGCTTCACGGCTTGACGAAGCCGACCGGTTTGCCAAAGAGGTACTGAATGAAAGCACTTTCCGGAAAATCGTTGATCTGATTCCGCAGGACTGGCTGCAATGGAAAGATGCTGATGAAACCCCCGATGAGATCCGTGACATTTACTTCAACTTCCTGAAAACAAGACTGGAACATTCTGAAATCTTTTTAAATGAAGCCAAAAATGCAAGAGGATAAAATTTACGAATACGCAGTAATCCGCCTGGTGCCGAAGGTAGAAAGAGAAGAGTTTTTCAACATCGGACTTGTGATGTTTTCCAAAAAAGAGAAATTTATCAAAGTGGAATTTCATCTTTGTCCTGATAAATTCCGGCTGATGCACAGCAAGCTGGATTACGGCGCTGTCATGACCAATCTGGAAAGTTTTAAAAAAGTTGCGGAAGGGAAAAGAGACGGCGGGCCTATTGCCCTGCTCGATATCCCTGACCGGTTCCGCTGGCTTACGGCTGTAAGAAGTGCTTCTGTACAGACGTCCAGACCGCATCCCGGGAAATCCAGGGACCTTGAGAAAACATTCGGTACTTTATTCAGAGAACTGGTTCTGTAAACCGTAAAAAGGTTTCTCCGGAGTATATTTATCCGTTGGTAAGACTTTTGATAAGCTTTTTGTGGTACAAACCTACATACCGGCATTTGCATTTATGAAACAGCTTCATCAAACTATGATATACAGGTTTTCTCTAAACCTGTTTTTTATTTTTCTTTTTACTGCATTTACTTCAGGATTTTCCCAGGAACTGCTTGAAAAACATCTCCCTCCCAGTACGCTGCTCCCTGAACGGACCGCAATTACCGAGAATATCGTCTATAAAAACAATGCCCTTGGAAAACCGGTTTCTCTGGATATTTACCGGCCGAAAAACAAGTCCGCGGATAAACTTCCGGTGGTCATCTATGTTCATGGCGGTGCGTGGGTAAAAGGTGATAAAGGTATAAGAGCCAATAATTATATTGAAAGCTTCATTTTAAAGCTTGTGGAGAAAAACTATGCCGTCATCAGCATAGATTATACGCTGGTGAGTGAAACGGTGCATTTCCCACAGCCTGCAGAAGACACCAAAGACGCGGTACGCTGGGTCAGGAAAAATGCGGACCAATACCATTTAGATCCTGATAATATCGGTTTTTTCGGAGCCTCGTCAGGTGCGCATCTCTCCCTGCTGGCAGCGTATACGCCGGACAATGAATATGTGGGAAGCCCTGAACTGTCTTCCTATTCCGCTAAAGTAAATTATGTGGTGGACAATTTCGGGCCTACGGATCTGAACAAGCTTCTGCACACGAGACTGGGTAAAGTTCCTGTTTCTATTGTCGGCCTGTTTTTCAAGCCGATTGTGGAAATAAGGAAAAAACTGGTTTTCGGAATTTCCGGATACGATATTAACAGCGAAAAAAGAAAAGCCGTCGATTATCTGGAAACCGTTTCCCCCATTAATGATACTGAAACCGGAATTCCGACCTTTATACTCCATGGTAACAAGGATAAGGTAGCGCCTCTGAAACACTCTAAAAAACTGGCCCGGAGACTAAAAAAAAATAATATTGAAACACAGCTGGTGGTAGTAAAAGACGGAATCCATGGTTTCGGAACTACGGATAAGGCCTACCTGGATCAGCTTACCGATGAAATGGTTCGTTTTATCGAAAATCATAAGAAATAATTTCCGGATTTTTTTATTTCTCATTAAAATTAGCCCTGAGCACTATTTTTGTTTAACCAAAACGTATTTTTATGATCCAAAATACATCATTCAAACTAATGTATTATGAATATAAAAATTCTACTGTTTTGTACTGTGCTCTGTACAGTAATTTACGGATGCAGTTCCGGAGATTCCGGAGCACCTGCTGAGACAAATGAGATGCCTTTATCTTCCGGAACCATGTACTTTCCGCCATCGGGAAACAATGACTGGGAAACAAAGCCTTTATCCTCTCTGGGATGGCATCAGGATAGAGTGCAGGACCTGCTGAACTATCTTGAGACCAAACATTCCAAAAGCTTTATGATCCTTCAGAATGGGAGAATTGTGATGGAAAATTATTTTTCAGGTCACACTTCTTCCACGCCATGGTACTGGGCAAGCGCAGGAAAAACCCTTACTTCCACAGTCACCGGAATTGCTGAGCAGGAAGGTTTTTTAAATATCAATAATAAGGTTTCCGCCTATATCGGAACCGGGTGGACCAGCGAACCTCCGGCTAAAGAAAATCTGATTACCTGCCGCAATCTTTTAACAATGACTTCAGGACTGGACGATAGCCTGGGCGATGATGTAAGTCCGGCTAATTTAAAGTACAAAGCCGACGCCGGTACCCGGTGGGCCTATCACAATGTGTATGTAAAGCTTCAGGATGTAGTGGCAGCAGCAACCGGCCAGACCTGGGCTCAATATTTCAATACCAGGTTAAGGGATAAGATCGGGATGACAGGAAACTGGATACAGAATGGAAACAACAGCGTTTACTGGAGCAATACAAGAAGTATGGCCCGTTTCGGACTGATGGCTTTAAACAATGGCAGCTGGAACGGAACGTCCATCATCAATTCAGCCTACTTTCAAAATGCCGTCAGTACTTCCCAGAATATTAATCTTGCATACGGTTATCTGTGGTGGCTGAACGGAAAAACGAGCTATCATATGCCACAGACTCAAATTCAGTTCAACGGAAAATTGATTCCCAATGCACCGGATGATATGTTCTGTGCACTCGGAAAAAATGATCAGAAAATCTACGTGGTTCCGGGCAAAAAGCTCGTGGTCATCCGGATGGGTGACGCGGCAGATAATGTGAACCTAGCACTTTCTGATTTTGATGACGTGCTCTGGCAAAAAATAAATGCGGTGATTAACTAAATACACCCTTTAGTTTATAATAGTTTACATATCAATCCATTACAATTAAAAAAGCGTTATTTTGCTAAATTGATATACATTACGGTATTTTATACGTTAAAATAATTAACTTGGCGATTATTTACAATATTCAAAATAAATCCGCTCAAAAATTTAATTTTTCACTTATAAAAAAACTGTACGATATGGATTCATTAAATAACATTAACGCTTTAACCATTGTTTTCGTTTCTGTACTTATTTTTGCCATTGCATACCGGTTCTATGGTATCTTTATGGCCAATAAAGTCCTGAAACTGAATGACGGCAATACCACACCCGCCGTAGAATTTGCCGATGGCAAGGATTATGTAGCGACAAACAAAAATGTACTTTTCGGTCACCATTTCGCTGCGATTGCCGCAGCAGGACCTCTGGTAGGGCCGGTTCTGGCTGCCCAGTTCGGATATCTTCCCGGTGCTTTGTGGATCCTGATCGGTTGTGTACTGGGCGGCGGCGTGCATGATATGGTGGTTTTATTTGCTTCGGTGCGCCACAAAGGACAAAGTCTCGCCACTATTGCTTCCAAAGAAATAGGTAAGACAACAGGCACCGTAGCCGGTTTTGCCATTTTGTTTATCCTGATCCTGACACTGGCCGGACTATCTTTAGCCTGCATCAATGCCATGCATGAAGCTTCCTGGTCATTATTCACCGTAGTGATTACCATGCCTATTGCCATTATCATGGGACTGATCATGCGGTACAGGAAAAATTCAGTAACATTTGCCAGCATCCTGGGCGGCGTATTGCTTATTGCAGGAATCATCGGCGGGCACAGCCTTATGCAGAATGAGACCATGAACAGCCTTTTTTCATGGGATATTACCACCATCTCCATTGCCATTCCACTATACGGATTTCTGGCTTCGGTTCTGCCGGTATGGTTGCTGCTGGTTCCCCGGGACTATCTCTCCACCTATCTGAAAATCGGCACGATCATTATGCTGGCCATCGGGGTGATCGTGATCCATCCTACCATACAGATGCCGGCACTGACGCAGTTTATCCATGGCGGCGGTCCGGTAATCGGCGGTCCGGTGCTGCCTTTTATTTTTATTGTGATTGCCTGTGGTGCAATCTCCGGATTCCACGCCGTAATTGCTACCGGAACCACCCCTAAAATGCTGAACCGCGAAAGGGAAATCCTGTTTGTAGGTTACGGTGCCATGCTGGTGGAAGGCTTTGTGGCTTTGATGGCCCTGATTGCAGCATGTACCCTGATGCCCGGCGATTATTTTGCCATCAATACCCCTAAAGATTCTTATGATGCGTTCCTGGCCGCCCATCCTTCCCTTCATGGGGTGGACATCGATTATTTTTCGCAAAAAATCGGGATCGACCTTCACGGAAGAACCGGCGGCGCAGTATCACTGGCTGTGGGAATGGCCCACATCTTCAACAAAATCCCTTATATGGACCAGCTAATGGCCTACTGGTATAATTTTGCCATCATGTTCGAAGCTGTTTTCATCCTCACTGCCATTGATGCCGGAACAAGAGTCGGCCGTTTCTTTTTACAGGAAATGCTCGGCTCCGTTATTCCTAAATTCAACGATAAAAACTGGATGCCCGGCATTATCATCAGCAGCCTGGTCTTCACTTTTGCCTGGGGTTACCTTGTTTTCACCGGAAATGTAAGCAGCATCTGGCCGCTTTTCGGGATCAGTAACCAGCTGCTGGCGGCCTGCGGCCTGATTGTCTGTACCACGATGCTCATCCGCCTGAACCGCGGTAAATATGCACTCTGCTCAGCCATTCCGGGCGTGTTCATGGCCATCATCACATTCTGGGCAGGCTACATCCAGGTAACCACCATTTATATCCCGAAAGGGCAATACCTGCTGGCAACATTGGCTGTGATCGCCATGGTGCTGATGCTCGTGGTTTTCATCGGGGCTTTCCGGAAATGGTACGAGTTGCTGAAAATAAACAAAACAGAAACCGATTTCTATGGGGAGCAGGTGAAAGAACTGGTAGAGCGTTAAGCTGTGTGGAAGGGTGAATGGTGAATCTGAAAATCTGTTTACTTACTGTATTTAGTCCTATCTGTATTTTAAGAATCATCATTTTATATGTTATATTCATTCAGATCTTAATACGATTCAAAAATATACTCCCGCAGATTCAGTAATTTTTTACAGGTGCATCATCACTATGATCTGCGGGAAATCATGTTTCTTATCTAAGTGGAACAGGCTTTTACAAATGATTCATTTTTTGTAAAATAACAAAAGCAGTCACTACCGACTGCTTTTGTTATTTTAACTCATAAAAACTTTCCAGTCTTTCATCAGATCGATAAGCTCCTGTAGGGGCATCTTAAAGCTTTGGTTCGCTTTGTCTTCAGCTAAAAAATATGCGGTATCGTTTTCTATATCTAAATTCCCATTACCATAAGCAATATCCCAATTATTCCCCAAAGGCGCAATAATTTCTTCCCAAGTTTTTGCCCCGCTTTTTACATTTTCCAAATCATCTATCACTTCCTGTATATCGTCTAAAAAACGGAATTGTCCAACGAAAAAGCTTAGTAATATATATTTATCATCCGTAGCTACCGGTCCCGTAATTTCCTCTCCGTCTAATAGACTTTTTGTTTTAAAATTTATTTTATTCATATTGAGTATTTCTATCCCGCTCTTTTACGTTAGATATTGCTTATACTGCTCATATCTTATTCTTTAAAAAATTTATAACGACTCTGTTTCTTAATGCATCCAGGATAAGGAAAAAATACATAATTCAGTTGAACTACGAAAAGCGATTACCTTATATCTTGAGAAAGACGGTAAACGCAGCGGACAGTACCTCCACCTGCAAAAAGAATTGAGATTCTCCTGCTCCCTCAGTTGATCGGCTCCGTATAAAGCTGGCTTCCCCAGTACTGGAGATCGCGTTCGGCGAGTTCGGAACTTTCGAACAGCCGCTCTACTTCTTCAGCGATTTTACGGACTGCTGCGGGATCTGTGATCCGGATCCGGGTTTCGTGGTTTTCCTTAATGCCTTTCGCGGTAAAATTCATCGATCCCAGGTAGGCGATTTCATCGTCGATGACATAAATCTTGCTGTGCACGAAAGTAGTGTTGACCGAACTGCCGTGGGTAGGGTTCGGCGAGATGAAAACCCTGAACGGAAACAGCTGGCGATAGGTATAATGATAGATCTTCTTATTCTTTACCTCAGCAAGAAGATAATTCCGCAGAAAAAACAGGAGTACAATACCGATAAAACCGAAAGCAAATTTCGGTTCCTTCAGCAGGAATACCATTGGCAGCAGGATAATGCCTG
>NZ_CAJYMO010000253.1 GCF_913776365.1 uncultured Chryseobacterium sp. | reverse complement strand
CGGACACAGGAAAAGCTGGAGGAGCTTGCCGCAAGGAATCAAGAAGTGAAGTTTATTGAATTTTCCCGTAATTTCGGGCACCAGCCTGCGGTAAAAGCAGGGATGGACCTGGCCCGCGGAAATGCTGTCATTTCTATGGATGGCGATCTCCAGCATCCGCCCGAACTGATACCGCAGATGATCAGAAAATGGGAAGAAGGCTATGATATCGTTTTTACGGTTAGGAAGTATCCGAAGGAAATTTCATTGTTCAAGAGGAAAACATCCGATTTTTTTTATAAAATCCTGTCTAAATTGTCAGATGTCAACCTGACCAAAGGCGGCGGATCGGATTTCCGGCTGATGGATGCCGGTGCAGTGGAAGTGATGCGTAATTTTAACGAGGACGACCTTTTCTTGAGAGGGCTTACCAGCTGGATGGGATTCAGGCAGGCCGGCATTGAATTTACTGCCAGCGAACGGCTTTCAGGAGAGAGCAGCTACAACCTGAAGAAGATGATCACTTTTGCCTTTACGGGGATTACGGCTTTCAGCGTAAAACCGCTCTATATTGCAGCCTATCTGGGATTTCTGTTTTCAGGGCTTTCTGTGGTCGGCTACGGAATCTATGTCATTTATTCTTTTGTGGCCAGAACGGAGATCTCCGGCTGGGCATCGCTGATTATGACCATCGTGTTTTTCGGTGGGCTGCAGCTGATCATCCTTGGGATCATCGGCATCTATCTGGGCAAAATCTTCAAGCAGGTAAAGGACCGGCCGAACTATATTATCAAAAATAAAAATTTTTAAACATGGTATTATTGAGTTTTGATATCGAAGAATTTGATATGCCGCTGGAATATCAGGGAGAAATCCCTTTCGACAGACAGATTTCCGTCTCGCAGACCGGGCTTGGACATATTCTGGATCTGCTGAAAAAACATCAGGTAAAAGCCACTTTCTTTTCTACGGTAGTTTTTGCGGAACACAGCAGAAGTCTCATTGAAAGACTGCTGCAAGAAGGGCACGAGCTGGCTTCACACACCTGGTTCCATTCCGAATTTCAGGAAAAGCATCTGAAGGAATCCAAAGACCGGCTGGAAGAATTATTTTCCACCCAGGTCACAGGCCTGAGGATGCCGCGGATGATGCCCGTGAGTAAAAATGCGGTTGAAGATGCGGGATACTCTTATAACTCCTCGATCAATCCGACCTATCTTCCCGGAAGATACAACAATCTGAAAGTTTCCAGGACCTGCTTCAGGGAGGGCAGGGTAACCCAGATTCCGGCTTCCGTTTCCCCTCACTTGAGGATTCCGCTGTTCTGGCTCAGCTTTCATAATTTCCCGCTGGCCTTTTATCAGAAATTAGCTTCAGACGTATTGAAAAAAGACGGTTACCTGAATGTCTATTTCCACCCCTGGGAATTTGCTGAAATAAAGGATGAAGCCTTCAGGCTGCCCGGTTTTACGGTTAAAAATACAGGAAAGGAAATGATCGGAAGATTTGATGCTTTTATTTCCTGGCTGAAAAGGAAAAATTATACCTTCGGAACATTTCAGGAATTTCAAAAACAGACCGGATCATGAGGATTGCATACGATGCCAAAAGGTTTTTCCATAATACATCCGGGTTGGGAAACTATTCCCGTGACCTGGTGAGGATACTGTCCCGCTTTTTCCCGGAAAATGAATACCTTCTTTTAAATAAAAATAAATCGGAACGGGGTGCTGATATTCTTCGGCATCCGAATGTCCGTTTTGTAGAAACTTCCAAAGGACAGATGTCCCGTCAGTTTAAAATGGGAAAAGATGCCCAGAAGGAAGGAGCGGATATCTTCCACGGCCTGTCGGGTGAACTGCCGCTGAGATGGGATAAAAAACCGATTAAAAAAGTAGTGACGATTCACGATCTTATTTTTGTACGGTATCCGCAGTACTATTCTTTTTTCGACCGTAAGATTCACTTCTGGAAGTTCAGGAAAGCAGCGGAATCGGCGGATAGAATCATTGCCATTTCGGAACAGACCAAGCAGGATATCATCCGGTTCCTTAAAATCCATGAAAATAAAATTGAAGTCATATACCAGGGTTGTCACCAGGCGTTTAAAGAAGAGCAATCTGAAGAATTCAAGGTCTCTGTAAAAGAAAAATTCAGTCTGCCGCCAAGGTTTATCCTGAATGTAGGAACAATCGAAGAGCGAAAAAACCTCCTGAATATCGTGAAAGGCATCCAGGGTACGCAGATCCCGCTGGTGGTTGTCGGCAGAAAAACGAAGTATTTTAAAGCTGTTGAGGCATTCATCCGCAAAAACAAGATGGAAAAGCAGGTTATGTTCCTGGAAGGGGTTTCAATGGACGAACTGGCCGTACTTTATAAATTGGCCGATATATTTGTATATCCAAGTTTCTTTGAAGGTTTTGGAATTCCTGTGATTGAGGCGCTGTTTTCAAAAACCGTAGTGGTCACCAGCAATACCAGCTGCCTGCCGGAAGCAGGCGGGCCCGATTCCGTATATGTGGATCCCGGAAATGAGCAGGATTTAAAAGCGAAAATCAAGTTTTTATGGGATTATGAATCCGAGCGGAAAAGGCGTGCTGAAAAGGGTTTCGAGTTTGTACAGAAGTTCAGTGATGAGCCGATTGCCGGGCAGCTGACCGGTCTTTACCGAAAAATAATGTAAAAAAAATTTGCAGGACCCGAAAATTATCTCTTATCTTTGCAGTACAAATTTCAATAATGAAACCGAATTTTTTAACAGTACATCATTATCATCATCATCTCTGCTAAGACGGAATTGATTGATCGATACTACATGTTAAAAATCAAAATAATTAAAAACCGTCTGAGTAAATAGACGGTTTTTTTGTTTCTGACGATTCCGGGAATTTTCCTTTACAATTCAACCAGTTTTTATTTGCTCAGGCCCAAAACCATCCAAATGAGTATATTAAAAATTGCCATTCAGAAAAGCGGCCGCCTGTA
>NZ_CAJYMO010000252.1 GCF_913776365.1 uncultured Chryseobacterium sp. | reverse complement strand
ACAGAAATTTTACTGAAAAAACCGGAGCTGTTCAATAATTATTTTATCATCAGCCCGAGTTTATGGTGGGATGATGAAAGCCTTTTGAAGGGGGCAACCCAACAGCTGGCTAAAATTCCGGATACGAAGAAATTTATTTATATTTCCGTCGGAAAAGGAGAACATCCCGTGATGGTAAAAGATGCTGAAGACCTGTATGATGTGTTGAAAAAAACGGGAAAGAAAAACTGGACAATAGAATATAAGATGATGGAAACGGATAACCACGCCACCATTCTGCACAGAAGTTTGTACGAAGGGCTGGTGAAACTATTTCCCTATCAGGAACCGAAAAAGTAAAAATGAAACAATCTATAAATGTATCAGTGTAACAATTATTGGTAAACTGTTAAATTGATACATTGTTAAATTAAATGGTATGCAAAAACTAAAGAACTATATCCACGGCGAATGGATCGACGGAACCGGAACCGGAATTCCTTTATTTAATGCCGTGACAGGAGAGCAGGTAGCCGTTTCGGATACAGAAGGGCTTAATTTTGAACAGGCACTGGATTACGGAAGAACCGTTGGATACAAAAACCTTTCGTCCATGACGTTCTACGACCGTGGGGAAATGCTGAAAAAAGTAGCGCTCTATCTTCTTGAAAGAAAGAAAAAATATTACGAATTATCCTACAAAACGGGCGCTACCCATGTGGATTCGTGGGTAGATATCGAAGGCGGTTTCGGTACTTTCTTTACCTATTCCGGGCTGGCCAAGAGAATGCTTCCGAACACCCCGTTCTGGGTAGATGGGGAAACACAGAAGATTTCAGCCAACGGAACTTTCCTGGGAACCCATATCTTAACGCCGAGCGAAGGGGTTTCCGTGCAGATCAATGCCTATAACTTCCCGGTTTGGGGGATGCTGGAAAAACTGTCGACTTCATTATTGGCCGGTGTTCCTTCTATCGTGAAACCTTCACCTTTCGGGTCTTATCTTACCAATGCGGTGTTTCAGGATATGATCGAGAGCGGTTTGTTGCCTGAAGGAGCGGTGCAGCTGGTCTGCGGAGAACCGGGAAATATCCTGGATTATGTTCAGGACGGGGATTCCGTACTGTTTACCGGTTCGGCAACCACGGGAAGAAAATTAAAATCGTTACCGTCGGTGGCGGGCAATGCTGTTCGTTTCAATATGGAGGCGGATTCATTGAACTGTTCGATCTTAGGGTTGGAAGCGAAGCCGGGCACTCCGGAATTCGATTTGTTCATCAAGGAAGTCCGAAACGAAATGACCACCAAAGCCGGGCAGAAATGTACGGCCATCAGAAGGATTATTGTTCCTGAGAACCTGGTGGGCGATGTGCAGCAGGCTTTATCAAAAGCTTTGGACCAGACCAAAATCGGAAACCCGTTGAGCCGGGAAACGAAGATGGGATCCCTGGTTGGCAGACAGCAGTACGATGAAGTTTTAAGAAAAGTCAATTTACTGAAAGCGGAAACGGAACTGATTTACGACGGACAGCACGAACTGGTGGATGCCGATTACGAAAATGGTGCATTCATGAGTCCTAAACTGTTCTTTAACGATAAGCCTTTTGAAAAGAATATCTCTCATGACGTTGAAGCTTTCGGACCGGTTTCTACTTTGATGCCGTACAAAGATGCGGAAGAAGCGGCAGCTTTGGCAAAAAGGGGAAAAGGAAGTCTGGTTGGATCGATTATTTCGTATGATGATCAGTTTGTGGCCGAAACGTCATGGAAAATGGCGTCCCAGCACGGAAGGATCTTTGTTTTGAACCGGGATAATGCCAAGGAAAGCACCGGTCACGGTTCACCGCTTCCGACATTGATGCACGGCGGTCCCGGAAGAGCCGGAGGAGGCGAGGAGATGGGCGGACTGAACGGTCTTCATTTCTTCCTTCAGAAAACCGCGATTCAGGGATCCCCGGATATCCTGACCGCGATTACCAAAGTGTACCAGCAGGGTGCCGAAAAGAAATATTCCGACAAGCATCCGTTCCGGAAGTATTTTGAAGAAGTGGAAATCGGGGATTCCCTGGAAACCGCGGGACGAACGGTAACCGATGCCGATATCGTGAATTTCTCCAACGTTTCATGGGATCATTTCTATGCGCACACTGATGCAACAAGTTTAACGGGAACTATTTTCGACAAGACAGTTGCCCATGGGTATTTCATTCTTTCCGCAGCGGCGGGGTTGTTCGTTTCCGGAAAAAAAGGGCCGGTGATTGCTAACTACGGGCTGGAAAACTGTTCGTTCTTCAAACCGGTATATGCCGGAGATACGATTACCGTTTATTTAACGGCCAAAGAAAAAATTAACCGTGGCGTAAAAGGAAGAAATATTCCTTCCGGCGTGGTGAAATGGCTTGTGGAAGTCGTAAACCAGAGAGAAGAAGTGGTTTGTGTAGCAACGATTCTTACTTTGGTAGCCAAACAATCACCGTTCATCGACCTGAATGTAAAAAATGTTCAGAAAATCCTGAATGGCTTAACGGAGAAAACGCCTTCACAATGGGGGAAAATGTCTCCTCAGCAGATGATCGAGCACTTGGAGTTTGGATTGTTGGTAAGTTTAGGCGAACCGGAAGCCGATCGGTGCTTCACTCCTGAAGAACAGCTGGAAAAATGGCAGGATTCTCTGTACAATCACCGGAAGATGCCAAAAGATTTCCAGGCCCCATTCCTGGATGCCGATGGATCATTGCCGGAACCGAAGCACAAAAACCTGGATGCCGCTAAACAGTCGTTCCTGGATAACCTGAAAAGATTTTCCATCTATTATAAAGAAAATCCGCAGGCCGAACACATGAACTTCGTATTCGGAAAACTGAACAAGGAAATGTGGGAACTGATGCACAAGAAACATTTTACCCATCACTTCGAGCAGTTCGGATTGATTTAAATAAAAAATGAGAATCCCTTTCGACTTTTGTTGTAAGGGATTTTTTCATTCCATTAATATATCATAGATTTGAAAAATATGAAAAGTTTATTCACTGGTTTATTCATACCCGCCGTCTTATTATTTTCATGTAATGCAAAACAAAGTCCCGTAAGTTCAGAATATGAGCCTCTCGCCGGTATCTCTGTACCAATGGATGATGTTGAAAAAAAATATTGGGACTCACTTTGTGATGCTGAGAGTAAAAATGCTTTGAAAGACATTAAAAACAATCAGCTTTCATATACCCATATTTTTGGAATGGTGGAAATGTACAGAAGCGATGCCGAAATGGATTCTTTACTGAGCAGATATGCCATCAAAACCAAAAAATCTGGATATTATTGTATGGTTCCTTCTTCAAAGCAGAATTGCTATGCCCGTGAAATGAATAAGGAAATCGCTAAAAGATATGGAGCTGTATTTATTGATTCCCTGCGGAAAAAGGCTGAAATTATCTATGTGAATAAAAACAAAAACAGAATTTTTCCCTTTGAGGAATGCGATATGAATTCCAGATACCTGAAGTCGAATGATTACAACGAAGCCTTAAAACTGGTAGCAGAAGATTTCTGGCAGGAGACCGAATATCCCGAAGATTTTGTTTACCGGAAAGAAAAAGATTACTACTCGCACATGGAAGCCGGTTTTATTCTCTACAGGGACGGAAGTATTTCTGAGCCTGAAGTTGAAATTACTTTTCAGGATGACCGGAATTATCAGTTTTCAGGATACTTTATGGAAAAGCTTAAAAAATTCGTGAAAAAATCGAAATGGAAAACGGCAACCTCTGTCGGAATTCCGGTAAATAGTGAAATGAACGTATTAATATTTTTTAAATAAACAAAATGAAAAAAATTCTAGGAATTACTTTATTGATTTTCTCAGCATTGTGCTTCGGGCAGAAGTCTGATGCCAAGAAAAACCGGATAGATCCGAAATTGGTCGGAAGCTGGAGTGGAGAAGAAGATGATCAACAGATAGCAGGAATGCACAAAAGCTGGATCATGCACCGCTTCGATGATGGTAAATTTTTGCTGCTGTTTGTTGCTGTAGAAAATGGAGAAGCAACAACATATACGGAGAAAGGTCAATGGTGGGTAGAAAATGGTAAATTTTATGAACTGCACAAAGTAGATGGAAAAACGGATGTTTACACCTACGAAGTTCTGGATAATACACATATAAAATTTAAAGAAGATCATATGTCCATAAAGCAGGTTTCTGGAAATTATGAGTTCATCGATACAAAGATGGAGGACTGATTCTGTAAATAGGATTCAGGAATAAATTACTTTTAAAATGATTACTATGCATGATGTTATGCTTAAACTCAAGTATTTTTATTATCTCGTTGTATAAAAAGTTTGGAGAGCAGGTGATCGCATTCAATAAAAATTTTTCACTACAGCAGAAAGCTTCCAGATAATTCATGGTGATAAATCAGTATCTGGATAATACGCAAACACTGGAGACCGCAAAACCATCTTTACCGTCTGTTACAAAGAAAATCCGCAGGCCGAACATATGAATTTCGTATTCAGAAAACTGAACAAGGAAATGTGGGAACTGATGCACAAGAAACATTTTGCCCACCACTTCGGGCAGTTCGGACTGGTGTAATGCAAAATAAAATTCATAAATTTATAAGGAGTCTTTTTAGAAAGGCTCCTTTTTTAATGCTAATTTATGGAACAACAATTTTTCAAAGACTTTGATTTTACCGGTTTCTGGAATGAAAGCAGTTATTCGGAAAGGGATTATATTGAACCTTTCCCGGATGATGAAACCATTCTTTCGGTAGAGCAGGAACTGGGATATAAGCTGCCGGCTTCCTATATTGAGCTGATGCGTATCCGAAATGGCGGATTGGTAGAAAGGAGTTGCTTTTCTACGGCTGAAAGCACTTCATGGGCAGACGATCATATTGCCATTACCGGGATCATGGGAATCGGAAGGGAAAAAACGTATGCACTTTGCGGAGAGCTTGGCAGCCGTTTCATGATTGAAGAATGGGGCTATCCGGATGATGGAATTTATGTCTGTGACTGTCCTTCTGCAGGACACGACATGATCCTGCTGGATTATTCCAGGTGCGGAAAAAGTGGCGAGCCGGAAGTCGTGCATGTGGATCAGGAAGCGGACTATAGAAAGACATTCCTGGCAAAAGACTTTAAAACTTTTATCGAAGGATTAAAAGAAGAAGCATATTTTGATCAAGATACAGACATTTGAGAACTGAATAGAAACAATAAAAGAAAACATCGATCTTTTAAATGTTAAACTCGGATATGAAAGGAACTTTTGCAGAGCAGGTTATCGAATTCAATAAAAATCTCCACTACAGCGGAAAACTTCCCGATGATTTCATGGTGTTGAATCCATATCTGGATAATCCGGAAACACTGGATGTCATGCAACAGTTTTACCGCAAATATTACAACAATTCCATACGGCGTAAGTTTCTTTTGGGCATCAATCCCAGCCGCCACGGCTCAGGGGTTACCGGAGTTCCTTTTACCGATACCAAAAGGCTGGAAAGCATTTGCGGAATTAAGATGACTTCAGCATATACCCACGAAGTTTCGTCCGTTTTCGTGTATGATATGATTGCGGAATATGGCGGAGCCGAAGCATTTTACAGTGATGTTTATATCAATTCCCCTTTTCCGCTGGCCATCGTCCGGAAATCAAAAAGCGGTTGGGTGAATGCCAACTATTACGATGATAAAGCCCTTTTCAATGATGTCAAGGATTTTATGATCGAGTCCTTAAAAAAGCATCTCAGCCTGAATCTGGAGACTTCCGAAATTTTCATCATGGGTAAAAAGAATGCCGATTTCCTGGCAAAAATCAACAGCGAGGCTCATCTGTTCGGGCAAATGACGGTACTGGAACATCCGAGATACATCCAGCAGTACAAATCAAAAGAAAAGCAGCTGTATATCGATAAATACATTCTGGCCCTGAAAAAATAAATCCCCTGAGTGTTTTCAGGGGATTGACATCACATTTATGCAATCAGAATCTTATGATTCACCGGCAATCTCAGTACGGGTATTTGTCTGAGAATTTTTTAACGCTGCCGGGACCTTTTACTTTTTAATAATTTTATGAACTTCTGAAGCTGATTTTACAGTATACACGCCTTTGGGAAGTTCCGAAAGATCTGCTTCGGTAATGCCCTTCTGTGCTTCAATGGTTTTCACCAGCTGTCCCGCCGGACTGTACACCTCATACTTACCGCTATGGGCAGCTTTAATGCTGATCGGTCCGCTGGTTGGATTCGGGTAGATGCCGTTCTCTTTCTTTGAAACTTTTACATCACTTGAAGAAAGAACGATTCCGCTGTCTTTCACCCAGGTAAAGGCATCAAAAGACATATATCGGAAATCTCCTCCCAAGGTGATCGTAAGTTGATCAATAACGATGTTAGAATAGTTCTGACCATTAAGATTCGTCATATCAACCAGGGTGAACCCGTTTGTTGTTCCCAGTGAAGTAGCAAAGCCTGTCGTTTTAGTCTGGGTAAACTTTGTCACTCCGGAAAGCCTTCCCGTAATGGTAATGGTCCCTGTATTTACCAGGGCACCGAACGCATTAGTCAGATATACCCAGAACCTGTTGGTTTTAAACAGGTTTGAAGTAGTCTTTATAGACATGGATGAATTTGCATACTGAGAGGTTGCTGTTCCGGTATTGTCTATAAAACGGTTATCTACTGCTGTTCCATTCCATCCGCCTCCGGGCAAAACGTAAATATCATAATTTGCCACAGTAGATAGGATGTTAAAAATAACACCGTTATCCGTAAAACTGGTACTGCCTACAGATTCGGTTTCAAACTGTTCGGTGCTTGTTTGTGCAGATGCGAAACCTGAAATGAGCAGGCTCCAGATAAAAAATAGAGTTGTTTTTCTCATAATGTTAAAATATTTAGGTTAAATTATTTCGAGCGGGTAAGGGATATATTATGGTGTACGATGCTTTTCCGGATGCCTGGGCAGTATTATTTTTACTCCTTGCAGGACCCGTCGTTCCGGGAAGCCTTTTTTTATCGGATATCAGTGGCTGTCATAACCTACAACAGGAATCATTAATGAATCCGTATGGCCAGACATCATCAGGGCCTTCGTAACAAACCTAGAGAAAGATAAATTCTATATTTTTGATATCTCATATATAGATTGGTCATTTATTAATACGGATAAAATCCAAATTTACTCACTGCTTCTTATGGCCTTTCACCTATCAAAATAAATCACACATTAGTGTTTTTTTGACACTTCAAAGTAACGGCAAATATTTATAATCCGCAAGGGCTGACTTCAAAAAATATAAAATTAAGTATTTCTACTGTATGTGATTAAAAATTCAAATAAAGGTGCTGTATAGGTTGATTTTAATTTTAAATAATTGATTGTTAGTTGATTATTTATTCAAGTATTTATGGAGGTCAGATTGAATAAAATTTAATTAACATATTATTAATATTTTAATTCACTTTACATGGCATAGAATGAAGATCTTATATTGCAGCTATCGTTAAAGAACATAAGGTATACAGGAAATCATTTTATTCTTCTGCTAACGGAAATGATGCTGCTGGCAACCGGCAGCAAAAGCGGTGGCCAATTGATAAAATGATCATGCAAGGATAGCTTTATGGTATAAAAATAAATCCCCTGAGCTTTTCCAGGGGATTTCATCATACTTATGTTATTAGAATCTTGCGATGCATCTGCAGTACCAATGTTTACCGGTTATTAGTAAAGAGGTGATTTATTGATACGCACGATTTTCTTTGTGGCCTGCAGACCGTAGTCCGGAGCATGGCACCGGTACAGTATTTCGTATCAGTTGCTTTTCCGGTTTCAGCAGTTCAGGGAATTGAAGGGGGACCGTCTGCCGGAAATTTCAACTGTTTTCCGGAATTTCATGTACCGCCTGATCCGGTTCAGCGTTTTTAACCTTCCGGCAGATGAATTTGATTTGTGATTGCCTGATGCCTCTGATCATAAATCTGATATACAATGTTCTTTCCTACTCTGAAGGCTTTTCGGATACCGCCGTTCTGTTAAAAAAATAAATCTGTTGATCATTCAAAGTAAGGGAAATGCGAAATGCTGCGGTAGCGTAGAATATACCAAATACCGGATTGCGTATTTTTACGGGTCTATGGCCTGCACATGCGGCTTTTCATCAGAACCTGCACATTTATTTTCAGGGAACGCCCTCTATTTAGTACTTTTGTGTAATCCAATTAAATTAAAAAATGAACGAATTCGTAGTATCAGAACTGAAGAACAATATCGCCGAAATCACTTTCGGAACTCCGAAGAGCAACTCCCTTCCCGGAGCCATTCTGGAGAAACTGGCAGCCGCCATCCTGGAAGAAGGTGCAAAACCTGAAGTGAAAGCAATCCTGCTGAAAAGCGAAGGCGAAAAAGCTTTCTGTGCCGGAGCCAGCTTCGATGAGCTGCTGGAAATTGAAGAATTGGAAAAATCCAAACACTTCTTCGGCGGTTTTGCCAAAGTTCTGAATGCCATGAGAAACTGCGGTAAAATCGTTGTGGTGAGGGTGCAGGGAAAAACAACCGGCGGCGGGGTAGGCATTGCCTGCGGAGCCGACTACTGTTTCGCAACAAAGGATGCAGCCCTGGCACTTACTGAAATCAATCTGGGAATCGGGCCTTTTGTGATCGGGCCCTATGTGGAAAGGAAAATCGGGAAGTCCCAATTCTCAGCCATGGCCATTGATGCTGATTTCAGGTCGGCAGAATGGGCGGAGCAGCACAACATCTACCATTCCGTCTCCGGAACCATTGCCGAAATGGATATGCGCCTGGAAAAGTTCCTGGCCACACTTGCCTCCCGCAGCGAAGATGCATTGTCACTGATCAAGAAAGTTTCCTGGGAAGGGACCGATCACTTCAATGAACTGATGCCTGCCAGAATCCATATGAGCGCCAGCCTGATTCTTGAAGATTCTGCAAAAAAGAATATTGAAGCCATTAAAGAAAAACTGAGAGCAAAGTAAAACGCTCTTTATTATAATTGCCGAAGCCGCTGATTCAGCGGCTTCGTTTATTAAAGAAAAGGTCAGAACAGTTTTATTTTTTAATAATCTTAAATGTCTCTTCTTTTTTTGCCGTCTTTACTTTCAGCATATAAGTTCCCGCAGAAATCGAAACGAGATCCATCTTTGTTGCATGGATGCTTTTTGAAACGATACGTCCGGAAAAGTCTGTCAGTTCCAGGGATAAAATGTTGTCTCTGGATTGAACATGGATTGCATCTTTCACCGGATTCGGATAAACTGAAATAGCCTGGGAATTTGCAAAGGTTTCAGAAGCTGATAAACTGTTTGATAAAACATTAAGACGCATAATGGTGATTAAAAATCCGGGTGCATTTACATAGCTTCCTATAACCAGCTTTCCATCCGGTGTAAAATTCATGTTATTGGTGCCGTAAGCATATTCTGATGAATACACCCGGGTGTTGGAAACATAAACCCCATTGCTGCCAAACGTTGAATCTCTGCTTCCGTCAGCATTCAGCCGGATGATCTGTTTGAAATCATAGTATGACGTGGAATTAAAACTTGAGGACCCGATATAAATCTTATTTTGCGGATCAACTTTTAATGAGGAACAGTAAGTCGGGCCGAACCCTACATATCCCAGATTATTGAAAGTTGTATCCGGAGTCCCGTCAGTATTAAACTGAAGCAGGAAGAAGTGTGAAGTTGTCCCGATATTGGTAACGGCAGCATTAGGCTTTTCAGCAAGAACCAGTATTTTGCCATTTGCTGTCTGGGCAATATCCCGGCCTACGTTTGCATTAGTATTGTATAGTATGAGTCCGTTTGTACCGAATGCAGGATCAGGAATTCCGGCAGCCGTATACCGGGCGATGAATGCCTGATTGTTCTGAGGATAGCTTGAATTGGGAACAACTGCTCCGGTAATGACCAATTTTCCGTCCGTCTGGCGGATCATTGCATTATTAACGGTTGAGGGATAGCCAAAAGTTGTGGATACCATACCACTGTTTCCGAAAGAAGAATCGGCCTGTCCGTCTGCGCTTACTTTCACGAGAATTGATGCGGTATTTTTCTGTCCGTAACCTACAATACTTCCATCCGGCAATACTTCAATGTCTCTGATATGACCTCCGGAAAATACCTTTATGCCATTGTTCCCGAAACCTGAGTCAAATGATCCGTCCGTCAAAAGTTGCCCTATGAATGCATTGCCATCCCAGCTGCCGGCCATCAGTATCTTGCCGTCAGACAGGATTTTGATGTCATAAATGGTACTATAATTACCGGTGTTGCTATAAAGGAGGCCATTGATGCCGAATGTACTATCCAACGTCCCGTTTTCATTGTATCTTGCGATCACATAAGACTGGTTCGTTGTCGGTGTGTTCTGTTGTATAGAACCGCCGACAAGGATTTTTTTATCAGGTTGTACTGCTGTGCAGTAAGCAAAATTATTATTCCATACGGAAAGGGTAACCCTGCCGAAACCCGCAAATGAAGTATCCATGTTCGGAATGCTCTGCGCGGGGATTAAGAAAGGCAAAATAAGCAACAGGAGTAAAATTTTTCTCATGATTAATATATTCAGGTTAAAGATAAATCCGCTGCAAAACTATGAAAAACAGATGATATA
>NZ_CAJYMO010000251.1 GCF_913776365.1 uncultured Chryseobacterium sp. | reverse complement strand
AAGGTTGTGCTCTACCAGCTGAGCTATTTTCGCAAACTGTGCGGATGAAGGGACTCGAACCCCCACGCCTCACGGCACCAGATCCTAAGTCTGGCGTGGCTACCAATTACACCACATCCGCAGTTTTATTAAATCGTATTCTAAAGAACTTGTTTCGTTTTTGTGAGTGCAAATATAGGACATTTTCTTTTACTCCCAAATTTTTCAGTAAAAAAAATCAAAAAAACTTAATTTTTTTTCGCGGACCCTCATTATTCCATATCATTTTCTTATTTTTACACCGTTAATCAATATGATATGGAATTACAAGGAACGATAAAGAAACTTTTTGATGCTCAGACATTTGCGAGCGGTTTCCAGAAAAGAGAAATGGTAATCCTTACACAGGAGCAATACCCGCAGCCGATCAACATCGAATTCTTATCCGATAAGATCAGCCTGCTGGATAACCTGAGAGAAGGGGAGAACGTAAAGGTAGGAATCAACATCAGAGGAAGGGAGTGGGTTTCTCCACAGGGTGAAACCAAATACTTCAATTCCATTACCGGGTGGAGAGTGGAAAAAGTATCTGACAGTGCTTCCGAGCCTACCCAGGCTGCTCCTTCCCAGTCCGCTTCTTCTTCATCCAACGAAAATCCTTTCGCCGGAGATGACGATGACGATTTGCCGTTCTAATCAAATACTATTCAAATACAATCCTGCTTTTTAAGCGGGATTTTTTTTCCAGACAATGATCCGGTTAGATCCTGACGAAATTTCGTTTCCCGACCCTGAGCTGTACGACGGTTACGAAGGCATTGTGGCTTTCGGAGGGGACCTGTCGGCAGAACGGGTGTGGTTTGCTTATCAGCTGGGCATTTTCCCATGGTTCAATCCGGGGGAAGATATCCTCTGGTGGTGCCCGGACCCCAGGTTTGTGCTCTTCCCCAGAGAACTGAAAGTTTCAAAATCGATGCGGAAAATTCTCAATCGCGGGGTTTTCACCTTTTCAGAAAACAGGGACTTCAGGGGAGTCATAAAGAACTGCCAGGAAGTCAGCAGGAAAGGGCAGGAAGGAACCTGGCTTTCAGATGAACTGATGGATACTTTCATTCAGCTTCATACGTACGGACTGGCCAAAAGCATTGAGGTCTGGCAGGATGATGAGCTGGTCGGCGGCTTATACGGGCTTCAGATCGGAAATGTATTTTGTGGCGAAAGCATGTTTGCCAAAGTCAGCAACGCCTCAAAGGCAGGGTTCATCCATTTTGTGGAATCCCATAAAGAGGCCCTGGAAATCATCGATTGCCAGTCGCATACCGATCACCTGGAAAGCCTTGGAGCAAGGATGATCCCGAAAAGGGAATTTTTAAAAATTTTACACCGAAACAATGAACGCCGATAAGGAAAAGTGGGTTCTTCTGATGGCTCTGAGCATCATTTGGGGATCGTCCTTTATTTTAATTAAAAAATCACTCGATCATTTCAGTCCGTACCAGGTAGGTGCCCTGCGGGTATTGATAGCCGGGATCATCCTGATGCCGGTTGCCCTCTCAAAATATAAACTGTTTCCGAAAAGGCACCTGAAATGGCTGATCCTGGCTGCTGTTACCGGAAATTTTATTCCGATGTTCCTGTTTCCTATTGCTGAAAAGGAAGTAAGCAGCAGTATCGCGGGAATCATCAACTCGATGATGCCGATTTTCGTGATCATTGTCGGCTCCCTGATCTGGAAGTTTGAAACCACCAGGCAGCAGATCCTGGGTACCCTGATCAGCTTCACGGGCGTTTGCCTGCTGGCCTTTGGAGGCGACGGTGAGGGAGGAAGCTTCAAAGTGGTTCCGATCCTGTTGCTGCTCGCTGCAACATTGTGTTATGCCATCAGCACAACTACCGTAAAATCCAGACTGATGGAGGTGTCTTCTACTGTATTATCAGCCTTTGTATTTGCTTTCATTCTGTTTCTGCCTTCAGTAACCGCTTTGGCTTTCACCGGTTTTTTCAATGACTTCAGCTTTACTGAGGATAACATGACCGGGTTGATGTTCGTAAGCCTGCTGTCTGTTTTCGGAACCGGGCTGGCCATGATGATGAATTACCGCCTCCTGAAAGTTTCTTCCCCTCTGTTTGCTTCCACCGTCACTCTTCTGATGCCGATTGTAGCCATAGGCTGGGGATTCCTTGATGGTGAAAAACTTTCTGTCATGCAGCTGGCCGGAGCCGGCATTATCATCGCCGGACTGATTTTTCTGCGGTCCAAGCCGAAAATCACCGATCGGAAAACAGATTGATAATGATCATTCTTTCAATTATAAAAAAATCCTGCACAATAGGTGCAGGATTTTTTTATAATCTGTCCTGTCCGTTATTTTTACGGATTTTTCTTCTTTACTTTGGCCCGGGCCTTTTTTACCTCATCCTTGATGAAAGGGTATTTTTTCTGCATATCAGAAACTAAAGAGGGATCCAGTTCCAATGCCTGCAACAGCGTTTCCTTTCCTTTTTCCTGATCTCTCAGGTTAAAGTAGCAGTTGCTCAGCTGATAGTAGAGTTCGGCTCTGTGATGGGCCTTTACGGCTTTGTTGAGTACGGTAACCGATTCTTCATATTCCCCCAGCAGCATCAGCACTTCAGAATAAGCATACCAGTTGTAAAACCTTGTCGGCTCTGCTTCCACCAGTTTTTTCAGGCAGGTCAGGCTTTCCTCGAATTTTCCGGAATCAATGAAAAGAAAAGCAAGCCTTTTCTGGTAATCCAGATTATTTTCATTTAAATGGGTGGCTTCGCGCGCAAAGTGAAGAGCCTCTGCCATTCCTCCCATTTCCTCATACAGATAAGACTGCTCCATCATAGCCAGGTAAAACTGCGGATCTTCCCTCAGCGATTTCTGAAAAGCATTTAAAGCGATAATAGGCTGTTTCAGGGCTTTGTAGCATAAGCCGATTTTATAAAATGTAAACGCTTTCGTATATTCCAGCTCCAGCATTTCTTCGTACACTTCAATCGCTTTCTTGTATTGGCCCAATGCTTCATAACAGGCTGCCTTGTTGGCATATACGCCTACAGAGCTTGAATTGATCGCCAGCAGGTAATCATATCCTTTAATGGCTTCATCGTAATTTTTCCTGTTGAAGTAAAACTGCCCGTATTCAAACCAGGCTACTTCAGAATAGGCATACTCATCCAGGTATTCATTCAGGAAAGCGATAGCTTCATCGGTCTTATTCATATCAGCAAAGCAGATCATGCTGTTTTCCAGTGCATAATCATCAGTAGGATCTTCCTTCAGTGCTTTCCTGTAATGTTTAAGAGCGTTAAAAGGATCTCCCAGATTCACGTATTCATCGGCAATAAAGTTATGAAGGAAATTTTCTTCTTCCTTCAGTTCGAGCGCCTTCTTACAGATGTCGATGGATCTTTTAGGATTTCCTAAATTCGAATAATACTTCGCGTAGCATACCAGAAAATCGGTATTTTCCATAGAAGAGCCTTTCAGCTCATCGATAAGATCCTTCGCGGTAGTGTAGTCTTCCCATTCCAGAAGAATCTCAAGCTTTTTGATCTTGATATCTAAGGAATTGGGATGGAGCTTCAGGCCGTAATTCACTGCCGTATCGGCGTAATTAAAATCTCCCAGCTCCAGATAGTAAACGATGATGTCTTCCAGTTCTTCAGTATCGAAATAGAATTCATCATGGTTTTCCATCATTTCCTCGAACTTTTTCACAAGTTCATTTCCAAAATATTCTTCCAATATAAACAGTTTTAAGATTAAGACTTGAGACAGGAGATGTACTAATACTCAGTTCTGAAATCTTATGAATAAATGTAGTAATAAATACGACTATATTGATGAAAAAGATGTTACTTTTTATTAAATCAGGCTATTGATTTTAGCTATCATTTCATCAGCCAGCCGGTCGGCTTCTTCCTGTGACCGGGCTTCGGTATAGATTCTGATAATAGGCTCCGTATTGGATTTCCTGAGGTGTACCCAATTGTTTTCAAAATCTATCTTTACGCCGTCTACTGTGGAAACCTCTTCTGTTGGATAGGCTTTTTCCATTTTAGTTAAAAGGCCGTCAACATCAATCTCAGGAGTCAGTTCAATTTTCTTTTTTCCCATGAAATAGGCCGGATAATCGGCTCTCAGTCCGGAAACCGTTGTATCCTGCTTGGCGAGATAAGTCAGGAAAAGGGCAATGCCTACGAGGGAATCCCTTCCGTAGTGGAGATCCGGATAAATAATTCCTCCGTTTCCTTCACCGCCGATAACGGCATTTTTTTCCTTCATCAGGTTTACCACGTTCACCTCGCCAACGGCACTGGCAAAATAGGATGAATCATGCTTCTGTGCCACGTCTCTCAGGGCGCGGCTTGAAGAAAGGTTGGAAACTGCCACGCCGTTTTTATGTTTCAGCAGATAGTCGGCAACAGCTACCAGAGTATATTCCTCGCCGAACATTTCACCTTTTTCGTCAATCAGGGCCAGTCTGTCCACATCAGGGTCTACCACCACACCAAGGTCAGCATTTTCCTTTTTTACCAGTTCACAGATGTCACCGAGATGTTCTTTCAACGGTTCGGGATTGTGCGGGAAATGGCCGGTAGGTTCGCAGTACAGTTTTACCGTTTCGCAGCCCAGCCGGTCCAGCAGCATCGGGATGGCAATTCCGCCGGTAGAATTTACGGCATCCAGGACAATCCTGAACTTTCTGGCTTTAATGGCCTCTGCATCTACCATGGGCAGCTCAAGAATCTGCTGGATATGGATATCAAAAGCGTCATCCCTGGTTTCATACGTTCCAAGGTCATCCACTTCCGCGTAGTTAAAGTCTTCGCTTTCCGCAAGAGCCAATACCTCAGCTCCGTTCTCACCGCTGATGAATTCCCCTTTTTCATTCAGCAGCTTCAGGGCGTTCCACTGCTTGGGGTTGTGGGATGCGGTCAGGATAATTCCGCCTTCCGCTTTCAGTTCCGGGACCATAATTTCCACAGTAGGGGTCGTGGAAAGCCCAAGGTCTATGACATGGATTCCAAGTCCCTGCAAAGTTGCTGTCACCAGAGAGGATACCATCTGCCCGGAAATTCTTGCATCTCTGCCTATCACGAGGGTGAGGTTGTTTTTATGATGCCTGCGCTGCAGCCAGGTTCCGAATGCGGAGGCAAATTTTACCACATCCAGCGGGGTCAGGTTATCATTTACCTTTCCTCCGATGGTTCCGCGGATTCCGGAAATACTTTTTATTAATGACATAGGTGTTAATTTCTTAAATTTTTAATTTTCAAATACTGA
The DNA here is from genome assembly GCF_913776365.1 of uncultured Chryseobacterium sp. Classification (GTDB taxonomy): domain Bacteria; phylum Bacteroidota; class Bacteroidia; order Flavobacteriales; family Weeksellaceae; genus Chryseobacterium. The sequence goes on along the minus strand of NZ_CAJYMO010000251.1, from coordinate 15,346 downwards.
CCCCTGCTGTATGCCGCCTTATCCTACCTTGCTTGTAAATCCGTATATACGGTTTTTCTAACGGTATGATAGCATGGATAAAGAATGGTCAGCACCACATTCCGGAGAGATTGAATTTTCAGGAGTAGATGTTTTCTTCAGGATCAGATCAGGTAAGTCCATACATATGGTCTTTTCTTTAGCGGTTTCATCTGAGAGAAATCCGGTACCTGTCTGTTTGCCGGAAACAGATGAAACCCCTGCTTTCTGCCGGATTGCTTTACGGTCTTGCAGAATGGCCCCTGTTTCCCAAAGAGATTATTAATTCTGTCAATTCTAATTTCATCCGTATGTTTTATGCAAAATTAGAAAAAATAAAACCAAGTGTGCTTTTTAGTTTTCCACAGGAATGTTATTTTTTTATGAACATCCGCAGTCTTTATCGCAGTTCGTCCTTTTGGAGCTGAACTTTTTCGGCGCAAAGTTTTTTCTGAGCACTCTGAACAAAGCGTAGCAGGCAAATGCTACGATAAGAAATACCAGAATGTACTGTATAAGTAAGGAAGAATCCATTATTTTAAGATCTGATAGGCAAACATCGACACAAAATAGGCCAGACCGGTCATCATTGCTACCTGAAAAGCGGTCCATTTCCAGCTTTTGGTCTCTCTGTAGACTACTGCAAGTGTAGAAATACACTGCATTGCAAATGCGTAAAAAAGAAGTACCGAAACGCCGGTGGCAAAGCTGAATACTTTTTCGCCATCCGGCTTTACGTCCCTCCTCATTTTATCGATTACTTTCACTTCGGGAGCGTCATCTTCCAGGCTGTACAAGGTAGACATCGTACCTACGAAAACTTCCCTTGCCACAAAGCTGGTAAGGATACCTACTCCCATTTTCCAGTCATATCCAAGCGGCGCAATCACAGGCTCAATGCCTTTACCCATCTTGGCGAGGTAAGAGTGGTCAAGTTCCACATTGGTAGCGACCAGCTGTTCCGGGCTCTGTTTCGGACCGAAATAGCTCAGGAACCAGATGATGATGCTGACGATAAAAATAATTTTTCCGGCACCGGTAATAAAATCCCAGACTTTTCCCAGCACCATTTTAAAATCATAACCGAAAAGCGGTTTCTTATAGGTAGGAAGATCCATCACCAGATAGGTCTTGCCTTTATTTTTAATAAACCTGTTGAGGACCGCCGCGGAAATCAGTGCCACGACAAATCCCAGCAGGTACATTCCCATCAGTACCAGGGCTTTGTATTTGATGCCCAATACGGTTCCGTCTGAAATAATCAGCCCGATAATGATGCTGTAGACCGGAAGCCTTGCAGAGCAGGTCATGAAAGGGGTTACCAGAATGGTCAGCAGCCTTTCCTTTATATTTTCAATATTCCGGGTTGAAATAACGGCAGGAATAGCACAGGCCGTTCCTGAAACCAGCGGCACGATGCTTTTTCCGTTTAGTCCGAAAGGGCGTAAGATCCGGTCCATCAGGAATACCACCCTCGCCATATATCCCGAATCTTCCAGGAGGTAGAGGAAGTACAGCAGGATACCGATCTGGGGCGCAAAAATAACGATTCCCCCGATTCCCGGCACAATCCCGTTGGAGATCAGAGAATTGATCGGTCCTTCCGGCAGATATTTCCCGGCAGAGGCAGACAGCCATGCAAATAAATCGTCGATCCAGTTCATCGGGTATTCCGCAAGGAAAAAGACGCTCTGGAAGATGACCAGCAGGATCATCATAAAGACCACATATCCCCAGAATTTATGAACCAGTACCCGGTCCAGTTTCTCTGTGAGAAGCTCCTTGAACTGGGGCTTTTTGGAAATTACGTCTGCCAGGATCCTGTCGACTTTCTGGTATCTCCTTACGGTTTCCTGTACCTGCAGCCTCTTCGGAACCAGGCTTTTGGCCTCGGGCTCGTTCATCAGTTCCACCACGGAACTGATTTTTCCCAGGTCAGTTCCCAGGGAAAGATTCAGCCATGCCCGGTATTCGTTCTCAAGGCCGTTGTGTGCCGTTACCTTTGCGATAAAGTCTCTGTGTTCAGCCGGCGTTTCGAATGACGGGTTTTCTGATTTTGTAAACTGGTTGCGGTAAGCCGCTTCCTTAATATCTTCGATCCCCTTTTGTTCTTTTGCATTGGTCTGGATGATGGTAAGGCCCAGGGCTGCCGAAAATTTCTGAATATCGATGGAAATTCCCCTCCTTTCGGCCTGGTCGATCTGGTTCACCACCAGGATCATCGGAATTCCCAGGTCCTGGATCTGCTGGAACAGCAGCAGCCCTCTTTTTAAGCTTAGTGCTTCAAGAATATAGATGACACCGGCATAATCTTTCTGGTGATCAATAACGAATTTTGAAAAAATAGCTTCGTCTTCGGAGCTTGGATAGATGCTGTAAGAACCGGGCAAGTCTACTACCTCAACTTCTTCGTTCTTATAAGTATAGAATCCGGAATGGCTGGCTACGGTAACGCCGGCATAATTCCCGGTTTTCTGTTTTTTGTTGCAAAGTGCGTTGAAAACCGTTGATTTGCCTACATTAGGATTCCCGACCAAAAGAATCTGTTTTCTCTGTCTTTCCTGCATTAATTCAATTCTTCAACAATAATAAAGTCCCCCTCTTCTTCCCGGAGGGCAATACGGCTTTTTTCCTCTCCGAATTCCACATACATCGGTCCGCTGAAAGGCGCCTGGTACAAAATCCTGAAAGAGGTTTCCGGCAGAAGCCCCATTTCAATGATCTTGTTGGGCATTCTAAGACTGTCATTATCATACCCCAGAATTTTTCCCATTCTGTTTTTGGGAAAGCTGCTCAATTTATGTAAACCGTTCTCTTTCAAAGCCAAGATTTTGTCCCTGCAAATATACGCTATTTAAATTTAATCTAAATAACAACCTGTATGAAAGAAATCAACCCGGATGCAATTTGCCTCCGGGTTGATCTGAAATATAGTTAAATATGAATGTGTCTCTTAGTTTTTCTCTTTTCCCACTTTCTGAAGTTCTCCTACTTTTACTTTTCCATACTCCGGTTCGATAGGGTTGTCATTGGCATTGTAGAAATCCTTGTATTGCTTTTCCTGCTTCTTCATCATATCACCGATGGTTCCGTCCATTCCCGGAATGCTTTTGGACATCATTTCCTGGGTCATCATCGGTCGTACGGAAGCAAAAGGATCTTTTTTGAAATCGTTGAATGTTTTTTCAAATTTGTCTCTCGGAAGGTCTTTCGGCTTTCCTCCCGAGGCGCTCATCAGGTTTTCAATATAGGAAAATTCAGTGTAGTCTTTTACTTTCTTGTTTCCCTGCAATACCCAGGAGTAGTCTTTGGCGCTGTCTTCAATCTTTACAATCAGTCCGGGAAGACCCCAGAATTTGTAAGGTCCGTCCTGGAAAGGGATATCGGTGCTGAACCATGCCGTCCAGGTTCTACCTCCGAACTCGGTGGTTGCTTTCTGGGTGTTGTATTCACCAATCTTCTGCTTGTCGCCCAGAATCTTCCAGTTGAATTTCAGGTTTTCGGTATAGCCGATGCTGGCCGGGGTGAACCCGTTGGCGATCTTGTCTACATACTGTACCTTCATATCCGGATAGAATTTATAAATCCGGGCTGAGATTTTCGGTGTTTTCAGGGTTTTCGAAAGGTCTTTCATTGTACCGGCTTTACGCATGGCTTCGATTTCCACCTTCATGATGGAGTCCTGTGCAATCACGGTATAATCCTGGTAAACGGAGCGGTTTTTATCGGTAATGTCAAGAACCGTGATTACCTTATCCAGCTTAGCCGAGTCTTTTTTAGGCTTGAAGGTAAGTTCATAGAAAAAACGGTTGGCCGTTTCTTTCGTATCGCTGTCCTGTGCATTGGCCAGCGCAAAAACGGCGATGAAAAATATGGAAAATAAATGTTTCATTGTTTTGGGATGTTTTTTCAATTAGTTAGCACTTCAGGTTTTTTGTTACAAAAAATTCCATCTTTTTTCTTAATGACGGTAAATCTGTCTCTGCCGGCCCAATACCACAAATTCTAATCTTATTTTAATCTCGTTAATCACATTTTAATTCCGTTCCAAAAAGGTTTTAATACGGCTGCTCTAGATTTGTATCATCATAAAGAGCATGTCTAACCTAAATTTAATATCATGGCCAGAACAATTTTAATAGCTACGGATTATTCTCTTGAGTCTTTGAATATATTAAAGAAGGTGATGAGGGAGAAAGAAGCTTCAGGGGATCAGAATCAGTATCATGTTCTTCTGGTCTCAGGATATGATATGGGTGATTCCATCAGGGATCTGCTTTTCAATACGAAAAGCACAGTCTTCAGCAAGCTGAGGCCGCAGGAATTCTGTGATGCTTATGGAATCATTAAAAATAAATATCCCCATCTGATCGGAAAGATCGTATGCGATATTTTCACGGGTAGTTTCCAGCGTACCTTTAACAATTACATAAAAGCGGGAAATGTTGAGGAGGCATATTACTCTTCTTCCGTTGTAAGCAAGGGAAAAGGGAAGTTTGATCTTATTCCTTATATCAGGAAATGCAAAGAACTTAAGTCTTATGAAGTTTCCATAAATGTTCATAAGAACCTTCCTGAGAAAGGCAGGCTGGCAGAAGTTTTTGCGGAAGCCTGATGTTGAACTTCATAAAATCTGAAAAATGTTAAGGAATTATAGCAATACCAGAACGCTGGGAGACAATATTAGGTTAGGAACACTGACCGCCTTTACAGCAGGAACCATAAATATTGCTTCCCTGCTTATCTTTCTCTCGTTTACGTCCAACGTGACAGGGCATTATGCGATCTTTGCAGCCGAAATCAGCAAAGGGAACTGGTCTCAGGTAGCTGTTGTAGGATTATGGATTTTCCTGTTTTTTTTCGGGGGATTCGTATCCAACCTGATTGTGATTAACTTTAATAAGAAAAGTAAATATTTTGCTCATGCCATGCCGCTGGTCCTGGAAATCGCGTGTCTTCTTTTTGTAGGAATATATGGTCAGTTCTATTACCGTAAAACACTGGAAGAAACAGAATACCTGGTAGCACTTATGCTTTTTGCCACCGGTCTGCAGAACGGGCTTACGGCAAGTATATCCAATTTTTCCGTGAAAACAACCCACCTTACCGGTACCACTACCGACCTGGGAATTCTTTTCTCTATGTTCACCCGCACAGAGTTCAGGAAAAACGGAGAGCTTGTTGCCAGGGCAAAACTGTTGATGAGTATCATGCTGGCTTATGTAGCGGGGGCGGTGTTTTCGGGGCTTACCTATTACCACCTTGAGTTCCGGGTATTTTATGTGATCAGTCTTTGTCTTATGGTTGTCATCGGGTACGATGCGTATAAAATTCATATCAGGCATTTCAAAACCCGGTACCGGTACAGCAGGATCTACGGAAAGCCCAATGCAATCGCCTATCTGTATGATAAGATCCATGGAGCTCCTGAAATCAAGACGGAAATCAAGGAAAAACGCGATAAAAAGAGGAGGCTTATATTTGATGAGTAAAAAAGAATTGGGTAAAAGGTATGGATAAAAATAAAGATACCGGCTTTGCCGCCTGAAAAAGAAATATTGAACAGGAAATATAAATATCAGTATTAATTTGTGTAAACTAGCTGTGAATCAATCCTCTGATTGCGTAATGCAATCGGGGGATTGTGTTTTTACAAAGAACCTGCCTGGCAAAAGGTTTTTCATCATATGAAGGAAAGCTAGGGTGTTGATATGTTGATAATTAAATTTTAATTCGGAAGGGGATTGTTTTCGATTCTTGTTCTGAATGCCTATTTTTGTAAGTTGATTTACGTTTTTTATGTCAGATATTATTCAGCTTTTACCGGATCATGTAGCCAACCAAATTGCGGCAGGGGAAGTGGTGCAGCGGCCTGCATCCATTGTAAAGGAACTTTTGGAAAATGCCATCGATGCGGAAGCTTCAAAAATTGAGCTGATCATCAGGGATGCAGGGAAAAACCTGATCCAGGTGGTAGATGACGGGAAGGGAATGTCTGAGACGGATGCAAGGATGGCTTTTGAACGGCATGCCACTTCCAAGATCCGCGGTACGGAAGATATCTTCAAAATTTCCACAAAAGGATTCCGCGGAGAGGCATTGGCGTCCATCGCAGCCGTTGCTCAGGTGGAGCTTAAAACAAAACAGCAGGGGACGGCCCTGGGAACCAATATTTACATAGAAGGAGGCGGGCTCCAGTTTCAGGAACCTGCGCAGACGGCAGAAGGATCCAATTTTCTGGTAAAGAACCTTTTTTATAATGTTCCGGCCAGAAGAAAGTTCCTGAAGAACAATAATATCGAACTCAGGCATGTGATTGATGAGTTCCAGCGGATTGCATTGGCTCACGAAAATATAGAATTTTCCATGTTCCACGATGATGAGGCTGTTTTCAGGCTGAGAAGAGGCAGCCAGATGCAGCGGATTGTGGATATATTCGGCCGCAAACTGCAACCGCAGCTGATCCCCATCAAAGAAGATATCAGCTGGTGCAGGCTTCACGGATTTGTAGCCAAGCCCGAAGGGGCGAAGAAAACCAGGGGTGAGCAGTTTCTTTTTGTGAACGGTAGATATTTTAAGAGCCCGTATTTCAATAAGGCGGTGCAGGATGCTTTCGAAGGATTGCTTATGCCGGGATATGTGCCGACGTTCTTTCTGTTCCTGGAACTGGATCCGGAAAAAATAGATGTCAATATCCATCCGCAGAAAACGGAAGTGAAATTTGAAGACGAAAATCTCATTTTCGCGCTCCTGCGCTCTACGATCAAAAGATCACTGGGAATCTATAACGTGGCACCAAGCCTTGATTTTGAAAAAGACCCGCAACTGGATGCCCTGATGCAGAAGGCATTTCCGAGCAAAAGCAACGGCAGCAGCGGCTTTATCAAAATGCCTGAAATCATCGTAGACCGGGATTACAATCCGTTCCTGGAAGAAAAAGGTTTTATGCAGGTAGAAATCCAGAACCTGACGGATATGTATCATCAGAACATCTCTGCTGAACCTTCCAAGATCAATCTTTTTGAAGATGAGGATTTTGATGAAGATATCATGAGGCTTCCGAATGGCTACTGGCTCTTCAACAAAGGGGATAAAACCCTGATGCTGGACCTGGGAAGAATGCACCGGCTGGTGGTTTCCGAAAGCACAAAACCTGTGAAAAAAGGGACAACCAACAGCAATGCCCTTCTTTTCTCATTGGAATACCATATGAATGAAGTGGAAAAGACCAAGTACAAAGCCATCAGGAAGTTCCTTCCCGAACTGGGTTTTGAGATGAGCGTCGCCTATGAAAGCGTACTGAGGATCGACGCCGTGCCGGAAGGCCTGAAGGAAACCCAGGTCATGAAATTCCTGGAGGATCTGTTTGAATCCCTGGAATATAAAAGCGAAGAAGAATTTATGGAGCATTACCAGAACCAATGGAACAAGATGCAGTCCAAGTCCCGTTTCGATTTTATTTATAAAAAGGACGCCGAACAGCTGATCCGGGATTTTACCGCACTGGGATTTCCTGAATACCTTCCGAATGGAAAAAGGTGTTTCTATGAAGTGCCTTTCAATGATATTAAAAATAAATTTTAGTCAATATGTTCAATACCATACCGCCGGTTACCAGGAATATCATTCTTCTAAACGTGGTTGTTTACATCATCGCGAATATAATGCCGGGTTTATATAACAGTCTTTCCGGCTTTTATCCGTTCTCTCCAAACTTCCAGTCGTGGCAGATTATCACCCATATGTTCATGCATGCGCCGCTGGCGGAGTCCGGAGGATTCATGCATATATTGTTCAATATGTTCACCCTATGGAGCTTCGGGCCCATCCTGGAACAGGCTTTAGGTGAAAAGAAATACCTCCTGCTGTACTTTGCCAGCGGTCTGGGTTCTTTTTTCCTTTTTAATCTCTGGAATTTTATTGAAGCGCAGCAGATCATCTCCGGCCTTGAAAACCTGGGACTGAATGCTGCCGAGATTTATCCTAAGGCAGCAATAGGGTATACCGGAGATATGAATATCAGCGCAACAACACCGGAAGGGCAGGAACTGTCAAATCAGTTTTATACCTTGCTCAGAACTCCCATGCTGGGTGCGTCCGGTGCTATTTTCGGAGTGGTGACTGCTTTTGCAACCCTGTATCCGGATTCAAAAATTGCCATGCTGTTCCTGCCGATACCCATCAAGGTTAAATATTTAATGCCGATCGTCATTGTCATTTCTATCTGGCTGGGGGTTTCAGGAAACGGGGGCGGAATTGCTCATCTGGCCCACGTAGGGGGTGCCCTTGTAGGATGGCTGCTGGCCCGGAACTGGAAAAAGCACCTGTACAGATTTAATTAACCGTTACGTTACCTGTGAAAGTTATCCGTCTCCTGCTCCTGCTCCTACACACCGGAATTTTACTCCTGCTGGCAGGCATGCTGCTGAACGCTTATATTCCGCCTAAGGTTTTTCCCTGGCTGAACCTGCTTTCCCTGGGCTTTCCTGTTCTGATGGCAGGCTACCTGCTGCTCACCCTGTTCTGGGTCATCAGCTGGAAGAAAAGGGCTCTTGTGTTCCTGCTCCTGGGATTGCTGTTTTTCAACGCCACGCTGCGGTGGATCAATTATATGCCTGTACAAAAGGAACCTTCAGACCTTACCATACTCTCATTCAATACCAAAGGGGAAAGGGAAACCAGCAGTGAACAGCTGGAGTCTTACCTGTTGTCTAAAAAGGCAGATGTTATCCTGCTACAGGAAGACCGTGGAGATAAGATAGAGCTGAAAGGATATACCCAAGGGAAAACCGGATCACTGACTGCGGTATTTACCAGACACGAAATTATACGGGAACAGCGCATCAGCTCTGATGCCGGTGATACGGGCTCCTGCGGGACATGGACAGACATCAGGATTAAAGGAAAAATCTATCGCATCATCAATATTTATCTTCATCCTTTTAAATTTGAGAAAAGTATGGTAACCATGAACGGTACCAATGAGGAAGATGAAGAAAAAATAAAAAGTATCATTAAAAGGCTGATGCCTACTTTCAAAATCCATCAGGAAGAAATAGCCATAATCAGGAAAGCGGTTGATGAGTCACCTTATCCTGTGATCCTTGCCGGTGACTTCAATTCCGTACCGAATTCTTATGAATACTATCATTTGGGCAGAGGTCTGAAAGATGCATTTACAGAATCCGGAAAGGGCAGTGCTACCAGTTTCCACGACTATAAATTTCCGATCCGGATCGACTATATTTTTGCTTCACCTTTCATAAAACCACTTCGGTATACCGTAGACCGTTCCGTCAAGATTTCCGATCATTTTCCCGTTATTGCCGGCTTTAAAACAGAATAAATCATAAAAAACAGTTAAACTGCAGGGCTTGGTGAGGTTTTTGCTGAAAAAAGAGGGTATCTTTAGGTCCATTATGAAATTCCGTCAGATCTTATTATTTTCTCATATTACGGTGATGATCCTGCTCCTGTGCACATTGGGAAATGCATGGGTACCACCTAATCTCGTCAGTTACCTGAATCTCCTGTCGTTAGGATTTCCTTATCTGATCTCGCTGCATATTCTTTTTACGCTGGCCTGGATCATTCAGAGGCAGAAAATCGCCTTCGCCTTTGCCGCGGCCACCCTGTTGTTTTATACCCCGATCCGGCGGTGGATCAATTTCACACCTAAAACTGAAAATGTAAAGTCCATCAGGGATATTAAAGTAATTACCTTTAATGTGAAATACGGGGATTTCGGATGGGATAAGGTTAAAAAATATATTGCCGACCAGGATGCAGATATTATCCTGGTACAGGAAAAAGATACCAACCGGGCACTGAAACAGGATATGGTGAAATATCCTTCCGTAATCCTGAAAACGAAACATACCATCATAAGGCAGCAGGAATTGATCACTGATAAATCAAGAGGAAATTCGTTTTATGCCGATGTAGATATCAACGGAAAGATTATCCGGATCATCAATGTTTATCTGGAACCTTTCAGATTGCATAAATCCATGCTTAAGTTTGACGGAATCGGAAAAGAAGGTGATAAAATCAATACGCTTTTGTCTCATATGACCCCAACTTTCAAAGCGCATGAAGACCAGATCAGAAAGATCAGGAAAGCAGTAGACCTTTCTCCTTATCCGGTCATCCTGGCGGGAGACTTCAACTCCGTTCCGAATTCCTATGAATATTATAACCTCGGAAAAGATCTTCAGGATGCTTTCCTTACTGCCGGAAACGGCAATTCTTCAAGCTTTCACGATTATAAAGTTCCCCTGAGGATTGACTATATTTTCAGTTCGAAGTCCATTATTCCCTTGAGCTATAAAGTCGATAATTCAGTACAATTATCAGATCATTATCCGGTCATTGCAGAATTTCTGTTAAATTAGTGGTATGAAAAATGCAATTTTTACAGGCCTGGCCTTTGTGTTTTCCTTAGCTTCCTGTACCAGAAAAGAGCCGGTGGACCTGTATCCGGCGGACAGTCCGCGGGCGCAGTATGATACGGCTGCAGTGGACTCTTTTTCAAACGGAGCCGTCTCGGTAGACATCGCCCGGCAGATCAGAATGTCTTCGAGAGCCTACCAGGATTCTGTAAAAGAAGCCATCAGGCTCCAGCAGGAGGAAAAGAAACTCCGGGAAGAACTGGAAAAAGAAAACAGGAATAAAGCTGACGAAGAGAAAAAAAAAGCAGATCAGGAGAAACAGAAGCCGGCCGGTGAAGCCGCCGCCGAAACTAAAACCGACTAGTGTTATCATTACCATATCAACATTACCATTAACAGGATCAATACATATGAAAAAAAACTTTTTATCCGCCGTTATGATGGCTGCTGTCATTGTATCGTGCACAAAATCAAGTGTAAAAACAGAAAGTACTGAAAACCCGGACGGATCAGTAACCACCACGACCACCGTTTCGGAAAACGGGCTGGGAGTAGACACGGCCAAAATCAATCATGTAAAGGAAAATGCACAGGCCACGATCAATGAAGCCGACAGGAAAATAGACAATGCTGCAGAAGAGGCAAGAAATAAGATTGATGCCACGGCAGACCGTACAAAGAAAAACCTGCATGAAGCGGGGGAAGATATCAGGCAGGGAGCAAAAGAAGTGGGAAGAGATGTAAAAGATGCTGCTGCAAAAGGAGCGTCCAAAGTAGAGGAGGGTGCAAGGAAACTGAAAGAAGACCTGAAGAAATAAGGCAACCGTCAGAAACAAGAACCGTAGCGAAAGCTGCGGTTCTTTATTTATTCAGCTCCAATAAAGGATCTATGTATTCCCGGTCGTTGCTCAGCCTCGGAACCTTATTCTGGCCGCCGAGCCTGCCTTTGGACTCCAGCCAGCGGTAAAAAAGTTTTTCCTTGGCAATATGCACGATTGGGCGCTTCAGGGTTATGTTGTTATAACGTTTTGCCTCGTAATCCGAATTGATGGATTTAAGGTGATTGTCGAAAACGTCGATAAAAAGTTCCAGGTCATTCGGGTGACGGCAGAATTCGAAGATCCATTCATGGGCACCGCCTTCATTCTCTTTCATAAAAACCGGGGCTCCTGTAAAATCTGAAATAGCTGCCTGGGTTTCTTCGCAGGCCCTGGTGATGGCCGCTTCCACATTAGTGATCATCAGTTCTTCGCCAAAGGCATTGATGTAATGTTTCGTTCTTCCTGTAATTTTTATCCTGAAAGGATCAGTAGAAGTAAACACGACCGTGTCACCGATGAGGTATCTCCAGAGGCCTCCATTCGTGGTAATCACCATGGCATAATTTTTCCCGGGTTCCACCTCTTCCAGGCTTACCACTTTAGGATCTGAGAGATGGAACTGGTCCATCGGGATAAACTCGTAAAAAATACCATAGTCCAGCATCAGCAGCATTTCATCGCTGTCCGACCGGTCCTGGATGCCGAAGAATCCTTCCGACGCATTATAAATTTCGTAATAATTGATGTTTTTCCCGATCAGCTGGCGGTACTGTTCGCGGTAGGGCCTGAAGCTGATGCCGCCGTGGAAAAAAACTTCCAGGTTGGGCCAGAGTTCTGAAATATTCTGAATATCGGTCTCCCTGATGATCCGCTGTAATAGCACCATCATCCAGCTCGGTACGCCCAGGATGCTTCCCACGTCCTCATTGGTTACTTCCGAAGTAATGGCCCTGAGCTTGCTTTCCCATTCTCCCATCAGCGATACTTTTTTACTTGGGGTAGTGGTAATTTCCACCCAGAACGGAAGATTGTCGATGAGAATAGCGGAAAGATCGCCGAATTTTGTGTTGAAATCGGCATAGAGCTCCGAGCTTCCCCCGAGCCGCAGGTTTTTGTAATTGAACAGCTGGTTTTCCGGATGGTTGTTGGCATAAATGGACACCATATCTTTGCCGGCTTTCAGGTGACAATACTCCAGACTTTCTGCAGAGATCGGGATAAATTTGCTCTTGGCATTGGTAGTCCCTGATGACTTGGCGAAATGCTTGATGTAGCCCGGCCAGCTGACGTCCTTCTGTCCCTGTCTGGCCTTTTCAATATAAGGCTCCATCTGCTCATAGGTAACCACCGGAACCTTGTTTTTAAAATCCTGGTAGCTGGAAATGGAATTGAAGCCATACTTTTTGCCGTATTCCGTATCCTCCGCATGAAACAGCTGGGAAAAAAGAATTCCTTTCTGGGTTTCAATCGGGTGCTTGATAAAATTCTGAATCTGGTCCATCCGCTGCCGGATAAACCAGTTGACCACCGTGTTGAAAAGTGCTTTCGTTGCCATCTCAACAAATATAATAATATTTGGATTTTTACAGAATGTTTTGAAGCAATAAATCAATACAATTTATGGAAAGGAAATTTTTTTGTGTTTATTTTGTTGAATCGGGAATAAAGTACCGGCGCAGTGCATTCTGCCTCAGAGCCTTCTGGTTTTTCCTGCTTTCAGGTCTATTTCGAAATGTCCGGCAGGATCTGAGCCTGAAAGTAATGCGAGAATCCGGAAAACGGAAGCCAGCTGCTTAACGAACGGATCTGCTGAACGGGTCTTCCGGTACAGCTTTTCCAGGGTGCAATATTGTTTCAGCCGCTCTCCGGGAATATCCTTTCCGGCCAGTTCATCCGCCGACTGGAATTTATAAAGGTCAAGGATCAGGTCTTTAAAATTCCAGGTTTTATAGGAGTCCGGATCAATGCCCTTCTTTCCTGATGGTTTTCCATTTTCTGCCATCAGCAGCAGATCTTTACCGTCCAGGATTTCCGCTCTCCGGATAAAATCTTTGGGCCAGTCACCGGGGATCATCCGCAGCCGGACAAGTTCTTTCAGGTGGAACAGCATAAAATCATGATATGACCGGGATTTTAGGATCTCCCTGTTCCAGCGTTGAGGGGAAGCCGTATGGTCCTGCAATGCCTGGTATTCCTTTTCATACAGTGGGAACAGCTCATTGAATCGCGGGACTTCATTCAGGACTTCGGTCTGTACTTCCATTTTATCGCGGGATTGTACCGTCAGTACTTTATAGGCCGGAAGATAGGCTGCCAGTGACGGAACCTGTATGTTGACCAGCATATGGTTTCCGGTCTTCAGGATTCCGGTATCGTTGATGTGCATATGGCCAGCAAAGTGGACCTGCAGGCCGGCTTCTGCAAAAGCTTTGGCGACTCTGTCGTCCGGAACCCTTTCCAGCTGCCATTTTCCGGGGCCGAGCAGTTTCTTCAGTTCCGGCGTGGCACCATCATTGAAATCGGTCATCGGGTAGTGGGTAAAGGCAATCACGGTTTTGCCATATTTCTCTGCCTCTGCAGTCAGTTTTCTGACCCAGGTAACCAGGTGGTTTTTATGGGTAAGAACATGATTATAACCGATAGCTGCTCCATTATAATTGGCCGGATCGCCCGGGGAGGTGCTGAGGTCTTTAGGAATGTAGGTATTGCCGTCAATAGCAATCATCCAGATGCCCTGTACCGGCTCTGCCACATAACTCAGGTCCGGAACGGCGAATCCCGGTTCCACCTCATACATCCGGTGTGAACAGTCAGCCTTCTTCAGGGCTTCCGCATAGGAATAAGAATCCGGGGAAGCCTGATCAAAAGGCGTGCTCCAGAACAGGTCTTCTTTGCCGGGATAGAACCCGAAATCTTTCAGCTCATCCAGAATTTCAAGGTAGCCTGAGGCGGCAATATCCCTGGTAATGACCTGAGGGCGTTTCTTTTCTTTATTTTCATGGCTGTAAATGCCAAGCGGATGGCCATCCTGGCCGAGAAAATCATCTTTTCCTGCTTCCTGATAAAAAGGTCCTACCGGATCATGGTTGCCGGTGGTAAGATAGAACCGGATCCCGTATTTCTGATGGTACTGATCCAGTATCCTGTGCAGCCCGCGGAGATTATAGGCCTGCCCGTCATCCGAAAAATCGCCGGGCATGGCCACGATCTTAATTCCTTTTGCTGCAATATCGTCCAATGCCTTCAGAAAGGCAAAGTAATTTTCATTAAAAATCCGGGTTGAACGGAGCTGCGAATCCATCGTTCTCAGGATGGTGGGCTTCCCGGTACCGGGATTGATGATGCCCTTAAAACTAGTGTCTGAAAAGCTGCCGTACAGGTCCTGAAAATGCACATCCGACAGGAAAGCAATCCGTACCGGCTTCTGCTGGGCCGGCAACAGCGAACATAAAAGTACTAAAAATGCGAATATTCCTTTATTCATCCTAAAATAAGGCGAAAATAAAGGAATATCCGGTAAATGGTATTGCGTGAATTTTAAATGATTGTGAATGAAAATTAATTCCCGGCAAAGTCTTTAGGGGAATCAGCACCGGCATAGATTTCAAGAATATGTCCGGTAGCTTCTTTTAAGGTTTTCCCGTTTTCCGGATGTCTGCCGTAATTGGTGAAGAATTCAACATGATTGTTGCTTTTATCGTACCATACTTTTCCCATTGCGTTCTCAATAGTAAGTGTATCCGGTCTTGTAATTTTTTGAAGATTTATAAAAGCAAAATTATTCATAGGTATAACCTTGGCTCTGGAGTGAAGAGAAGCACTGTCAGTTGCCATATACCGGTCTTTATCCCAATACATATAAGGTTTTTCTATAGCTGGAACACCCCAGAGTGACGAAATTCCGAATGTCGGTTCTTTTCCTTTTCCCTTAGAAAATACAATACCACCAGTCGCAAGAAGTAATAAAAATGTCATTTCTAAAATACCTATTCCATTTTTAGTTATAAAATCTCTTACATCATTTACTTTTGATTCAATAACATTAGTTATACTAATAGTTACATTCGGTGAATTATGCGGAGAGGGAATTTCATTACCATCAACATTTATTTTTAC
>NZ_CAJYMO010000250.1 GCF_913776365.1 uncultured Chryseobacterium sp. | reverse complement strand
CTGGTGCCGTGAGGCGTGGGGGTTCGAGTCCCTTCATCCGCACAGTTTGCGAAAATAGCTCAGCTGGTAGAGCACAACCTTGCCAAGGTTGGGGTCGCGGGTTCGAATCCCGTTTTTCGCTCCACGCTGCCCTGGTGGTGGAACTGGTAGACACGCAGGACTTAAAATCCTGTGCCTCTTTTGGCGTGCGGGTTCAAGTCCCGCCCGGGGTACTAAAAACCCTCTGTAACTTCGGTTGACAGAGGGTTTTTTGTTTTCAGGAATGACTGAACGGGCGGCCGATGCATTACTTTTATAATTGATTTTAAAAATCAGGAGCCATAAGTACCTGAAACGATGTGAAACCGGTCAGCGGCCTGTTGCATTATTTAACCTTCTGAAATACCCATCTTCCTTATCGCCCGGAATCGGGAACTGCTAAAAAATCCTGGTTTCAAATCATTCGTCAATCTCCAATTATCAATATCGCCTGCCTTCTAAAAAACAGACCCCGCTTTTTTAAGCCTGTCCGAAAATGGATTTCCAGGTAAGTGCAATTTTCGACGTCATGCCGCCTACCATTCTTTGCGTTATTCTCTGCATTTTCGGATCCGGTTGCTCTGGATTCCCATTTATAAAGTACATGAAAAAACCAATTATAACACGTGATCAGGACTTCTTGACATCTGTCCCAGGTGATTTCTGAATTTCCGCAGATATTTAAAAACTTGATTGTAAGCGGAATGCCGGTTTCGTTGATGTATTATGTAAAAATTCCTCCGTCTGCGTTTGTATTTTTCAGGAAATGTCTTATCTTTGCTCTTATAAATGAACAACGTTCTTTAAACTGCGGATGTGGTGTAATTGGTAGCCACGCTAGAATCAGGATCTAGTGCCGCAAGGCATGGGGGTTCGAGTCCCTTCATCCGCACAGCGTAGAAAAGCCTCCGTCATCTGATGACGGAGGCTTTTTATTTTCAGTGATAATGCCATCGCAGGATCCGGTTTAAACTCCGGTATGCAGATCATGGGATCCGGCACAAATCCCGGGGACTATCCAAAGAGGGAACCACCGTTGAAAGCCGGATCTGAACGAAGACAATGGTCTGCTCATGAAGCTTCGGACGGCAAATTTTCAATCATTGCCAGGCAGCCGCAGGCATCCATCTCAAACAGAGCCCTGCTGATGATCTGATCAGCTCCAAAAAGCAGTATCTGTTTAGTTAACAGGATAAAACAAAGGAACAACCGGATTCCGGAGGAATTTAATCTTTTTACGGCGGCCATTCAGAGAGTACGCACACAGAGCGCTGATCCGGTTGAATTTCTCCTGCTGCACAGATCATCCCTGCAGAATCCTCCCTATTCTAAAGAGCGGTACGGTATTTACCTGGTGAAAGAAATCAGAATGCCGGAAAACAGACCCCCTGTTTCATCTGCTTACTGAGATCATAGAACCTTCTCTGCAATCTTCTGTACACTGAGCTCTTCCAGGCAGGCCCAGTCTCCGCGGTAGCACTCTTTGTCCCCGAAAACGGAACAGGGCCTGCAGGTAAGGTCTTTAACGTGTACCACATCTTCTTCCCTCTGCCCGAATCCCAGAAAGCCGGCATACGGATGGGTCTGTCCCCAGACAGAGATGCACCGCGTTCCCATAAGGCTGGCCAGGTGCATATTGGCGGAATCCATGGAAATCATAAGCTCCAGCCGGGAAATCCGATCCAGCTCTTCCGTCAGGCTCAGTTTGCCTGCCAGGCTCTGGGTGCCCGGGATTTCCCGTTCCCATTTTTCCAGGGTTTCAGTTTCGGATTTCCCGCCCCCGAAGAAATAGACCGTATGCTGCTGTGCCAGAATCCTCGCCAGCTCATAGGATTTTTCCAATGGCAGCATTTTTCCGCGGTGCTGGGCGAAAGGCGCAAAGCCGATTCCTGATTTTTCAACTGCCCGGGGCCGTAAACGGTGGGAAAGTTCAACAGGATAGCCCATTTCCCGGAAGACATCCGCATAGCGTTCCACTGTTTTTTTCAGCTGGACCTTATTCAGGTTCCAGACATCTGTCAGCAATTCCTTTTCCTCTTTTCCTTTATTGATTTTAAAGACCTTAAGACCTTTTCCCCGATAGATTCTGTCCAGGATCTTTGTCCGGATTACATCATGGAGGTTGGCCACCAGATCCGGCCGGAATTCTTCAATCAGTTCATTGGCCAGCTTCCGTAATCCGAAAAGACCTTTATAATCATCCAAGTCGATCCCTTTGAAGATCACATTCGGAATATCATCAAACAGGCTTTTAAAATTTTTGCGGGAAACCATGATAATTTCTGTTTCCGGATTCTGTTCCAGAAACTCACGGAATACGGGAGCTGTCATGGCGACATCTCCGAAAGCGGAAAAACGGTAGGCTAAAATTCTTGTCACGGTTAAGATTTCAACTGATAGGCTACGGCGTAAAATTTAATCTGCTTGGTCATTGCCATCAATCCGTTGGCACGTGAAGGCGAAAGAAACTCCTGTAACCCGATTTCTGAGATAAAATCAAAATCAGAATCCAGGATTTCTGCGGTAGAATGACCGCTGTAGATGCTTACCAGCAGGGAAACAATTCCTTTGGGAAGTATTCCGTCCGAATCTGCATTGAAAAACAGTTTCCCTTCCCGGAATTCAGCGTCAATCCAGACTTTGCTCTGGCATCCCTTGATCAGGTTTTCCTCTGTTTTTTTATCTTCCGGCAGTCCTTTCAGCTCTTTTCCCAGATCGATAATGTATTCATACTTCTGTTCCCAATCTTCAAGAAATGAAAATTCGTCAATAATTTCCTGCTGCTTTTCTTTAATGGTCATTTCTACTTTCTTTCTGCAAAGATAGCCAATTTATAAAAGATGATTTGCAATCGAAATCAATTATATGAGGCCGGAAGCATGAATACAGGCGGAAACAGGCAGCTTTACTATGAGAAACCATTCAGCATCACCCGGGCAGGACCGGCTTCTCAGAAGGCGCGGCTGGCCTCATCGAAAACCTGCAGAAGCTTAGGTTCCTCATTTTCCCAGCACAGAAGGCCGGCTGCCTTTTCCAGTTCGGGCCGGTAGTTTTTTCTTCCTTTTTCAAGTACTTTCCTGAGGGCTACAGCAATGCTCTCAGGTCGGTGATCTGCGATGATTTCTCCGATATCGAACCGGCTCCTGATCCGTTGCATTTCCGGAAGCCCGGAAAGGATCAGCGGAACCCTTGCCTGGATACAGTCCAGCACTTTATTCGGTAAAGAATAATAATAGCTTGCCCCGCCGTTTTCTTCGATGCTCATGCCGCAATCGGCAGTCAGGGTTACTTTCCTTAACTCATCAGGAGGCAGTTTACCAAGGAATTCCACTTTATCGTGCAGTTTTTCCCTGATGACCATTGATTCATATTCTTTTTTCATCGGTCCGTCACCTGCAATTTTAAAAACGGCATCGTCGAGGTGATGCATGGCCATAATGGCCTTATCGATTCCCCGGAAAGGGTTAAGGGCTCCCTGGTACAGGATGATGCGGGGATGGTTGTCCGGAATTTCGGTAATATCATACAGTTTTCTGGGAGCATTCTGTACAACAACGGCATTGACACCATATGTTTTTTTAAACCATTCGGAATAGCTTTGGCTTGCCGTGATCATGAATTTTATGTCAGGAACGACAGATTTTTCAAGATATCTCCATAATTTTTGTGACATTTTGCCCTGAATGGCCGGCATTTCGGAAAAGATTTCATGACTGTCGAAAACCAAGGGAATATTGAGTTTTTCTGACACCAGATAATTCGGCAGCAGTGCATCCAGGTCGTTGGCATACAGCACGGTATCCCGGTCCGCTTTTTTTTTCAGGATGCGGTATAATTTCCAGTTGAACTCAAAATAAGCAGTCTTTAAACTTGAAGACGCCAGCGGTATTCTTGAACATGGATAAGGCCTTGACAAAGCTCCTTCCCCGCCCCAGTTATTCCCGATCAGTTCGATATCATATCCGTTTTCATAAAGTGTGCGGCCTGCTTTCTCAATACGCTGGTCATTAGATAAATTGCTGAAGGCAGAAGTAATGATTTTTCTTTTCCGCATCAGGCTTTTCTCTTATCTGCTACAAGATGATAGATCTGAATCAGGCAGATGAGCCCGTTCGGTATAATTACCGGCCAAAGCATCCCGCTGAAGATCCCGTAGATGACAAAGCAGATACAGCCGACCATATTGACGATCCGGATTTTCCTTATGTCTTTCAGGACAAAACTTAATACAATAAAAAGCGAGGCGGAATATCCGATGTAAGTTGCCGTTTCCGTATTCATGAAAAAAATTTACAGGATCACAAACTTAATCATTTCCAATAAGATAATAAAATTTTTTCTGCCATAAAGTCATTTATTGGTTTTTGGTAAAATATTTGTAATTTAGATAATGAATAAATGGCAATGTTGCCTTTATTCTAATGAGATACAATATGGATTATAAGTTTTCACAAGGTTTGAGCCAGGTGTTCAAACAAAGCAAAAGCGAAGCGAAGAGGCTGAAAAGTGAATTTCTTAATACAGAACATCTACTTTTAGGTATTATAAAAACGGAAAACTCTGCAAAAGAAATCCTTCATAACCTTAATGCGGATTTAACACAGATCAGAAGAAAAATTGAAACCCTAAATACAGCAAGTCTTAATCCTGTTTCTGAAGAAGTGACCAATATTTCATTCACGAAAATGGCAGATCATGCCGTAAAACGTGCTGAACTTGAATGCAGACAATACAAAAGCAATGAAATTAATACCGTTCACCTGCTTTTAGGCATTCTCTACAAATATGAAGATCCTACTTCCAGCATATTAGGCGCTTATGACGTTGATTATGAAGGGGTATCAAAAGAATACCAGACCATGCTTAAAAATTCCGGACAGGCGCCACAGATGAGTGCCTATGATGACGATGACGAAAGAGAAGATTTTGAACAGATGAGAAAGCCCACAGGCAATCTCGGAGGTGCAAAAAGCAAAACCCCTACCCTTGATAATTTCGGGAGGGATCTCACTTCACTGGCAAGGGACGGAAAACTGGATCCGGTTATCGGCCGTGAAAAAGAGATTGAAAGGGTATCCCAGATCCTGTCAAGAAGGAAAAAGAACAACCCGCTCCTCATTGGGGAGCCTGGTGTAGGTAAATCAGCCATTGCAGAGGGGCTTGCGCTGAGGATTCAGCAGAAAAAAGTGTCCCGCGTCCTGTACGGAAAAAGGGTAATTACGCTTGATCTTGCCAGCCTGGTTGCCGGGACCAAATACCGTGGCCAGTTTGAAGAAAGGATGAAAGCCATCATGACCGAACTGGAAAAGAACAGGGATGTCATCTTATTTATCGATGAGCTCCATACGATTGTGGGAGCCGGAAGTTCTACCGGAAGCCTGGATGCCTCCAATATGTTCAAACCGGCGTTGGCGAGAGGTGAAATCCAATGCATCGGGGCCACTACCCTGGATGAGTACCGCCAGTATATTGAAAAAGACGGTGCCCTGGAAAGAAGGTTCCAGAAAGTAATGGTAGAACCTACTTCCATCGATGAGACAATTCAGATCCTGAACCAGATCAAAGATAAGTATGAAGAGCACCACAATGTAATTTATACCCCTGAAGCTATTGCAGCATGTGTTAACCTGACTTCAAGATATATCACGGACCGTTTCTTACCGGACAAGGCAATTGATGCGATGGATGAGGCCGGTTCCCGTGTCTATATTAAAAATATGAAGGTTCCTACCGAGATTATCGATTTTGAAAAGAAGATCGAAGAAATCAAGGAACTGAAACAAAAAGCGGTGAAAGCACAGGATTATCTTGAAGCAAGAAAGCTGAAAGATGAGGAGGAAAGGCTGCAGATGGAACTGAATTCCGCTCAGGATAAGTGGGACAAAGATGTAAAGGAAAAGAAAGAAACCGTGAGCGAAGAAAATGTAGCTGAGGTGGTTTCTATGATGAGCGGTGTGCCTGTAACCAAAGTGGGTAAAAATGAGCTTGACAAACTTGCCGGAATGGATGGAAACCTGAACGGAAAAGTAATCGGCCAGGAAGATGCCGTGAAAAAAGTGGTAAAAGCCATCCAGCGAAACAGAGCGGGTCTTAAGGATCCTAACCGCCCGATCGGTACTTTTATTTTCCTCGGAACCACCGGTGTCGGTAAAACCGAACTTGCTAAGGTAATGGCGAGAGAGCTTTTTGAATCTGACGAATCGCTGATCAGGATTGATATGAGCGAATATATGGAAAAATTCGCCGTATCCAGACTGGTGGGTGCGCCTCCGGGCTACGTAGGATACGAAGAAGGAGGACAGCTTACCGAGGCAGTGAGAAGGAAACCTTATGCCGTAGTGCTTTTGGACGAGATTGAAAAAGCGCATCCTGATGTATTCAACATCCTGCTTCAGATCCTGGATGAAGGTCATGTGACCGATAGCTTGGGAAGAAAGATTGACTTCAGGAATACGATTATCATTCTTACATCCAATATCGGAACAAGGGACCTCAAGGATTTCGGAGACGGCGTTGGATTCGGAACGAATGCCAAGAAGACCAATACTGATTCAAGAGCAAGAAGCACCATAGAAAACGCGCTTAAGAAAGCGTTTTCACCGGAATTCCTGAACAGAATTGATGATATTGTAATCTTTAATTCACTTGAAAAAGAAGATATTAAGAGAATTATCGATCTTGAACTGAATAAGCTGTACAGCAGACTGGAAAAATTAGGATATAAAGTGGAACTTACCGATGAGGCAAAAGATTTCATCTCCGATAAGGGTTGGGATAAAGACTTCGGAGCAAGGCCACTGAAGAGAGCGATCCAGAAATATATTGAAGATTTATTGGCAGAAATGCTGGTGAACAAACAGTTATCAGAAGGGGAAACGGTAGTTCTTGACCTCAATGAAGCGAAAGACGGCTTAACCGGAAAAACTTCCAAGCCGAAAAAATCATCAGCTGAAAAGTCTTCCCAATCTTAATATCAATATAAAACAATACCATAAAAGCACCGGAATTTCCGGTGCTTTTTCTTTTATATCACCTTTTGAATTTATTTTTCACCAAATGATGACTAATAACAAAATTTTATTATCTTTATCAAACCTTAAACAATAAAGAATTAATATTATGAAAATGAAAAAAACAGTTTTGCTTTTCAGCATTGCAGCATTGAGTATGATTTCCTGTGGAAATGAATCCAGCCTTGCCACAAATGTCACCCCTGAAATTACAAGACCGGATGCAGTGGCTAAGTTTAATGCAGCCATTAAAAAAGTAGCCATGATCAAAGACCCGGCTCCTTCCATGCCGCGAACCTCAGCAGAATTAAGCGACGAGAAAAAAGACATGCTTATTCCTGCAGCCAAGGAACTGATTGCTTCTACCGGCGTAACTGCTACTGAAATCGAAAGACAGACTGCCAACGACAGGGAAAAAATCCTGAAATGGGCCGTGCAGATCTATGGGGAATATAATAAAAAGGCAAACCAGAATTTTAAATCTGAAAACTAGGACTCATGAAAAAACTATTTTTGATGGCAATAACAGCAGTTTCAGGTTGCCTATCCGCACAGTCTTTCATTATGCAGAATTATACGCCCCATAAGATTGCCTACACGCTCAACAAGCAAAATTTAACAAATGTATCAGGAGGCTGCACCCCTACCCTGGAAGCCAGAACCGCACCCAATGATCATATCTGGCTGCCGCCCAGTCCGAATCCCGGAATTGAATCTCTCGATGCAAAATATGACTCAAATCTTAATTTAGCATTTTCTGCGACACCTCCTACTCCGCCCATCGGAAGAGTCATCATTAACAGTAATTATAATCCGCCCTACATTGTGGCCCCTTCCGGTGCTGTAACCGGATTCAGTAATGTTACGACCTATTCATTCCTCAAGTTTGGTGTTACTGATGTGGCTGGCAATAACATCGGTGGCTATTATACCGTAGGACAACAGTGCGGAGGTGCCGTAGTTCCTGATTTATCCGGATATCCGTCCCCTGCAGTGAACGCAAGCTATTTTACGCTTGCAGGAGATACATGGGTGGTATTCTATTAATTAAAATCAACAGATAACAGATTATACCATGAAAAAATTATTAGCTCTAACCGCCATCACTGTATCTTGTTGGATGTCGGCACAAGGTACGAAAGTTCATCTTCAAAACTACACGCCCTATATACTGGAATATAACCTGATCAAATCTGATCAGACCAATGCATCAGGAGGCTGCTCTCCTACCTGGGAAGGCAGCAGCAGCGTAACCGGGCTGATGGTGCTGAACAATGCCCCGTCTTCCAGCACGCCTGTTGAGGCCTTTTACGAAAGTGATTTAAATCTGTCCAACACATTCAACCCTTTATATCCGCAAACAACCGGAATAGACCGCTGGGTGCTTGATAATGATTATCTGAATCCATACATACTTCCCGGTGCGACCATCCCGCTGAGCAGCAGCAACGCCGCTACTTCTCTGGGATTTAAATTCGGAATGAAAGATCCCGCTACCGGGACTAATGTAGCAGGGTATTTCCCAATCGGGTATATCAGCTGCGGACAGTCTCCTGTTTTGAATCTTACTGCTTATACGACTCTGATTTCTGGCAC
This sequence comes from uncultured Chryseobacterium sp., assembly GCF_913776365.1. Classification (GTDB taxonomy): domain Bacteria; phylum Bacteroidota; class Bacteroidia; order Flavobacteriales; family Weeksellaceae; genus Chryseobacterium. The sequence goes on along the minus strand of NZ_CAJYMO010000250.1, from coordinate 32,459 downwards.
TTATTTTACATTTGCAGATGAAGAGTGGGTCATTTTTTACTAAAGAAAAAAAATACTGAAAGGCCCGTTCTGATATTTTCAGAACGGGTTTTTTCTTATACAGTTGACACATTATAATAAAGAGCTAAACGCAATGTCACCAACATTGTTTTTATCAATGCCTGAATTATCCCTTTCTTACGAATCTTTTTAATTGTATTTTTGCCGGGTCAAACTAAGGACTCCCGTTAAGAGTTCCGTAAAATTGAAATACAATGAAAGTAGTAGTAGGCCTCTCCGGGGGTGTAGACTCAAGCGTAACAGCCTATCTGTTACAGCAGCAGGGCCATGAAGTAGTCGCCCTGTTTATGAGAAACTGGAATGACGCATCCGTAACGCTGGAAGACGAATGTCCGTGGATTGAAGACAGCAATGATGCCTTAATGGTCGCTCAGAAGTTGGGAATCCCTTTTCAGGTAATCGACATGAGTGATCTTTACAAAGAGCGAATTGTAGATTACATGTTCGATGAATACCAGAAAGGCAGAACTCCGAATCCTGATGTGCTGTGCAACCGGGAAGTGAAATTCGATGTTTTTATGAAGACTGCCATGTCGTTGGGAGCGGATAAAGTGGCTACCGGACATTATGCGAGGGTGGATTCCACAACAGATGAGAACGGAAAGGAAATTTTCCATTTGCTCGCCGGAAAAGACAATAACAAGGACCAATCGTATTTTCTATGCCAGTTAAGCCAGGATCAGCTGTCCAAAGCATTGTTTCCGCTTGGTGAACTGACCAAACCTCAGGTAAGGGAAATTGCAAAAGAAATAGGCCTTGTAACGGCTGATAAGAAAGATTCCCAGGGATTATGCTTTATCGGTAAAGTAAGCCTTCCCCAATTTTTACAACAGCAGCTGGTTCCAAAAGAAGGGGAAATTGTAGAAATTTTCAAGGATTCACCGCTTTTTACGCAGGAAATGCCTGAATTTTCATCAAAACAGGAGGAGCTGGAATTCCTGAGCCAGAAGATCAATTATAAAAAAACGGATGGAAAAGTGATCGGGAAGCATCAGGGCGCCCAGTTTTTCACCATCGGACAAAGCAAAGGACTTGGAATCGGCGGTCATAAAGAAAGCTGCTTTATCATTTCCAGAGACATGGAGAACAACATCCTGTTCGTAGGAGAAAGCCACCAGTTTCCGGGATTGCTGAAAAGAGCTTTGAAGATTAACTATTCAGAACTGCACTGGGTGCGTGAAGACCTGAAACTGAAAAACGGGGAATCAATGGAGGTGATGGCAAGATTCAGGTATCGGCAGCCTTTGCAAAAGGCCGTTTTATATCAGTTTGAAGAGGCTTTGTATGTGGAATTTGAAGATCCGCAGTCTGCGATTGCAGAAGGCCAGTTTGCTGCCTGGTATAATGGAGAAGAATTGTTGGGAAGCGGCGTAATTTCATAAAAATGGAAAAAATTTCATTTTTTTCTGTAACCTATTTTGAATTGTGATACTTACTCAGTAAATAACAATAAAAAATATCATTATGAAAGCCATTTTAGAAAACAGGTATTCTCATGTACAGCAACTGATCATCGCCATCGTATCTTCATTTTTCGGATACCACCTGTATCAGGAAATAGTAAGCCCTGAGAAATCGCAGCTAACCTTAAGCATTATGCTGGTAGTCATTACCTATGCCCTGATCAATACATACGGGATAAAACCGGAAAGAAAATAAGTAAAGAATCAATACAATAATAAGCCCGAAGCAATTGTTTCGGGTTTTATTTTTGCAGAATCCTGAAATGGCTACTGCATCCTTTTATTGAAATGATAGAGATAAACAGACAGCATAACAGCCAGTTCCCCTGTTAAAATCATAAGTAAAAATCCTACGGGTTTTTGTAAAATGACCCCATTGATCAGTTTAACGACTCCTAAAATGAAAATAAGAGCCATACCATACAGGGTGGTTTTCGAAATGCTTTCTTTGAATAATGTAGAGGAAAAAACTGAAGCGTAGAAACTGAATATCAGAATGAGATAAGACTTCAGAAAGTCCGGACCTTTTAAAGCGACCGGATTGAATGCATGCCCGATTACAAGCAGCCCGGTAAAGGTAAGTGCAACCGGAAGGGTATGAATAAGAACTTTCTTCATTGCATTTGGTTTTAAAATCAATCACCGCCGCCGCATCCCCCGCATCCTCCGCCGCAGCTGCTGCCACAGGAACTTCCGCAGCTGGAAGAGCTCCCGCCATCGTCGCAGGAACTGTCTCCTCCACAGGTAAAAAAGAATATTCCGCTGCTGCCGTTTGCGGAAGAGTTTGCATTATTACCATATCTCCGGATGATCCCTACGATGATAAAAACAATGGCAATCCCTGAAAAACAGGCGATAAGTCCCGTATACTCATTCAGGAAACCATAAAGAACCACCGACAGGATAAGAATAGCCAGGACCAGTTTTCCTGTGAACTGCAATTTCTTTTTCGCAGGAATATTTTTTCGCAATGGCTGCCATATCTCTTCAGGCGGCGGCTGCCGGAAGATTTCCTGATAGCTTTTTACGGTTTCTTCAAACCATTTCCTGTGTCTTTCGGTTTCATCCTTACCGCCGCCGGAAGGATGATGGTGCAGCTTCCGGTGCAGGATTTCCGGGCAGAATTCCTCCCAGTAATGTTGTGTATAGGTAAGGTGAAGGTGCCAGACCCGGTCTATTGTTTCACCGGGTGAAGCGCCGGTGGGTATTGTACAGCAGAGATAGATAAATTTCTTGTATTCTTCAATTGCCTTTTCCGTAAAATCTTCCGTCCAGTTTTCCTGTTCTGCCAGTTTTTTAGAGAAAGGAAAATAAGCATCCGGGTGGTCTAATGAAAGATGCTGTAACCTGATCCACAGTGGATCGTTCTGTAACTGTGCTTTTGTTTCCATTGTTTCAACGTTTATTTCTTACTGAAATATCCGTCAACCCTAAAATACAAAAGTCTTGCAACAGTCGTATTAAGTTTTAAAATAATCTTATATTGGTCTTATAAATTAAAAGAATGAAAAAAGAGGATATTCTGCATCTGGAAAAGCTCATGAACTTCCTGAGCCTGCATTTTTTGAAAAAGCTTCATTGGGAAGACGTTTCCAAAACAGAATGGTCATACATCGTTGCCGAGCTTAATGACCTGATCAATACTGACCATCAGGAAAAAGGAAACGGAAAGAATCCTGAACTGCTCGGTTCCAATTATCTGTATGAACATCTTATCATCAACAAACTGAAGAAATACAGAAGAAACGAAAATGCCGGCCTGAGCAAACCTAACCTGGCAAAACTGAGCCTTATGGTCAGGGTATTGGGATATTCCAGCTATATCGACTTTATCAATTCCCATACGGAATCATTCAACTTCAATGACCTCAGGATTGATATGAATAATGTGAAACAGAATACAGAGCTGCTGGACAGGCTTGTCGGCTGCTGGTATTCCTATAACAGGAACCTTCCGGAAAGTCCGCTTCATGCCAAGGATGACCGGGTCTGGCGCTCGGCAACGGAAATCTATAAGTCCGAAACCACCGGTGAATATCTTATTGAAAGGAGCGGCGGCGACCGGCATAAGTATTTCGGGAAAATAACGGCGTATTCAGACTACGTTTTTATCATCATGAACAGCAATACGTTCATCCGCCAGCGTCATTTTATTTCAAGAATAAAAGACATCAAGGAAAAATTGAAAAATCCAGAATATAAGCTCCATGAGTTGCATTTTGTAAGTACGTGTATCAGCTTCAACCAAGAACCTATTGCCCTGTTCGAAATTTTCCGGAAGGCAGACCGGAAGACCTTCATTTCAGATTCCCTCAGCTTCCCAATCGGCAGCGATGAAATCCCGAAAACCATTGTACAACAGCTTGAAGATACCGAAGCTAACCGTATGGATTACAGATAAGTGATGAGTGATAAGTGATGAGTGATGAATGATGAAATTATAGTGTATCCTTGATTCTGCCATATCCTGATCAGCTTACCAGCCAGTCCTTGAAATCCTTCACCCGGTCACGGCTGACGCTAATCTCTTCCTGCGGCTGAAACTCCAGTTCCACTTTGTAATTGGGTGAAGTATGGATATTCTTGATATAATCCGAACTGATCATAAACTGCCGGTTGACCCTGAAAAACTTCTTTTCATCCAATACCTCTTCCAGCTCATCAAGGGTAAAATCCGACGGATAAGCCCGCTCACGGGTCTGCAGGTATACAATCTTGTTTTCGCTGAAAAAACAGCTGATTTCATGCGTCTGTACAATTTTAAGGTTATATCCTATCTTCACAAGAATCCTGGAGAGTATTGTTCTCTCGCTTTTGATGAGATTCTTGATCTCCCCGGAATTTTCTGAGCTGTCTGACGGGATGAATGACCTGAACTTCTCAACGGCTCCTGAAAGGTCTTCTTCCATAATCGGTTTCAAAAGATAATCGATGCTGTTCAGTTTAAAAGCTTTCAGCGTATACTGATCAAAAGCCGTAGTGTAAATGATGAAGCCTTTGGTAGGAACTTTTTCAAAAATATCGAATGACAGGCCGTCTCCCAGTACAATATCCGAAAAGATGAGCTGCGGATGGGGCTGGTCTGAAAACCACCGGATGCCTTCTTCCACAGATTCTATTTTGGCAACCACTTCGATATCAGGAAATTCACCAAGCATTCTTTCCAGTTTCCTTGAAGCCGGCCTTTCGTCTTCGATAATCACAGTTCTGATCATTGCTGTTTATTTTTTCGGGTAAAATTAGGGATTAAAAATACTTAAATTCAGCGGATCCTAAAACTGCAGCGGCTTCTTTGTCTTGCGCATTTCCTTTTCCATAATTCCCCTCTCCCATTCAGCATCCAGAAGAAAAAGCTTTATGGCCCTTGAGATCAGGATAACCGCCCAGATGCTGAGAATGATGGATCCGTCCCATAAAGAAAAACTGAAGATTCCCTTTTCGAAAATATCATCAAAAAATATAATGAAAGCCACGATGAAAAACCATAAAACGCCTTTATAGAATTTTTTAAGGTCTTTTACTCTTTGCTGTGCCTGATTGTAGTCCATGATATTCTGTTTTTTTAAGTTGATTTAATTTATAATGCCCTGGTATTTTTTCTTTCTTCGTCCATCAGTTCTCTGATCTTTTTTTCTTCCCAGTCTTTACCGATTCCAAAAGTTCCGGCAGCGTGTGCGGCAACACCGATTCCCCATCCCAGCATCGGCCAGATGAACCACAGGTAACCTGGTGAAGTAATGAGGTTCAGGATGACTAAAAAAGAAATAACCAGGAGATAGGAAGTTAAATTTCCATAGAATCCTTTAAGTTCTTTTACTCTTCTTGCCGCTTTTTCGTAAGCCTGGGTGTCTTTGTTGATGAAAGTTTCCATATTTTTTGTTTTAAAGATGAATTGTTTGTTTTTGTTGATACAAATGTACATCAGGTCCTTCCCTCAAATCAACTTTACCTTACCGAACCGTAGAAAAACGGTACCGAACGGTAAGAATTGTAGATAAAGATCTCACGGATTACAAATCTGCGGGATCTTTGTTGAAAAAATTCCATGAAACTTTTTACTTATATTTGTTCTTTACATACACAAATATACAGGACAAAAAAATACATCAGGGCAGGAACATCAGAAGGTTCCGGGAAATGCTGAACATTAAGCAGGAAACACTGGCTGACGACCTCAACTGCAGCCAGCAGAAAATATCCCTTCTGGAACAGAGGGAAACCATTGAAAAGGACATGCTTGAAAAAATTGCCGGAATTATGAATGTCCCGATAGAAGCTCTCGAACGACTAGAGGAAGAACAGGCATTCAATATCATAGCCAATACATTTAACAACAGTTCCTTACCTATTATGAATGATACGGTAAACAATACCTACCATCCGGTTGACAAGCTTCTTCAGCTGCACGAGGAGAAAATTGCGCTGTATGAAAGAATGCTGAAAGAAAAAGAGGAAATGATGGCTAAACTGGAGGAATATCTCCGGAAATGATGAGAAACCTGAGGATTGCAAAATAACATCTCACGGTTACAAATCCGCGGGATCTTAGTATTAGTATACGAAAGGAATCAGCTTCTTCGTCTTTTTCCCGTACTCCAGGTATTCTTCCCCGAACTGTTCAATCAGGGTTCTTTCCTCAATGGCTATCCGGTAGCTGAAAGCAATGAAAGGCGGAAGAAAGGCCAACACCAGTGACAGCCAGTTATTTAAATACAATCCGAGCCCTAATGAAGTCAGCAGGGAAAATGAATAGGACGGATGCCTCAGGTATCGGTAAAATCCTTCCTTTTTCAGGCTGTGGTCTCTCCGGATGGTTACATCCACTGTAAAATACCTTCCCAGCGACCTGATGATGATGTACCTTACCAGGATTCCGGTGAGGATAAAGGCTTCACCGAGATACAGGATCCAGTTTCTGCCGGTAATGGGAATCCGCGTGTATTCAGACACCATGACAGCGGTGGTGATGGAAAACGGAATGGCAATCCAGAGAAAATTCAGGGTAGACCGGTCTTTTCCCTTGCGATCGTTTTCGCCGGATTTCAGAATGTTTTTGTACAGGAATTCACTCAGGAACCAGGCAGCCATGGAAACGGCAAAAGTTATCTGAAGGATGTTCATTATATTCTAATTTAACGGATTGACAGTTTACAGGCATCTTACTTCATTTTCTCCTTTTCCATCAGTTCCCTGATTTTGCGGTCTTCCCATTTGCTTCCCAGCATAAAACCGGGGATAAAAGCCCTCATCGCATGGATGACCACGGCAATTCCCCAGAACAGCGGAAGGGAGAAGTATTTCAGGTGCCATATTGTTTCTCCCGGTTTCAGTTCCCGGTAATTCAGGATGAGGATAAAAATGTTCACAGTAAGATAGATGAACAGGGAAACATAGAATTGTTTGATCCTTTTTACCTGCTTTTCGGCTTCTTTATAACGGATATCGTCTTTGCTGATCGGTTCCATGATTTTAAAATTTATCGTTTGTTTTGTTTTTCAAGAATCTGCCTGATCTTTTCGTCTTCCCACTTTTTACCGATGGCAAAAACACTCATGCCATGTGCCACCACTCCGATCCCCCAGCCCAGCATCGGGAAAAAGAACCAGATATTTTCAGGAGTTGTGACGAGGTTGATAATGATTAAAAATGGAATGATAATACCATATGAAATCAGGTTGCTGTAGAAGCTTTTTATTTCCTTGACGCGTTTCTGCGCCCTTTCATAGGATTCATTTCTATTTTCCGGTATAACGCTTACCGTACTGGGTTTGGAAGAAAGCACCGGAAGCTTCACTTTGAAGTAGTCTTCCGACTTCTCGATGAAGACGTTGCGCCTGGTAAGCAGCGCATACCGCTGGACGATGTTGGCCAGCCCGATCCCTGAGCTTTCTTTGATCTGCTCGCGTACCTGAAGGTTATTTTCGATACAGAGGGTATCGTTTTCAGAGAAAATTTTTATAACCAGCGGTTTGGATGAAGTCGCAAAATTGTGTTTTATACAGTTTTCCAGCAACAGCTGCAGGCAGAGCGGCACTACAAATTGCCTGTACTCTTCTTTTCTGACCCCGAAAACAAAATCCACGCTGTCTTCAAACCGCGTTTTCAACAGGTCGCAGTAAGTTTTGGCAAACTCCAGTTCATCTTCCACCGTGACAAGCTCTTTATCTTTCTGTTCAAGCACGTACCTGTAAATCTTTGACATGGAGGCAGTAAACTTCTGTGCCTGTCTCGGGTTTTCATCGATCAGCGAGCTCAGGACATTCAGCGAATTGAAAAGGAAATGCGGGTCCAGCTGGTTTTTAAGGCTCTCAAACTGGGCATTGGCCGATTTGGCGATCAGCTTCTGCTCCACCACTTCTTTCCGGGAGGTTTTCTTCAGCTCTTCCATAAATCCTTTGGCATGAAGAAAAGCGGAGATCAGCAGGGCTATATTGATGGTGAACCAATTGATAAAGCCATACTTACCGGAAAAATATTCTTCCGTGGTTACCGCTTTCTGAAATACCACGAAGTTCATATAGTTACAGAAGTATAACATCACCGTATTGGCAATAAGGATGGATATGATGCTGATGACTGCCCTTTTCGTAGTCGCCTCAGACCATGGGAATTTTTTATTGAGGAAATCATTGATAAAGCCGTTTCCTGCTCCCAATACAAACGAATACATAGAACATACCGCCAGATTAAGCATGAAGTTTTCCGGCGTCTTTTCATCCGTAAAGCCAAGGAAAAAGACCATGGAGGTAGCCAGTGATATCCAGCAGAGGGTAATAAGGTTTTTACGTTTCATAACTGATTTTCCTGATCCAAAATTAACCGATTCTCGGTACCGCACCAATTATTTCCGGCTGAATGGTTACTTTTCATGGCTGAAAGGTAAATAAAAAAAACCTTCCGTAAGAGAAGGTTTTTAAAGGAATGTAATGATGATTATTTTTCGGCACTGTTTAAGAAATACTGGGCTTCCGATTTTCCCCAGGTTGGGTCCAATGCTGTTTTCGGTTTAAAAGTATTGAACTTTTCCAGGGCTGCCTTAAAGAGCTCCATCCCTTTCGTCTTGCTTCCGCCGAACTGCTCGGGTGTATAAAAAGTATCTTCAGCCCTGATCAGCGTTACTCTCGGGTTCGAAGGGTCCAGCTGCTCGGCTTTCTGCAGTTCTTCTGCAGCTTTCGACCCGAAAGTCCTGAACCTTTCCATCGGGTTTACCATCATCTTAAGGGAATAGATCATTTTCTGGAGCAGGTGGATCTCGGAATTATCCTGTTGAAGGGACTCGGCCGCATCTACGAATTTCTGGGCCTGGTCTGCCGTTTCTTCCAGGGCCTGGTTGTTGCCGCCCTGCATCTGCGCCCGTCCTTTCTGGATATAGGCAAGTGCTGTATAGTAGCTCGGCTGCCATTTATCTTTCTCCTTATCGGCAATTCTCTGGAAGTCATTCGCCAGCGCCTGGAAATCTTCCGGGGATTTTGAAGTTTCGATCTTACTGATTTTCTCAGCCATTATTTTTTCGTAACCGGACTGGGCATAAGCAGTTAAACCGGTAAAAGCTAAAGCAAAAGTTAAAAGGTATTTTCTCATGATTTCTAAATATTAAATTGTTTTTTACTGTTATTTTTTTCTGATTAAAGATTGTTGTCTATGGCTTCCTGGGTTTTGTCGATCCCGAAACTGATGAGTGCACCGATATAAACAAAAGTCTGGGCTGCCGGCAGAACGGGTGCACTCATCTGGCCGTTGGAAGAAAACCGGTACCCGTAGATATTTTTATTACCCAGCAGGTTATTGATACCGGCTACCAGTATGGTAAATGCTTTGGCATCCTTTTTTCCCAGGTTCGGCAGATAATTGAGGCTGAAGTTCAATGAATTGAAATCTTTCACCTTGCCTTCCGATTTCAGTACATTCTCCCCGTTCTGAGCTATGATATTGTAAAAAGGCCGGCCGGAAGTGTAGGTGTAGGAAAAATTAAAACCTGTCTTCCATGGGGTAACGAACTTCTTTGCCACAAGGGAAATATTGTGCTTTGCAGCAAAGCTCGGATATAATTCTGTAGGATAATTCAGGAATTCCCTTTTACTGTCAAGATAAGAGTATGATATCCAGTAATCTACATTTTTGATACTTTTCTTATCTCTCCACAATACCTCAACGCCTTTTGCAAAACCGTTTCCGTAACCTGGCAGGACGATATTCCGGAAACCTGAAGCTGAAGTTTTTACTAAATTTTTGTAATTTTTATAAAAAGCTTCCATGCGCAGCGTCCTGTTCTCTTCACTCCGCTGGATCTGGAAAATATAATGGGTTGCCTTCTGGAAATCCTGCTTAAAGCTTTGGGTCAGATATTTGGCTTCCGGAGTCTGGTAAAAAATCCCGTAGGCCAGTGAAGTAACCCATTTTTCCGAAAGACGATAGGCGGCTGAAAACCTTGGGGCCAGGTTCCACTGGTTCAGAACACCGGAGTTTTCCGTTCTTATTCCGAAGCTGGCAGAAAAATTGCGCCCGAAAGCCAGATTAGTTTCTGCAAATAAGGCTGAGGTAAAATTATGGACCGTATTTTCCTGCTGCGGCGCATCCAGTACGGAAAATGACGTCTTATCGTTTTCGGAAAGAAGTTCAAACCCTGCTTTTATGTTGCTTACGGCAGCGATCTTTCTCTCGAAGACCGCCCTGCTGTTCCAATACAGGCCTTCCGTATTCATATTGACATTTCCCAATCTGTTTCCTGCATTGATAATGCCTATTTCCAGGTCATTTTTATTGATGCTGAAAGAAGATCCCAGATTCATCAGGTAACGGCCCATTTTCTTTTTATAGGTAAGGCTGTGGAAGGTGTTTTTCCCGTTGACTGCAGGCTGCTGTTCATCATAGTTCTGCTCCAGGCTGGGTTGTGAAACTGTCAGCGAATTGGTATCAAAGCTCCCGTAGTATTTCAGGAATCCGCCTGACTTTGTTTTGATCCGGAAATTCCCGTTGACTGAAACATTTCTTGGTGCTTTTATAAAATCCGTTTCAAAATTCAGGACCTTCGTTACCAGCCCTAAGTCGGAAATGCTGGCATCGATGCCGTAACTGAATGTCTTTTTTTCATTAAGGTGCTGATAGTCGCCACCTAAGGAAAAAGGAAAAAGGCTGAAGGAATAAGAGGTTTCGTCCGGCATATCCACGCTTTCCAGCAACAGGACCGATGACAGCGCCTGGCCATACAATGCGGAATATCCGCCGCTGGAAAACACGCTTCCCTTGAAAATGGAAGTATTGAAACGCTCCCTTCCTGCCAGTCCCGGAACCGAGCTGCTGAAATAGTTGTTGACCAGGTTTCCGTCAATGTAAAACTTGGTTTCGGCTCCTGTGCCGCCTCTTACAAAAAGGCCTTCACTGTCCCCGGCATTCTGGACACCCGGCAGGAACTTATATCCGGTGGTGGTCTGTCCCTGAGAGCCTGCCGTCGTATAAATATCCATCGGTGTTAATGCTGCCGTTGCCCTTTTCCTGTCGCTGGCTTCGATAGATCCTGCGGAGATAACGACCGCATCAATTTCGCCAACCTGCTCCTTCATTTCAGCATCAACCACCAGGTCCTGATCTCCGGCAGGAATATTTTTTTCAACTGTTGTATATTTCGGATGGGTAAAGACAAGGGTATGATCTCCTTTTTCTGAAGTCTCGAAAGAGAAATGCCCGTCTGTACCCGTGGTTGCCCCGTCATATGTATCCTTCAGGGTTACATTTACCGCTCCTATTCCTTTGTTTTTATAGGTCACTCTCCCGGAGATCTTAATCTGTGCAAAGCTTAGGGTTACCAAAAAAAATGAGACGAAAAAGAGTAATTTTGTTGTCATAGTTTCTTTATTACGGTTCAAAAGTAGGCTGAAATTTCAGGGATACTCAATTTTTGTCACCGAACCGTAGATTTTGAATTCCGAACCGTAGATTCCGAGCTATTTTGCCCAGTCAAGATACATTGTATGAGACAGCCTGTCTTTCAGGATGGGAGAATATTCTTTCCATCCTGTTGAAGAAGGCATATCAAACCGGTCATGAATCCGGGGTCCGGTAGTTATTTAAGGGGAAAAAAGATAATGAAATGGCTTCTTCAGAAATAAAGAAGCCAGAGGCAGATTTCATGGATGTACAGAATCATATTCTTACTGAATGTGCCGGAAATCCTGTCCGCTTAACTGACCGGAATGCAGAAATCAACCGTCATTTTGCCTTCGGGATGTTCTTTGAAATTGGTATGGTAGATCTCAAAAGGAAAGGCTTTACGCATGGCATATCCGTTCTCATTCATCCAGATGAACAGTGATACCCAGCACTGTTCAAAATCGTTCAGCGTAACTTCCCCGCTGCCGACTATGTATTTCCCGGCATCAAGGGCTTCCGGAAAAACTTCACCTTCCTGCTTTTCCAGCCGGTCTTTCAAAAGCATACAGGCATGAATCCTTACTTTATCAGGGGGTGTCACTTTAAAGCTGTCGTGATAAACAGAGATCATTTTTACATGATCGTCAGGAAACAGGGCTTTTTCTTTTGCCCAGTCAATCAGGGTGCCATAAGAGGTTTCCACGTTGGCGATTCCCAGGCTCATCACGGCTGCCAGATGCATTTCGGGAAGTTCGGTGACGGTAATGGTTATATTCATATCGGTCCAGTTTAAAAGATTTTCGATATGGCAAAGGTAATCGCTGAAAACCGTGCTGACTTGTCCATTCTTGCTCTGTTCCTGAATGATCCGGTGAAAGCTTTCGGGAACCGATTTCCTGAACCCTGATGGTGAGATGCCATAATAGTTTTTAAAGGTTTTGCTGAAGGCTGAATGGCTGGAAAAACCGGACTGGAGATAAATATCTTTGAGACTGAACTCTTTCCGCAGGGCAAGGTAGAAAGCACTTTTCTCAAGTCTTCTCCGGATGATATACTGCTGTAGCGTTTCGCCGGTCATCAGCCGGAAGATCCTGTGAAAATGGAAAGGGGAATACGCAGCCACCTCCGAAACCTGCTCCAGGGACAGTTCTTCGTCCAGATGATCATCAATATACCGGATCGCTTTTACAATTCTCTTTTTATATTCTTCCAAAATGGTATTTTCTGCAAAAATATCAGGATTTCCAGGAAAATGCTTGTCTTTTGTTGCAGATTGTAAAAAACCGTTGCCGTGATGAAAACTTTCCGGAAAATCTTTTTTAAATTAGCACATAATCACTTAATTATTGATCTATGAAAAGCAAAAGTCTTCTGTTACTTGCCGGATGTGCCCTGTTTGCAGTATCCTGCGGAACCACCAATACCTACCAGGTGATGTCCAAGAGCAATACCCAAACCGGAGGAACGGCAAAATTTACCCAAAAAGGAAACGAGGTCATCATGAAACTTGATGTCACCAATCTTACCCCTGGAATTCACGCCGTACACATTCATGAAAAAGGTGACTGTTCAGCTGCCGACGGAACCTCAACAGGAGGCCACTGGAACCCGGCCAAAGACGATCACGGAAAATGGGGTGCCGAACATTTCCATATGGGCGATATCGGAAACCTTACCGCCGGCCAGGATGGAAATGCCGTATTGACTTTTACCACCGACAAATGGTGCCTGGGATGCACGGATCCTTCTAAAAACATCATCGGGAAAGGCCTGATTATTCATGCCGCTGCCGATGATTTCCATACCCAGCCCACCGGAAATGCCGGAGGACGTGTAGGATGTGTGGAGATTAAGTAATTAACTGACTTACTGTAAAATGAAAATCGCCGAGTCAGTTTAGTGATTTTTATTTTATGACAGAATCTGATCATTTTATCCATCACTTTTATCTGCTATTCCTGTATCTTATGTTGTATGTAATGATCCAGATGTAGAAGTTTCTGAATAAAAGCAGATCGTCATCAAACATAAAAACCGCTGCCTAAAAATAGGCAGCGGTTCTTTTTATGGTTATAGCAATCGTTATGCTTTTACACTCATATCGGCAATGATATTCATGGCCTCCTGCAGATAGGTATCTTTCCGGAGGTTCTTGATCCACATTTCAGATTTTTTCTTGAATGCTTCATCTTTCTTCTCCCTTTCGATTTCGGCCGGATACATCATGAATTTCAGTCCGTTGTCAAACTTCGTCAGCACTTTAAATCTTTCGATCTGGGCTTTCCTCTCTTTCATGATCTCATTGAATTTGTTCATGTTTAAGGTAATGGTTTCCTCTTTGTCCAGTTTTTCTCTCCATTGAGCCGATTCAAGCAACAGCTGGTAATTGCTGTTTTTAGCCATCCTGGATGCGCTCTTGGCTTCCAGTGCCTTTATATTGAAGTAATTCAGCGGCTGGAACTTGGTAGCCGGAATTTTATCCCATGCCAGTGCAAATTCGTCATACCTTTCACCGATTTCCGCATAGGTAAAGAAATCCTTCATCTGAATATCGGAGACAATGCCTTTTCTCTGGGTAGATTCTCCTGTGATCCTGTAGAATTTCTGGATGGTCAGTTTCAGGGATCCGAAATCATCTTCCGTATTCAGGAACCTGTTAAGATCTACGAAAGTCTGTACCGTACCTTTCCCGAAAGACTGCGGGGAACCTATGATCATAGCCCTTCCGTAATCCTGCATCACTCCGGCCAGGATTTCCGATGCCGAGGCAGACAATTCATTCTGCATGATTACCAGCGGGCCTGTCCATACCGGGGTTTCGTTTTTATTTTTTAACGTCTGTATTTTCCCGTTTCCGTCTTTTACCTGAACATAGGGTCCTGCCTGCATAAACAGTCCCATGATATCCCCTACTTCCGTCAGCGATCCTCCGCCATTATTTCTCAGGTCCAGTACGATCCCTTCAATATTCTGACCTTTCAGCTTGATGATTTCATTTTTGATGTCATCCGAAGCATTTCTGCCGTTCGGATTCTCAAAATCAGCATTAAAGCTCGGAAGGTTAATAAATCCGTATTTTTTCCCATTTGGTGAATTTACCACGATGCTTCTTGCGAAAGTATCTTCAATAGCCACCTCTTCACGGATCATGGTCACATCCTTGATGGTTCCGTCTTTTTTCTGTACGGTCAGGGTAACAGGAGTTCCTTTTTCACCTCTGATCAGCCTTACTGCTTCATCAGAAAGCATGCCTACCACATTTACCGCATCTTCTTTCGGCTTGGATTTTACCTTCAGGATTTTATCACCTTCCGAAAGCTGCTTCGACTTCCATGCAGGAGCTCCGATCGTTAAGGCTCCCAGGTAGAGATTCCCTTTTTTCTCCTGGATGATCGCACCGATACCAATTACCTTACCGGTAAAATTAGTATCAAAATCCTCTTTGTCCTTAGGCGAATAATAGTTGGTGTGCGGATCGAAAACTTCTGTATACGCGTTCATGTACACGGTAAACCAATCCATTTTCTTTCTTTTCTTGAACCTTGTAAAGGTCTCTTTGACAAGGTCTTTTACCTCATCCGTTGCTTTTTTCAGCTTCTGGTCCGGGGCAAGCGGCTGGTATTTGATGGTGTCTTTCAGGTTGTATTTCTGAACAGAGTCTTTTTTCTCTTTCTGGGCTTCTTCCTTGCTGTTCATCGATTCAATTTCCTGAAGGATATTGTACTTGATGAACTTCTTCCATTCATTGTACTGTTCCTGTTTATTGGCCGGAACTTTTTTCGATTTCGGCTCGAGGATCAGGGTTTCATCTTCTTCAAGGTTGATCGGCTTGCTGAAAATATCCTGTGTGATTTTATCAATCTCGTCTACCCGCTGGTACAATCTGTCAATGGTAAGCTTATAAAAGGTAAGGTCTCCCTGATTGATGTAATCGTCCAGCTTGGTTTCGTGCTTGCCGAATTCATTCATATCCGACTGTACGAAGTATCTTTTTCCCGGATCCACCAGCTCAAAATAATGCTTGTACACATCCTTTGAATAGGCATCGTTGATCGGTTTCGGGCTGTAATGCAAATATGAAAGTGTATTTTTGACGCTCACCATTATC
Source organism: uncultured Chryseobacterium sp. (assembly GCF_913776365.1). Classification (GTDB taxonomy): domain Bacteria; phylum Bacteroidota; class Bacteroidia; order Flavobacteriales; family Weeksellaceae; genus Chryseobacterium. Next base: position 16,961 of record NZ_CAJYMO010000250.1, on the reverse strand, counting down.
GTCTGCATCTTTTCGTCATCATTTTTTGGCGAGTTGAAACAAAACATGAGGCTTGTTAATGGAATGAGGAGTAAAAATTTATTCAACTTAAAATTTTTCCACATAAATCTGTACTGTATTTTTATTAATTTTAAAAAAGTATGTAATAAGTAGTCACTTTTTTTATATCGTTACAAACTATCAAATTTAATACCTTATTTACAAATATCAATTACTTTTAAGACATTTTATCAGAATGATGATTTCAATCAATTCTTACTGTTAAAATCAACGGTAAGAAGAAGAAATGATAAAATTAGAAAGCTATGGCTGAAGTTTTCTTGCTTTGTACTTCAGATAATAAATATGGATATAAACCGGTAAAAATACCAGCAGAATGTTCCCTGTTATGATGGATGAATACTTTACTCCGTAGAAAGAGGTAAGAGTAAAGACAACGCAGGTAGCTATGGCAGGGAAAAAGAAAAAATATTCTTTCCGGCTTCCCGCTTTTATCAGAAGATACAACAGGCAGATCAGGCCGAATATTCCATAGGCTACCCAATTCACAACATAGATCAGCGCGTCTTCCTTGTAAGTTTGAGCGGGAGGCGGTGAAAAGAATTCAATATTGATCAGGAAGGTTATGGCCACAAATCCCAGCAAAAAACCGATTACCATTTTATTCACGGTATGGGTTTTAACAAAGAACGGTACCAGCAGTAATACCAAAATACCGGTAACATATAAAAATATTCTCATGGAAATCATCTCAATTAGTTTGCTGCAAAAATGAGTAAAAAATATTAAAAAGTTCAGATAATATTTAAATACAAAGGTTTTTAAAGAAAAGCTTTTAATAGTATATTTGTTAAAATTAAAATACATCTATGGAAAGACCCCTTATTCTGGTAACGAATGACGACGGAATTACAGCACCTGGTATCAGAAATCTTGTCAGTTTTATGAACGAAATCGGGGAAGTTGTGGTGGTGGCACCCAATTCCCCGCAAAGCGGTAAAGGCCATGCTATTACCATCAATTCTACGCTAAGCTATGAAGAAGTACAGCTGGACGGCCCGCAAACCGATTTTTCCTGCAGCGGAACACCGGTAGACTGTGTGAAGATGGCCCTCGATAAAATATTGCCGAGAAGACCGGATATCGTGGTTTCCGGGATCAATCACGGAGCAAATTCTTCCATTAATGTCATTTATTCCGGGACGATGTCGGCTGCGGTAGAAGCAGGCGTGGAAAATCTTCCGGCCATCGGGTTTTCACTCCTGGATTTCAGCTGGGAAGCCGATTTTACCCAGGCCAAAGAATACATTCAGAACATTGTAAAAAGAACACTGGAAAACCCGATGCCGAAGGGTATTGTTCTCAATGTAAACATTCCGAAGCTTGCAAAAGAAGAGATCAAAGGCGTAAAAGTCTGCAAACAGGCCCATGCCAAATGGGAAGAAAGCTTTGATGAAAGGGTAAATCCGCACGGTAAAAAATATTACTGGCTGACCGGTTATTTCAACAACATGGATGAGTCCGAAGATGCCGACGAAACGGCTCTGGCCAACGGATATATCTCCATTGTACCGGTAAAGTTTGACCTTACAGCCTATGAGTACATGAATACGCTGAATGAAGTAATGAAATTTGATTAAATAAGATAAAAGAGGCAGAAATTTCTGCCTCTTTTTCATTTTACACCTGAAAGCTCAAATCCTGAAGTTCCCGTAACCTACGCAAATCCATTATTTTATCGGTGTCTCTCCGGGCTTCAAACAGCAGGAATTTTTTAACGGATTGATTTTTAATTTCCGTAATGCTTCAGCTTCCCATGCCATTACCTGTGATAAAGTGTAATGGATCAGAACAGGACTTTGTCCTCCCTTCTCAATTCTTCCAGGTACTTGCTTTTATCATCCCGGTAAAAGAGGTTCATCGTTTCAAAAGGAATCATCTTCAGGTCTTTATTGACGATATGCACACAGGATTTCTTCACGGCACGGACATCGAAATCATGGGCATCCATAAAGTTCATGATGATGATCCTGAAGAGGTTGTCATAATCCAGATCGGGAGCGGAAACTTCAGGGAGACAGCATAATAACTGATTGACCTTAGGCTGTACTTTATCTACTGAAATGCCCGTACTGAAAATATCCAGCAGCTGCATCTGCAGGCCGGTATCCTGCTCATACACAATGGTATTTCTCGTTTCATTATTCAGCAGGTCAGCAGGATTGATGTATCGTGTTAAAGGAATGGTTTCCCCTTCCAGCTTCAGGATGTAGCCCATGACCAGGGCATCCGGGTTACAGGGGACCGGGATGAGGTCATCGGAATTCAGCAGCGGGAACTGGTTCAGGATTTCCTGTCGTACTTCCGTAAGGGTAATCTTTTCATGGGCAGAATCTTCCCGGTTCCGTCCGGCAATTTCCACCGGCTGGAAAGTAATTCCCCGGACACATCTCTGCTTCAGGGCAAAATCAATGATCTTTCCGATTTCGTCGATGTTCTTATCCTTCTGAAGCACGATAACCAATGTCGTTGAAAGATTCAGGGCGTTGAGTTTCTCCAGCGCTTTCATCCGGACATCAGTAAGATCCTTTCCCCTGAAATCCTGCAGAACTTCCGGCTTGAAGGAATCAAACTGAAGATAAACCTCAAATTCCGGTGCATAGGATGCAAGTCTTTCGGCAAAACCGGGATCATTGGCAATCCGTACACCGTTGGTATTCAGCATCAGGTGTTTGATCGGTTTCGATTTGGCTATATCCATGATCCTGAAGAACTCCGGATGAATCGTGGGCTCGCCTCCGCTGATCTGTACGACATCCGGCTCACCTTCATTTTTTACGATAACATCAAACATGGCCTCTATTTCTTCCAGGCTGCGGTGGCTCCCGTAATGCGGGGAAGACATGGCGTAACAGGTCGGGCAGGTCAGGTTACAACGGTCTGTTACCTCTACAATTGACAGGCAGCTGTGCTGTTCATGGTCTACGCAGAGACCGCAGTCGTAAGGACAGCCATATTCCACTTCCGTTCCGAAATGATGCGGCATTTCAGAAGCTTTGTTATAGTTTCTGATGTTTTTGTAGTAATGGACATCAGAAGCAATCTTGGTTTTAAAAAAACCATGATCCGGGCATCTTTTGGTCATAAAGACCGCTTCTTCCTCAATGATGATTTTGGCACCTACCCTTTTCAGGCATTCCGGACAGAGGCTGATGGTATAATCGTAATAGGTATAATTTCTTACCGGCATAATTTATTTTTTACATTCCTCCGCATAACGCTCCGCTGATCAACCCGCAGATCAGCAGTGAGATCAGCATGGTCTGCCAGAATTGTTTATTCGAAAACTTTCGCTTGCCTCCGCTTTCATAAATAAGCTTGACGAAAACGGTAATGATAAGGGAAACAAATGAAGCGACCCCCAAAATGATCAGAATAATAAAGAAGACAAAGCCTTCCAGGCCTCCGACTTCCAGTAAGGTCAGTGTTTTCATATCTTACTGTATTTTAATCCTATTCTTTTTTTTATGAGATAAAGGTAATAAAAAATAACACACAGGCAGACAAGCTGTATGGTTCCCAGGTTTCCGGCAATTTCTACTCTCGGCTTGATGAAATCCAGCAGGAACCTGAAAGTAAAATAATTCAGCATAAACAGCTGGAAAAGGAAACCCGGAGGCAATGATTTTCTTTGCTGAACTGTTCTCGATACAATCCAGAGCACGACCAGGAAGGCAATTTCATACAAGGCTACCGGATGTCTCCGGTACTGGTCTCCCAGATACATCCCGAATATGGAATGGGTAGGAATTCCATAAGTCTGTTCATGGATTCCGGTAAGGAAACAGCCGATTCTTCCGATGATCATGGCCAGCATCAGCGGATAGACCATAAGGTCACCGGTGCTTTTCTTATGCCCGACGCTCTTTTTGGCAATCTCCACTCCGATCAGCCCGAAAGCAAGACCGCCCACGATGGTATTATTCGTCCAGAATTTCTTAAAATCAAAATGACTGAAAAAAGCATGCGGATTTTCCAGGTTTCCAATTAATTTTGATCCGAAAAGGGCTCCTGCCGTGGCTCCGATCAGCACGGCGGCCGAAACGTTAAAGGAGACTTTTTCATGGGACTTTCTTTTCAGATAAAAATAATACCGCATCCCGAGGAATATTCCTGCCGTTTCAAAGACAGGATGGGCAAGTATGCTTTTTCCGAAAAGGTGAAAGGTGACCGGGAAATCCATAAGTTCAAAAATATCGATTTTCAGGCAATCTCCGGACAAATGCATCATATTTTTCCCGCCCGTATTTCGCAGGGCTCCTCTTAAATAATCCATAAAATTCATTTCACTGTGTCTTCCGTGAGATCTTTTTCTTAATTTTAAGTTATATATTTCCGAATTATGAGAATAGAATATGATATCAAACTGGGATTTAAGGATGTAATGTTCCGTCCGAAACGTTCAACACTGAAATCGCGGTCTGAGGTAGATCTGGAAAGGGAATTCACCTTCCGGCATACAGGAAAGAAATGGAAGGGCACACCGGTTATCGCCGCCAATATGGATACGGTGGGAACATTTGAAATGGCTGCCGAACTGGCTAAGGATAAAATCATTACTGCCATACATAAGCATTATACTCCTGAAGAGTGGACCGCCTTCCTGGAATCGCAGCCGGAAGAAATCCACCAGTATATTGCACTGAGCACCGGAACCGGAAATGCAGACCGCGAAAAGATAAAGGTTATTCTGGAAAAACATCCGGAAATCGCATTTCTCTGCATTGATGTAGCGAATGGTTATTCGGAACATTTCGTGGACTTTGTAAAGCAGGCACGGGCTGATTTTCCGGATAAAATCATCATCGCCGGGAATGTGGTGACCGGTGAAATGGTAGAAGAGCTGCTGCTGGTGGGTGCCGACATCATCAAAGTAGGCATCGGGCCAGGATCCGTATGCACCACACGTGTGAAAACCGGCGTAGGCTATCCCCAGCTTTCAGCCATTATCGAATGTGCGGATGCCGCGCATGGATTGGGAGGCCATATCATTGCAGACGGCGGATGCAAAGTTCCCGGTGATGTGGCCAAGGCTTTCGGAGGCGGTGCCGATTTCGTGATGCTCGGCGGAATGTTCGCCGGACATGATGAAAGCGGCGGGGAAATCATAGAAGAAAACGGGAAAAAATTCAGAATGTTTTATGGAATGAGCTCAAAGATCGCTATGGATAAGCATGCCGGCGGTGTCGCCGAATACAGGGCTTCGGAAGGCAAAACCGTAAAAGTACCCTACAAAGGCCCGGTTGCGGAAACGGTAAGGGATATTCTGGGGGGCGTACGCTCTACCTGTACCTATGTGGGGGCTTCCACTTTGAAAGAACTGTCTAAGCGAACTACTTTTATCCGGGTACAGGAACAGGAAAACCAGGTATTCAACGGATGAACCTCCGGTACAGATGACTAAAATGAAACCTTACTGACAGCCGGTCAGAATACTTCATCTTCATCCTGTACTCTACCAGTTCCTTCGATTACAGTTCCTGCCTGTATGGACTAATAAATAAATATCGGTCTGGAAACATTTTCAATGCATACCAGACCGATATATGATAGAACCGGCAGAAGAGCTTACTTTTCTACCGGTTTTTTTATTGTATTATTTATGTTAATAAGCCTCCGTCGACATTCAGGGTCTGTCCGTTAATATAAGAAGACATATCGCTGCCTAGAAAGATGCATGCGTTGGCTACGTCGGTGGTTTTCCCCAGTTTTTTCATCGGGATGGCATCAGCCCATTTCTGGGTAGCTTTTTCATCCAGGGCAGCAGTCATTTCCGTTTCGATAAAGCCCGGTGCAATGGCATTACAACGGATGTTTCTTGAGCCCAGTTCAAGAGCAACAGACTTGGTAAACCCGATTACTCCGGCCTTGGAAGCAGCATAATTGGCCTGGCCTGCATTTCCGCTGATCCCCACCACGGAAGTCATATTAATAATAGAACCTGACTTTGCCTTCATCATCGGCTTGATTACCGCTTTGGTAAGATTAAATACAGAATCCAGGTTGATTCTCATTACTTTGTCCCAATCTTCTTTCGTCATTCTCAGCAGCAGGTTGTCTTTGGTGATTCCGGCATTGTTTACCACAATATCGATCTGCCCGAACTCGGCAATCACTTCATCAACTAACTTCTGTGCCGCATCAAAATCCGATGCATCAGACTGATACCCTTTAATTTGAGTTACAGAACTTAAAGTGGCTTCCAATTCTTTCGCTTTATCTACAGAGCCGGCATAGGTGAATGCTATTTTTGCACCCTGGTCGGCGTACATTTCAGCAATTCTTTTACCGATTCCTCTTGTAGCTCCCGTAATTAGCGCTACTTTTCCTTCTAATAGTTTCATATGTATGACAATTATTTTCTTTATGACCTCCCGGTTTTGTGAAAACCGGGCTAATATACAGCATTTAAACCGCACCGAAATAAAACGGTGCGCAAAGATATTACAAAATGTTATTCAATACATTTTAAATCATCCTATTAGTAACATTTTGTTGCTGTTTTTTGTCATGGCAACGACTGGAAAGTCAGCCCGGAAAGAAGTTCTCCTGCTCATTCTGTGTTAAATTAATGATCTATACTCAAATTATACAGGTGAATACAGTTCATCCCGGAATTACATCCTATGGTTTCAGGCTTTATTTTTTAAATGCTTCAGACATCCCGGGTGATCGCCGGATCACATCTTTTAAGATAAGGCCGGCAGGTGTAGGGAATGCAAGATGCAATCAGATGGAATTATTGACGATGAGGACAATTTCTCCTTTCAGCGTTTTGCTTTTGGAAAATTCAATAAGTTCCGTAATGGTCCCGCGTTTGGTCTCCTCAAATTTCTTGGAGATTTCACGGCTGAGGCTGGCCCTGGTTCCTTCCCCGAAAAACTCCCTGATCTGTTCCAGGGTTGTATTGATCTTATGCGGGCTTTCATACAGGACAATTGTCCTTTTCTCTTCGGCAAGCTGCTTGAGTTTGGTCTGGCGGCCTTTTTTCTGCGGCAGGAAGCCGGCAAAAAGAAATTCATTGTTCGGAAGGCCGGAAACCACAAGGGAAGGTACAAAAGCTGTTGCTCCGGGCAGGCAGATCATTTCGATCCCATGATCTGATCCTGCTTTAGCCAGCAGGTATCCGGGATCCGAGATACCGGGAGTTCCGGCATCAGTGATGATGGCAACGGTCTGTCCGCTTTTGAGGTCGGCAATCACTTTTTCCGTCGCCTGGTGTTCGTTATGAAGATGATAGGATTTCAGCGGTTTTGAAATCTCAAAATGCTTCAGAAGAATACCCGATGTCCTTGTATCCTCACATAAAATATAGTCCGCTTCCTTCAGTACCTTAATGGCTCTGAAGGTCATGTCTTCAAGGTTCCCGATCGGGGTGGGAACAAAATAGAGAATTCCGCTCAAAATATGATTTATAAAAATTTGTTTTCTACCAATACCCAGAGCCGCTGGGCATATTCATCCACTTTATTCCATTTGTGGGAATAATAGAGATCGCTCAGGTATTCTTTTGCCTCCTCAATGTTCCTGAAAGTATTGAGTTTATCCACTACCGCATTCAGTTCAGCCTGGTCTCCTCCGAACAGCATCTTTGAAAAGGCAATTTTGTCATTGAGGTCCAGCCGGAATTCCGGTTTTTTCTTTTCCGCCTCCATAAATCCGGTCGGGACATTGCTTTTCAGCAGGCTTCCGGCATCCTGAACAGGGCTCTGTATCTCTTCAGTCTGTTTCGTTTCAAAATGGTGGTCATCAAAAAAAGACTGTACGGATTTCAATCCTCTGATACCGGAAAGTCTTATCTTCCTTTCCGGATTCCCGGATTCCCGGATTTCAAAATCCCTGTCCGAAGCAGGACTATCATTTCCATGATCCGGAACCTGTTTTTCAATATCCGTTATCTTTCTTCTGTCATTGATTTCGGCAAGAACGGATGCTTCCTTTTCCTCTGTTGCCGATTCATGTTCCATTGTATGAACCAGAAGGTCTGTACTGGAAGTATCCGTAGCGAATTCTCCCATTTCCAGCGCCCGCGAAGACAGGGAACGGGTTTCATTTTCTTCTTTTTCACTTACCGGATCTTCTAAAGGCCCGTCTCCGAAAATAGCCGGAGCAAGCCGGTTTTTTTCAGGTGACTGATGATCTGCTATCATTCCTGCTTCATACCGCTCCTGAATCCTTTCTTCTTCGTCAAAATTGCTGAAACGGTCTGTCGCACCGGGATCGGAAATCTCATTTTCAAATTCATTGATCTCATTCAGCTGCTTATTGAACAGGACTTCTTCTTCGGTAGCAGCACTGTAGCCGGATGGCCTTAAAGGGCTGGTATCATGTCCGGTATCTTCATTCCGGTAATTTTCTTCACTTCCGGAATCTTCTTGTATTGGCCCGGAATAAGAGGCCGTCTCATCCGGCTCCGGTATTTTTATTTCTGCGTTTTCTTCTGCACTGCTCACCAGCGCTTCGTGAAACTTTTCTTCTACAATCTCATGCAGCTGGTTGTTAAAAATGGCTTCTTCCTCAGGCTGATTTACGGAAAGATCATTTCCCTGCGCATCAATTCCGTTCAGTTCATTATTAAAGACCGCTTCTTCTTCCATGATTTCTTCTCCGGAAATACGCTGCGTACTTCCGGCAGCATAGGAAGGGCTTACGTCTCCGGAATGCTGAAGATTCTTCTCCAGAAGGCGCAGAAATGAAATTCTTTCGGCAAGCTCATCGATAAGCTCTACCCTGCCCAACAGTTCCTCTACACTGCTTATTCTGTCCAGAATACCAATGATATTCTTGGATTCGGAAAAAATTTTCTCCTTTAAATCTTGGATATTCTGCATAGGAAGAATCTTATTAAAATTGCGTACTTTTGATCTTAAAAATATACGGCTAATTTAACAAATGTTTTTAGAAAATACAATTAATCATTCCAAACAAAGCGGCTGGATGGAAGTTATCTGCGGCTCCATGTTTTCCGGCAAAACGGAGGAACTCATCCGCAGGCTGAGAAGAGCGGAAATGGCAGGCCAGCAGGTAGAAATCTATAAGCCAAGACTGGATACGCGCTATTCTGAAGAGGATGTCATTTCCCATAACCAGAATAAAATCCGGAGTACCCCGGTAGACAATCCCAGTGAGATTCTTCTGCTTGCTTCCAACTGTGATGTTGTAGGAATTGATGAAGCCCAGTTTTTTGATGAAGGAATCATTGATATAGCCAACCAACTGGCAAACAGCGGAATACGGGTAGTCATTGCCGGACTCGACATGGATTTCCTGGGCCGCCCTTTTGGACCGATGCCTTATCTGATGGCCATGGCGGAATACGTGACCAAAGTGCACGCCATCTGCAAAAGGACAGGAAACCTGGCCAACTATTCGATGAGAATTTCCCAGGGAAATGATTTGGTGGAGCTGGGAGAGACGGAAAGCTACGAAGCGGTAAGCCGCAGGGTTTTTATAGATGAAGTACTTTCCAGAAAGAAAATTAAGTAACTTAGACCGAATTAACATTGTCCGGTTGAACAGAGCCGGTTTTGCAGAGGCAGAGACTTGGCCTGTTCTGAAATACTGCCGCTGCATCCATGTAAAGTAACAGATTAGCAGAAAGGGACCAATGAATTATACCATCCATCAGATAGCAGAAATTACCAGTGCAGAAATTATCGGAGATGCAGGACTACTCATCAGGAATATTGCTTTTGACAGCAGAATTATTTATTCTACCCGTAATACGGCTTTTATAGCCATCAATACCCATAAAAATTCCGGTGAAAAATTCATTGAAGCAGCCATAGAAAAGGGAATCAGTATTATTATATCAGAACATTACGACCCACGTTTCAAAGGAGTTACCTGGATTATTGTAGAAAATACAGTAACCTTCCTGCAACAACTGGCGGGATATCATTTCAGAAATTCGCATCTGCAATCAATCGGTATTACGGGAAGCAATGGAAAAACCATATTGAAAGAGTGGCTTTACCAATGTCTGTGGAACGAATTCCCGACCGTGAAAAGCCCGAAAAGTTTCAATTCACAGATCGGCCTTCCCCTTTCACTGCTTCAGATCAATCCTGCCCATCAGCTTGGAATTTTTGAAGCCGGGATTTCCGGGCCCGGCGAAATGGAACATCTGGAACATCTGTTTCAACCTCAGATCGGACTGCTTACCCATATCGGTACCGCCCATCTCGCCAATTTTGATTCCGAAGAACATCTGATCGACGAAAAAATCAAACTTTTCAAAAGATCCGGAGTCATTATTTACAACGGAGATAACGTATTGACTGATCATAAATTAAAAGCACTTTATTCAGGTAAAAAATTAATTTCATACGGGCTCAAGCAACACAATGAAGTACATTTTAAAGAACCGTCTTCCAGAGATGAAGATCTTATAGTATGCTATTTCGGGGAAGAAATCTCCTTTCCTGTCCATCAGAGGGACGAAGCTACTTTAACCAATGCCTTGGCTCTTGTAACCGTATTAAAAGAACTGAAGATCGAAAACCACAGGATCGTAGAAAAAATCAATGCGCTGAAAGCAGTGGAAATGCGCCTGGAAGCCATTGAAGGAATCCGGAACAACATTATTATCAATGACTCGTTTAATCTCGATCTGGATTCCCTGAAGACTGCCCTGCAGTTTCTGAATGAATACAATAAGGAAAAAAAGTCCCTTGTTCTGACCGATATGATTGAGGTAAGTTCTGATCTGCAGCATCTGTATGAGGAAGTTGCCGACCTGGTGAACGAACAACATTTCGATTCCGTATTCCTGATCGGCTATAATATATCAAAATACAGTGATTTATTTAAATCTGAAACCCATACTTTCATTGATACTAAAGAACTTATTGACAGCAAGTATCTTACAGAAATTGAAAATCAGATTATCCTTTTAAAGGGGGCCCGGAAATTTGAAATTGAACGGCTAAAAGATATTCTGGAACTCCGGAAACATGATACGGTACTGGAAATTAACCTGAATGCTATCCTGCATAATATCGCCTATCATAAATCATTGCTGAAACCATCCACCCGGATGATGGCCATGGTAAAAGCGAATGCGTATGGTCTGGGAAGCTATGAGATTTCGGAATTTCTTCAGCACCATCACATCGATTACCTTGGAGTAGCCTTTGCAGATGAAGGCGTAGAGCTCAGGAAAAAAGGGATTACGGTTCCCATCATCGTAATGAATCCGGAGCAGCACAGTTATGATACCGTGATCCGTTATAATCTGGAGCCCGAAATTTACAGCTTCAGAGTGCTGGAACTGTTTAATGAAGCGCTTCAGAGATCAGGATATGACCAGAAATACCCTATCCATATCAAACTGGAAACAGGAATGCACCGGCTGGGCTTCAAAACCGGAGAGCTGGATCATTTGGCAGACACCTTGAGAAATAAGAATCTTAAAGTCCAGAGCATCTTCAGTCATCTTTCCTCTTCGGATCTGCCGGATGAGAAAGAATTTACAGCAGCCCAGCTGACGACATTTGAGAACAATTCATCCAGTCTGATCAAGAAACTGGGCTATACTCCCCTGCGGCATATTCTTAATTCTTCGGGAATTACCAATTATACCGCCCATCAGTATGATATGGTACGAATCGGAATCGGTATGCTGGGAGAATCTCCTGCTTCCGGAATACAGAGACAATTGCGTCCGGTGGTAAGTTTTAAAACGGTCATTTCACAGATTTCTGCCATAGAAGCCGGGGAATCCGTCGGCTACAGCAGGCGGTTTAAAGCAGACCAACGGATGAGAATTGCCACTATTCCGGTCGGCTATGCAGACGGTATTCCGAGACTGATCGGAAACCAGGTGGGAAATGTCGGAATCCATAAAACTCTGGCACCCATCGTAGGAAGCATCTGTATGGATATGATGATGGTAAACGTAGACCATATTCCTGATGCCAAAGAAGGCGATCCCGTTACACTTTTCAATGCCTTTCCTGCATTAAAAGAATTTGCAGGATACTGCGGTACCATTACCTATGAAGTATTAACTTCCATTTCACCCCGTGTGAAAAGGATCTACATAAAAGATTAAGCCATGAGAAAATTTCTGTTCCTTCTGTTTGTGATTCTAGTCATCCTGATTCCTGCGCAGGTAAAAAAAGACCTTAAGATCCCTCCGAATCCCAGGATCGGACTTTCCCTGGCCGGTGGCGGAGCAAAAGGTTTTTCCCATGTCGGAGTTCTTAAAGTACTGGATTCACTGGGCGTAAAAATAGACTATATTGCCGGTACCAGCATGGGCGCTATTGTTGGCGGACTATATGCGTCAGGATACTCCGGAAAGGAAATTGAGAAGATCGTGATGGATACCGATTTTTATTCTCTGATTACAGATCCTAAAACCACACGGCAGGAAACCACTTTCTTTAATAAATCCGTAGACAAATACCTGCTTTCCATTCCGCTTAAAAACGGAAAAATTACCCTTCCCTCTTCCATCAGTACCGGCCAGAAAAATGTATATCTTCTGAAAGAACTTTTTAAAAACGTTTCTAATATCAATGATTTTTCAAAGCTTCCCATTCCATTCATGTGCGTTGCAACCAATCTGGAAAGCGGGAATATGGAAATTTTTGAGAAGGGAGATCTGGTACAGTCCATCATGGCAAGTTCTGCTTTCCCTTCTCTGATGGATCCCATAAAAATCGGGGACAGTATTTATATCGACGGTGCCATGTCAGTTAATTATCCTTCAAAACCATTAAAGGATAAAGGGATTGATATCGTCATCGGCGTTGATCTTAATCAGGACCTTTCCAAGCGGGAGGATCTGAACAGCATTATCTCTATCCTGAATCAGGTAATCGATTTCGGGATTAAAAAAGACACCCGGCGTCAATATAAATACACAGACATCAATATCAAGCCCGATCTGAAAGGAATGACCGCTACCAGTTATGATGAAAAGAAAAAAATACTCGACAGCGGCTATACGGAAGGACTAAAATACCTGAAGATCCTGAATGAACTTCCTAAACGGCCTTTTGACCGCCTCCGGCAGCATGTCAACCCTATTTATTCCAATGTATATAAAATAGACAGTGTTTCAATTGACGGCGGAAGGATTTACGGGGAAAATTATGTTCTCGGTAAAATGGCATTGAGGCTTCCTTCCCTGCAAACCTACGGAAGCATTAATAAAAAAATAGACAAGCTTGTTGCTACAAATAATTATAAATTCATCAACTATGATATTGTTACGGAAAATAATACGAATTATCTCAAGCTCTATGTAACGGAAGACGACTCAAGGCATTTTCTGAAATTCGGCCTGCATTACGATGAAATATTCAAAACAGGGCTTCTGCTCAATTATTCTGCCAAGAGATTGCTTTTCAGAAATTCCAATCTTTCACTGGATGTGATCGTAGGTGATAAACCGAGATATTACCTGAATTATTTTGTCGATAACGGATATATTCCCGGATTCGGGCTTTATTCCTCCGGAATGAGCTTTACGCTGAGAAATGTAAACAACGACGATACAGAAAAATGGACATGGCTGAGAAATGAGGCGTATATACAATCTATCTGGAGAGACAAATTTGCAGTAGGCGGAGGAATGAGCCATGACTATTTTGAATCGGAACCTATTGGCGGAAATAAAATTTATAACCGCTTCCTCAATCCGTATGTGTTCCTGAAAAGTGATACCCAGGACGATAAAGACTTCCCTACCCGCGGGATTTACATCAATGCAGAAGGTAAGGTAATCGACCTGATGAAATCGGAAGTTGAAAAAAGACTGGTTCAGGTAAAGGCGGATATCAGGATTAATTTCCCTATTGCGAAACAGTTTGCCTACCGGCTTAATCTGTATGGAGGAATTACCATTGGAGAAGATCTTCCCTCTTTTTACCAATACAGGCTCGGAGGGATATTTGAACAGAATATGGTTAATCTCAAAAGCTTTTCAGGGTTTTATTTCGGACAGCTCAGTACCAATAATGTGATTCTCATCTCCAATGACCTGCAGTTCAAATTCAACAAAAATTACTTCATCAGCGGAAATTTTTCATTCGCTAATTTATCGGATGATCTGAGTTTTGAGGATGCTGTAAAGCTGAACTACAGTTCACTCGGGATTACGGCAGGATATAAATCTCCATTCGGACAGATTAAAATCAATTTCAGCCACTCACTTAAAAACAACCAAAAAGGCATATTCAGTGTTATTCTAGGACACTGGTTTTAAATTTATCATGATACATTTTTTTTACGAAAATCTGCCGGAATCGGTAGCTATAGATTACAAGGCATGGCTGGAAGATATTATTCTTTCGGAAGGAAAAAAGCCGGGCGAAATAAGTTATATCTTTTGTGATGACGAATATCTGCTGAAAGTTAACCAGGATTATTTACAACATGATTACTATACAGACATTATAACTTTCGACTATGTAAAAGGCAGGACCATAAGCGGAGAGATTTTTGTATCTTTGCAGCGCATTTCCGATAACGCCTCTACTCTATCCCGGGAATATGAAGAAGAACTCAGAAGAGTGCTGGCTCATGGTATTCTCCACCTTTCAGGATACAAAGACAAAACCGAAGCGGAAGAGAAAGAAATGCGGGAGAAAGAAGATTTTTATTTAGCCAGGTATCAGCAATAAAAAAACCCAAAGTGCAATCTTTAAAGAAATGACACTTGGATCTGATGGAATGCCGGTTAAACAGACCGCAATACAGGCGATTTAAACCTGTATTTTTAAATAATGTTTCACGTGAAACATTTACATAAAAACTTAAAATTTAAGGCTTAAAACAAGCAATAAAATGATTTCAGAAATATATGACGTCATCGTAGTCGGCGCAGGCCATGCCGGTTGTGAAGCAGCCGCCGCAGCCGCCAACCTGGGTTCAAAAACCCTTTTGATTACAATGAATATGCAGACCATTGGACAGATGAGCTGCAATCCTGCTATGGGAGGAATTGCGAAAGGGCAGATTGTACGTGAAATTGATGCGCTCGGAGGATATTCCGGTATCGTAGCGGATAAATCGGCTATCCAGTTCAAAATGCTGAACCTTTCAAAAGGTCCTGCCATGTGGTCGCCAAGAACACAAAACGACCGGATGCTCTTTGCAGAAGAATGGAGGCTGGCCCTGGAAAATACACCTAATCTTGATTTCTTTCAGGATATGGTAAAACAGCTGATTGTAGAAAACAATAAAGTGACAGGTGTTATCAGCTCGCTGGGAATAGAAATAAAAGGGCGTTCAGTGGTTCTCACCAACGGTACTTTCCTGAACGGGCTCATCCACGTCGGCGACAAACAGCTGGGCGGCGGAAGAATGGGCGAGCCACGCGCTTTCGGAATTACGGAACAACTCGTCTCTCTGGGTTTTGAAGCCGGAAGAATGAAGACCGGTACCCCACCCCGCGTAGATGGACGGAGCCTGGATTATTCCAAAATGGAAGAACAGAAAGGAGACGACCAACCTCAGAAATTCAGTTATCTGGACACTCCGAAATTAACCAGACAGTTGAGTTGCCATATCGTCTATACCAATGAAACCGTACACGATATTTTAAGGGAAGGATTTGACAGGAGCCCGATGTTCAATGGAACCATCCAGAGCCTCGGCCCAAGATATTGCCCGAGCATTGAAGATAAAATTAACCGGTTTGCAGAAAGAAACAGGCATCAGCTTTTCGTAGAACCTGAAGGATGGAGAACGGTAGAAATCTATGTCAACGGATTCAGTTCTTCTTTACCGGAAGATGTTCAGATCAAAGCAATGAAACACATTCCGGGATTTGAAAATGTAAAAGTATTCCGTCCGGGTTATGCCATTGAATATGATTACTTCCCTCCTACCCAGCTCAAGCATACCCTGGAAACGAAATTGGTGGAAAATTTATATTTTGCAGGCCAGATCAACGGGACTACAGGATACGAAGAAGCAGCAGGACAAGGATTGATGGCAGGAATCAATGCACACAATAAAGTACATGAAAAGGATGAATTTATCCTGAACCGTGATGAAGCTTATATCGGAGTACTGATTGACGACCTCATTACAAAGGGCACTGAGGAACCTTACCGGATGTTCACTTCCAGAGCCGAATACAGATTGCTGCTGCGACAGGATAATGCAGATATACGGCTTACGGAAAAATCATTCCAGTTAGGGCTGGCCAGAGAAGAGCGTCTGAGAAAAGTACAGGAAAAAGTTAAAGCCAGTGAAGAACTCGAATCTTTCCTGAAAGAAACTTCTTTAAAACCCGGAATAATAAATCCGATCCTGGAGACCATCGAAAGCAGCCCGGTTGATCAGGCCTTCAGAGCAGCCCAGATCCTGACCCGCCCGAATATGACATTAGAAAAACTGGAAGGAATTGAAGCCATCCGTGAAAAAGTTTCTCATTACGATAGTGAAGTGAAAGAGCAGGCAGAAATCAATATCAAATACAAAGGGTATATTGAGAAGGAAAAAGAAAATGTAGCCAAATTAAACCGGCTTGAAAATATTAAAATCCCTGAAGATTTTGATTTTATGAAAATATCAAGCCTTTCATCAGAAGCGAAACAGAAAATGTCCCGGGTGAAACCTAAAACGATTGCACAGGCAGGCAGGATCAGTGGTGTTTCGCCAGCTGATATTAATGTTTTATTGGTCTATTTAGGGCGTTAAAATGGCTTATGTTTCACGTGAAACATCCGGCCTGTCAAAATTAAAATAAGCTGAAATCCGGGGCTCTGATAAGCTCCGGATTCTGTATTAAACTGAATACAAAAAATGAAAATCAAAGATCATTTTCTTTCGCAGGAAATTTTTGAAATTATAGAAACGGAAACAAAAGGGATATACAGGACCTCTCCTATTCCACCGGATATTTCCAGGTATTATGAAAGTGAAGATTATATTTCCCA
>NZ_CAJYMO010000249.1 GCF_913776365.1 uncultured Chryseobacterium sp. | reverse complement strand
CCAAGGCTCATCTTTTCCTGGCTGAAGCCTACCCCCGTAATTACCCCTACGAAGGTCCGCTCCGGGCTGTTCTCAATATCTTTATAGGAAATCACGGCCGTCAGACGCTTGCCCAAAAAACTGTGCGCTTCCTCAAGGGTATGCGTCTGGCGGCCGCCCAGAGCGTCATGGCCCAATGTCACACTGAACTCATGGTGGCGCCCCGTGCTCTGGGTAAGCCTGAAATGTTTATAGTATCTGATGATCCGTCCCTCCACCACCAGCGATAGCTTCACCAGACGGTTGATCCCCATGTGATGGTTCTCCGTTACCCCGTCTGCATTCTGAACAGGACGGAAAGAACTGTTCTTTATATTCTGTGATTCTGTTTTCATATGACCTGTATTTTAAAGGTTAGACATGAAGGATTTTATGGTTGGTTTCCCGCTGAATTTTCTTTCAGGGAACGGGAAAGGATTTTAGTTTTCCGCAGCAGGAAATCGGGCATCAGGTCTTTCGGAAGATACAGCGTGCTTTCGCCTTTCTGCCGTAGCTCTTCTGAAATACCGGGATTCCATGCGAGAATCCGATCCATTCCTACCTGGAGTTCATCTGCAATAACACTGAGGCTGAATCCTGCATTGATATCGGTTTCCGCCAGATCGCTGACGGTTTTCTTACTGCCGCCGTTTACCAGAAATACCGTATTCATCCGGGAAGAATTGTAATTGCTCAGTACACTCTGCAGTTCACCGGTGGCATAACAGGCGTTGAGGTATTTTTTAACGTGATTAACGGTCTCTGCCGGAAGGTATTGGGAGAATAGATGGTACTGGCTGGATCCTGCTGCTGCCATTGCCTTTGCAATATTTCCCTCACCACAGTTATAGGCAGCCACTACAGTTACCCAGTTATTGTATTTTTTATAAAGGCTGAGGAGCGATACAGCAGCTGTTTTCGTACTTTTATAAATATCTGTCCGGTTCTGTTCCGTAAGTCCATATTGATTGGCATGGGCTGTCATAAACTGCCATATTCCTACAGCCCCGGCGCCTGACGTGACGCGGCTGTTGAAATGGGATTCAATGAGCGCCAGATTCCGGAGATGCCGGGGCAATCCTTTTTCAACCAGCGAATGCTCGATGAAATCAACGATTTCCTTATTGGCATTGATGATGCTCTTGTATCTTCTGACACTGCCTTCGGAAGTGTCGGAAGCGGCAAGGAACTGGGCATTCATTAAGGAAGAAGCCATGATCATTAGTACCGGGATCATCTGTTTTACAGTACGTTTCATAATATTCAGGCATGATGCCTGCAGGTTTATTGTTTATTCCACTTTCCAGGTTATTTTTTCCTCTTCTGTATTCCAATCGGTGAAAATAGTCTGCCCGGATTTTACTTCTTCTTTTACGATCATCTTCGAGATCGGCCTTGCCAGTTGTGCCCGGATGACCCCTGAAATCTGTCTTGCCCCATATTTGCTGCTAAATCCCCCTAAAGCGAGCTGCTTCACTGCTTCATCACTGATTTTTAAGTTCATTCCAAGTCTCATCAACGAACTGTGAAGCGATTTCAGCTGGATATTGAAGATCCTTTCGGCCATGGATTCGGTGATCGGTGCAAACGGGATAATTTCCGTAATCCGGGCCAGGAATTCCGGCCTGAACCTTCCTGAACCGGCCATGATCTGCATCAGTGACGAGGATTCCGGAATCTTTCCTTCTTCAAACTGCTTCACAATTTCTTCGCTGCCTATATTAGAGGTAAAAAGAATCAACGCATTGCTGAAATCACCTTCTTTACCAAGCTTGTCATGCACTTTCCCTTCATCCATAATCTGTAAAAAAACGTCGAATACGGAATGATGGGCCTTTTCGATCTCATCAAACAGTACCACCGTGTAAGGCTGCTGCCGGATTTTATTCACGAGCATTCCCCCTTCTTCATATCCAACATATCCCGGAGGCGCCCCGTACAGCAGTGCTGCGGAGTGTTCTTCCTTAAATTCCGACATATCAAACCGCACCATTGCTTTTTCGTCATTGAAAAGCAGTTCGGCCATTGATTTTGCCAGTTCGGTTTTTCCGGTTCCGGTAGGTCCCAGCAGGAAGAAGGATCCGATCGGCTGTCCCGGTTTATTCAGCCCGCTGCGGTTCTCCACAATGGCATCGGAAAGTATCTTAAGGGCATGGTCCTGGCCCACTACCCTGTTCATCAGCAGCGATTCCATATTGAGGAGTTTTTCTTTTTCCTGGGCCTGGATCTTCCCGATCGGAATATTGGTTTTGGCGGCCATTACGGCTGCCAGCTCCAGACGGCCTACCTTTTCCCTTTTTATTGCCGCATGCTGCAGGAGTTCGGCATAGGTATCCTCAATGATTTTTCGGATCTGGTCTACCGGCATGGAATTATCGATCTGCGGCTGTTCGCTCAGGGAACCCCAGAGGATCGGGCTGATTTTATCCCTCAGGAGGTTATATGTCCAGATCAGTTCATCCGCTTTGTCTTTGTCACCGGCAAATTCTTCCTTCAGGATTTCATCATAGTGTATTTTCCAGCTCTGCAGTTCTTTTTCGGAAAGCTCGTCCAGCATCTTGATGGCGGCCATGGTACGGTCCAGCAGATCGATGGCGGCATCAGGAAGCTTTTTTCCTTTGGCATATCTTTTTGCCAGTCGCACACACTCGGGAAGTGCTGTTTTTTCCACTTCGATGCCATGGTGTTTTTTATAGCCGTCCAGCAGGACATCAATCATTTTCACACAGGTTTTTTCATCCGGCTCGAGTACGGTAAGCACTTCGAACCGGCGGTTGAAAGCCTGTTCGGGCTCAATGATTTTCCGGTATTCTTCCTGGGTAGTGGCCCCGATCACGGTAATTTCTCCCCTGGCAAGCTCCGGCTTCAGGAGATTGACCACATTTCCGATGCTTCCCTTAGGATCAAGAAGGGTATGGATTTCATCAATAAAAAGAATGGCTTTTTCTATTTTTTTGCATTCGTTAATGACTTTCTTCAGGCGGTCTTCGATTTCTCCTTTGTATGAGGTACCGGCAAGAAGCGCTCCGGTGTCCAGTTCGAGAAGCGTCCCGTTTTTAAGCATATCCGGAACATTTCCTTTGATAATTTCCGTGGCAAAACCTTCTACCAGCGCCGTCTTCCCGACTCCCGGCTCACCGATGATGATGACGTTCGGCTTGCTTCTGCGGCAGAGGATTTCCACCAGCATGCGGAGTTCCTTATCCCTGCCGATGATGTTTTCAAGATCCCCTTTACGGGCCTGCGCCGTCCGGTCCACACAATAACTCTTAATGGAAGGAAACGAATTATCCTGATAACCGGAACCATTGGAAAAAACGGAAGACAGCCCATCATCCCCGGAATGTTCATACGGCGTATCTTTTCGGTACAGATTGAGTATTTCATGTTCTCTGAGCGGTAATGATTTAAGCTGCTGAAGGGTAAAGGCTATCTGGGGCTTTACAATAGCTGTAAGAATGCAGACGGGTGTGATCTCGTCCAGTCCCAGTTTCAGGCGGATATCATCTGCTTCCTCCACAATGGGGTCTACCGTTTCATCCGGAGAAGCTTCGGCAGGAAGATGACCTGTTTTCGGGTATTCCTCGATCCTTACGTCTGCCCATTCATAAAAATAACCTGGATCTTTATCGATGCTTTTCAGGAATTCATTAAGGCCGATGTCTTTATGCATCAGGGCCTGCAGCAGGTGCGGTGCACCGTAGGTTCCGTTATAATTTTCTTTCGCAATTGACTGCGCAATATGAAACAGCTGCTTTACCGTTTCATTGGTGACGAGTACTCCCATATTTAATCTGATGTTTTTTTGGTGACCGATACTGTTTTATGATTTCAGTATCATTAGCGTAAATTTAAAGATTTCTCTTTATATTTTATTTTAAATTTTGCATAAAACAGGACTTTTATGGTCTGACAAGTAAAATTCTACGGAACGCTCCGTTTCATCAGGGCATTTACCGGTGCTGCTTCTCTATATTGCGCTTTCAGTACTTGTACAGACATGTATTGCTCACGATTTGGTGATAATTAGGAATCAGGTATAATTAAACAACTTTCCGGTAATAAATAGGCTGGTATCTGCCATTGCCGAAGCCATCTTGATCGCTTTCACGCTCTGGATGTGGTTCATGTTGACCGTACCGGATCTGGACATCTGAATATGGATGGACTTCAGATGGCTGTTGATGCCTCCACCCAACCCTGTGCCCCGTGGAACCTCCCGTTTATCACAAACGGTCGGTCCGGGTGAATGTATACGAAGTTCACCATCATCTGATCGCCTACTTCCGGGATCGCCATATATCCCCGGTTCTGGGGGATCTGGTCCGTTCCCCCCTGTATCGGGGTTCATAATACGGATGAAAGGCGTCATGTCGCCATTCTGCCAGTTGAATTGAATGTGTTATTTTAAGACAGAGATAAACTTTTAATTTGTTGTTAGCAGAGATACCCTTGCACATCTTAATTGGTGCGGCTGTCATACCTTACTATTTCTGATAATAGCCGTTAATAGAAGCAGGGTACCTGCACTTATCAATCCATACAGAAACACTGTAAAATAATCCGGATTTCTGAAGAACTCCTTGAGAGTTGGGTCGGTGAAAGATGTTTCAGCGTTACTTATTACCAGGTTGAACGTATAAAATAATATACCCGCTGCAAAGCCGATCATAATAACCGTATAATATATCTTATCTTTCATCATCTACATTATTCATTTAAAATTTTTGGATGAAAATATACGTTTGATTCATCCCTGTATTGTAATAATACTTGCATTCTTTAGCATCTTTGAATACTAACTGCTTGATTTTATTTGTAATTTATTTCCAGGTGGAGTTTGAACTTATGTCATCATAATTATCATCACGGGATGCTTTTTCTGATAATTATTCATCTCATCAATCAATTATTTTAGCACATCAACAAATGGAATTGATCCTTGTTTATAATATTAGGAATTCATTACTTATTTTTAACAAATAATGTATCTTTTCTACCTTTTGTAAAATAATAATTGATTTTTTCTCCGCCTGAAGTTCTTATTACTTGAATGGAATCCAACACGCTGGATGCTGATGATACTATTAAAAATTTGGAAATTCTGTTTTTCTGCTGCTTAAGTTTAAAAAAACCTTTTTCATCTGTTTGTATACAATTTTTTAAATTGCTTCTTTCACAAATATTTATATCTCTGAGAGGCATTTTAGACTTTTCTCTGTAAATATACCCCTCATAATTATTGTACTTATTTGAACATGAAATAAAAACAAAGAGATTATATAGCAATAGTATAACTTTCATATTACATTAATTTTATTTTTGTTAACCATAACAGACTCAACACATCACTTTCTGAAGCAATATATTTATTATAAAGTCGCATTGGAGGATCTGAGGGATAGTATGGCATTATATCAATTTCTCCATTTTTGGAATAGCTAGAGGCATTTTCTTTTCGTGATTGTGTTACAACATTCACACTTCCTTTATGACCATAAGAATATACTGTTCCTCCATACGATTTTAAGATCTCATGGCCTATTTCATGAGCGGTAGTAAACTTGAATTCTATGTCCTCTTCATTTTCAAAAGTATAATCCCACTGATCATCGGCGTATTTTATATATCCCACATTATAACATACGGCTTCTCTTGAAATCAGATTACCCACCCATGATATGGGATTCAAGGTTGCGGATCCAGGGCTTCCTGACCTCATCCAGCTGCCATTTGTGTTATATACCAGACTCACATCATCCATAGAATAATTCTGAGTATTCACCGCATTCACATAAACTTCAAAAGCTTCACCTCTTATATTGACTTTCCTGGCAGCAGCATGGTTTCGATTTCTGCCCCAATGGTAGTTCAGCCCTTCTATAGCCAGTTTTTCCAATTCTGCAAAACTTCTGGTTCTTGCTTTTATGGGTGGTTTTCCGGGGATTAATTCAC
>NZ_CAJYMO010000248.1 GCF_913776365.1 uncultured Chryseobacterium sp. | reverse complement strand
TCAGAACCCAGTTTGAAGTGAGGCTTGTCCACATAGGCAAGACCTAAACCGACTTTCTTCATCGGCGACTGCGTACCGGAAGTTACTTTTCCAATAACATTCCCTTCTGCATCTACCACCGGATAGTCGTGTCTTGGTACGCCTTTGTCGGTCAGTTCGAAACCTACCAGTTTTCTGGTAATGCCCTGTTCCTTCTGTTGTGCGAAAGTTTCTTTGGACACAAAATCCTTATCGAATTTGGTGATCCATCCCAGTCCGGCTTCGATCGGGGAAGTGGTATCGTCGATGTCATTTCCGTACAGGCAGAACCCTTTTTCCAGCCGTAAGGTATCTCTGGCGGCCAGCCCGCAAGGAATGATGCCTTCTTCGGCGCCGGCCCCGATGATGGCATCCCAAAGCGTTACCGCATCCTCATTCCTGAAATAGATTTCAAAACCGCCGCTTCCGGTATACCCCGTATTTGAGATAATGACGTCCTGTACGCCTGCCACAGAACCCACGGTGAAGTTATAGTAAGGGATTTCGGACAGATGGGTTTCTGTCAGCTTCTGAAGGATTTCCGTAGCCTTAGGACCCTGAACGGCCAAAAGGGACATGTCGTCTGAAGCGTTCGTCATTTTTGCCCCGAAACTATTGTATTTTGAAATATGGTTCCAGTCTTTATCGATGTTTGAAGCATTGACCACAACAAAGTATTTATCGTCCTCCATTTTGTAAACGATCAGGTCGTCCACGATCCCGCCGTTTTCGTTGGGAAGGCATGAGTACTGTGCTTTTCCGTTTTCAAGGGCATCCACATTATTGGTGGTCACATATTGCAGAAGCTCTTTTGAGCCGGCACCTTCGATGAAAAACTGCCCCATATGGGAAACATCAAAAAGGCCTGCTTTTTCCCGTACGGCAAAATGTTCTTCGGTAACTCCGGAATATTGTACAGGCATTTCAAATCCTGCGAACGGTACGATTTTAGCGCCTAAAGATACATGCTTGTCGTACAATGCTGTTTTTTTCATGTTTACTTTTTATTTCTATTTTTTTATTTTTTTACCTGAAAGCTTTCGAAAGCTTCTTTGAACAGTTTCATATAATTTCCGTTCCAGTATTTCTGCGCACAGTTGACGGAAATCAGGTACAGGTCTTTGTCTTTCTGATAGACTTTGGTGAGCCAGACCAGTTTTTCCTTTTCATCACGGTATTCGTAAAAATATTCGGTATATCCTTTTCTGCCATTCTGGCTGGTTACCATTTTTTCATCTTCGCCGGAATGATACAGGGCAAGGATGAATTTCTTAGTTTCCGTTTTGGGAAGGTTGAGGTCATGATATTCCGAAATGGTGACAGCCCCGATCTGGTTGGGCGGAAATATATTGATGATGCCGCTGTCGTCGGTTGCTTTCCAGTCTTTGGGATAGGCAATGGAGTAGTTCGGGCTTTCATATTGGGTTACCGGTACTGATTGGGCAGTGACCGATAATGCTGTCATTAAAAACAGGAGGAACCGTATTTTCTTCATGGTTTCAGAGTTGGTGCTTGTATTCCTGCAGGATGATCTTGAACCATTCGGTAAAATCGTCAGGGTTTTCAGCCATTTCCCGGTCAAGATCCTCGGGGGAGATGTAGCGTACTTCTTCCACTTCGTCCTTGTTCAGGCGGAATCCGGATTCAAAGATTCCAGTGAAGACATGGTCCAGTTCATGTTCCCAGAGCCCGTCTCCCACATCGGCTTTATAAATAAAATGGAATTTCTCGGAAAGCTCAGCTTCGATACCGAGTTCTTCTTTCAGCCTGCGGCGCGCACCATCCAGGTAAGTTTCCCCTGTTCTCGGATGCGAGCAGACCGCGTTGGTCCATTTCTGCGGCGAATGGTATTTTCCGGAAGCTCTTTTCTGCAGCAGCATTTCCCCTTTGCTGTTGAAGAGAAATACGGAGAAAGCGCGGTGCAGCAAGCCGTTTACATGAGCCTGCTGCTTTTCCATAAGACCGGTCATCCGGTCGTCCGGACTGACTAAAATTACAAATTCTTCCATTTCTACAAATGTAAGTGTAATAAATGTATTTCGGAAATTTTTGGTAAAACATCATGGTTTTTACGGGCGGGGATGTGCTGGCTTCCACACGTCATAAGAACCGCTCAAACCCATAAGTGACATTGGATTTCAGGAGTCCTGTTTTATTCCTGTAATAAAGCATAGCCAAAGTCCTCGGGTATCGGAATACTGCAGAATAAAAATTCTTTGTTTTCACTGGCGTCACAATTCGCCGGCATCCGCCGTCCGGTGCCAGTTTGCATTTTTTCCAATAAAATTAGATTTTTGCATCGATATCTGTTAAGTTTAAGGCTGCTTTTTGCGGTAAAAGCCGTAACTTCGTTGCTCAAATTTTTTAACGATGGAATTAGAGTACATAGATCATATCAGCCCGATCCTGAAGGACGGCGTAAAAAATTACCTGATCGATATCGACGGGACCATTACCGAAGACGTTCCGAACGAAGAACCTGAAAGAATGGTAACCTGCGAACCTTTCCCGGATGCCCTGGAAACAATCAACAAATGGTATGACGAAGGCCACCAGATCTGCTTTTTCACTTCAAGAACGGAAAACCTCAAACAGGTGACCATTGACTGGCTGGATAAGCACGGCTTCAAATACCACAGCGTACTGTGCGGAAAACCGAGAGGCGGGAACTATCACTGGATTGATAACCACCTGGTAAGAGCCACAAGATACAAAGGGAAATTCACCGACCTCATCGAAAAGCAGGTAACGATTGAAGTATTTAAAGAAGAAGGGGAATAAAAAATTATATAACAAGATTAAACGATTAATGTATCTCACGTACAGCAGCCGTTTAATCTTTTTCATTTTAAATCAATAAAAAGTTTATGAAAGTTTTAGCAAATGACGGCCTTGACCAATCCGGTATCGATGCACTGACGGAAAAAGGTTTTGAAGTGATTACCGCAAAAGTTGCACAGGAGCAGCTGGCAGATTACATTAATGAACATAAGATCCGCACCCTGCTGGTAAGAAGTGCCACGCAGGTACGGAAAGACCTTATCGACAGCTGTCCGTCGCTGGAAATTATCGGCCGTGGGGGAGTCGGAATGGATAATATCGATGTGGACTATGCCCGCGACAAAGGCATTCATGTCATCAACACCCCTTCCGCCTCTTCAGAATCGGTTGCCGAACTGGTTTTTGCCCATCTGTTTTCAGGAGCGAGGTTCCTGCAGGATTCCAACAGGAAGATGCCGGTTTCCGGAGCTACCGACTTTGCTGCCTTGAAAAAATCATACGCGGCAGGAATTGAGCTGAAAGGAAAGACGATAGGCATCGTAGGCATGGGAAGAATAGGCCAGGAAGTGGCTAAGATCGCCCTTGGTCTGGGCATGAGGGTGATTGCCGCCGACAGCAACGTAGGTAAAGCCAGCATAAAAGTGACATTCTACAACAA
>NZ_CAJYMO010000247.1 GCF_913776365.1 uncultured Chryseobacterium sp. | reverse complement strand
GCTTCAGTTACCCTGTCCGACGATGCCTTCCTGAATTATCTTACGGAAAGGAACCTTTTATTGAACAAAGAAATCCGGGTCATTAAAATTGAAAGCTTTGATAAGTCGATGACCGTTGAGATTGAAGGCAAACAGGAAATTCTGAGCAGAAAAGCAACCGATAAAATACTGGTAAAAGCCTGATCCCTAATCCACTATCATCTGTTTTGCTAATGTGCTGTAAGATTTAAATTTTTAAAGCGTTGATAAAAGGCCTCAAAGACATGGACCTGCTGATCCTGATGATTTTTGCACCATCTGATCTGATCTTCCATGCGTTCAGTTAATTCTGCCCTATTTACACCTACCATACCTTTATTGTTTATTAGTTTACAAATATTACAGACCCATTGTAAAGGCTGACCGTGATTCAGCTGGAAAATCAGTCTTATATAGACTCCAATCCAGGATCTGCACAGACGAACAATTCAGAACTCCTATTTACCTGCTGTACAAGAAAAATTGCATGAAGCTGATAAAAAAACTCCTGTCCTGTCTAAACACTTCCTTGGAATGTCTGACTGATTTAAAACATCCCCCTATCCAATCCCTAGCTGATTAATATATCTGGTTTTTTCAGGAATAAAGCAGCTCATTATATCTGATACAATGATCAATAAATTTTTATAAAGGAATACTAGGCACTGATTATTTCATTTTATACAGCTAGCCTTTCATTACCAAACAATAAAAAAATATTTTATACTGCATAAACTTTGATGTATGCATTTCAATGGACTGGATAATCAATCATCCACCTGAAAAATCTTCCGCAGTGACTTCTGTTCCGTAACGTTACTGACATGCCATTCAGCAACTCCTGATTACTCAACATGAAAGAAAAATCGCATAAAGCTGATGAAAAAAATTTCCGTACTGTCTAAACACTTCCCTGGGATGCCTACGTCCCGGAAAAAAATCCCCTTTCCAATCCCTAGCTAATAACTATATTTTGGTTTTTCCAGGAAGGTCGTATAAGACTGATGAAAAAATATCAGCACTATCTAAAAATATCTGACTCTATAAAAAGCCCATATGTAATCCCTGCTATACTTTATCCAGATGATATCATGAATAATCGAGCTATCTATATCATTCAACCGGATTTCGGCGGAACCTCATAGATTGATTCATAACGTGTATTGGGTTCCGGCTGATTTTATCTGTGAGGAAAGCAGTTTATAGGTACAGATATAGCTTTCAATACATTTTTACTATATAAATGCTTAATGATACGACCAACCGCTGCCCCAACCTCAGTATGTAATCAATCAGTTATAAGACCCACTAGGCAAGGTGGTAATCAGGAGATTGGTCGTAAAAGAATATGATCCCTGTTACTCTATTATGCTCCTCTATCCTGCTCTGCTTCGTCATAAGTGAATAAAAAAGGAAAATGTAAGTAGAAATAAAAGTCCCATTCCAATCCCTACCTATTTATTAATTTATGTATTTTATTGAATATCCATTTTACATTAAAGATACTAGTTTCAGTATCTGTTTTCCGGGATGATCTGATTCCTACAATAATTGCCCGGTACTATAAGAGTTATTAATGCACAGGCATAATAAAATTCCCTTATCTAATCCCTAGTTATATACACAATTAAAATTTTAATGAGTGTTCTCTAACCGTGGATAAGGTATTTGAATCATTATACTTCGTCTGGTAACATTTATCGCTTGCCATCAAAAATAGCAACGCCTGGTGATCTGTGAAATAAAAGCCCGAGCTGCTCCATTTCCTGAAGAGTAATAAAACAACTTTTTACCGAGCGTGCTTCGATAAAATAAATTTCCGGCTTATGATATGCAGCAAAAAAGGACTCCGTACTACTTTTTGACTCATGATCGTATCCGGATCCGCTCTATAAGATACACATAAATGGCAGGATGGATTTGATATGATTTACCTTCTTTAAAATGGTATCTCATCTGCTCCCCATCTTATATACTGATCCTAAATTTTTTTGACGTCCCCTGGCTGATGTTAAAAATCAATAGATTACTTCATCATGATTAGCATGTCTATTATTAACAGGAATATTTCAAAACAGAAATCTGGGTAAATTCTGACAAGTGAGAAATAAAATTCCGGCAGATCCAATCCCTAACTGTATTATTCACTGGCAAAAACTTTTTATGTAGTGAAATTTGCAGACGATATGGTATCGTTTAAAATAAAAATCTGCACTCACCTGGTAAAATGGTACACGCGGTAAGATCATCGTTCCCCATACTCACAGAGAAGTCGACATTATCGATTCTCCTGCTGTTTTTACCTGAGGCTACCTCATGGGATAAGCAGTCACCACTGAAAAATACAGCCCCCTTATCCAATCCCTAGCTAATTAATCTCAAACAAAAATAATTACTGTAAGTCTTTAATTATCATTTCTTTAAAAACTATTTTTCAGTATTCCGGCAACCTGTTCAATTTCTTCCGGTGTATTGAAGTAATGCGGCGACAGTCTCACGATCCCGTCAATATTTTTCCTGGTAAAATCAATCAGGGCCGAATTTTTATGAGTTACTGAAAAGGAAACCTGATGATCTTTTAAAACTTTCTGGATCTGATCCAGATGTCCGCCAGGACGGGAGAAGGTTACAATACTGCTCAGGTGATTTCCCCAATCCCAGACATGGAAACCGCCGGCTTCAAGAGATTGCCTCAGCCGAACGGATAAGGCCCTGTTGTAAGCTTCAATAAAAGGTAGCCCGATATGGTTTGAATATTTTACTGCCTCCGTAAATCCCAGCAATGAAGCAAAGGATATTTCCCAATGTTCAAATCTTTTTGCCGTTTTAAACAAATCATATTCATTGAATTCCGTCCAGTCGGCTCCTCTCATATCGAGCAGCAGCGGAGCATAATCCATCTCCAGCACCTCATCGGACACATACAAGAACCCGGTTCCTCTTGGTCCCCGCATGAATTTCCTGCCAGTGGCCGTCAGGAAGCTGCAGCCAATTTTTTCAACATCCACCACCATCTGTCCCACCGATTGGCAGGCATCCACAAGGTAAAGAATATGGTACTCCCGGCAGATTCTTCCTACCGCTTCCACATTCTGGATCAGTCCTGAATTGGTGGGAATATGGGTAACGGCAACCAGCCTCGGACGGTATTGCTTAATGAGGCTTTCCAGATCTTCAAGATCCAGCTCCAGATCCTGATGATTGCGCATCCTGATAATCCTGACCCCTAGTTTTTTCTGAAGGGACAGGAAAGTGATCTGATTGGAAATATAATCATCGGCAGTGGTGATAATCACTTCACCTTCTTTAAAGACAATACTCGACAAGGCCTTTGCGTAAGCTTCCGTTGCACTTGTTGCAAAGGCGATATTAGAAGGCTTTGCATTGATCAGCTTTGCCGTTTCATCATAAAATTCTTCCAGCAACGCTGCATTGATGCGGGCTGCCTCGTATCCTCCCACCTGTTCTTCCAGCTTCAGATGACCGGTAACGGCATTAACCACCTTGTCCGGCATCAGGGATGAGCCGGCATTATTCAGGAAGATTTTCCCGTCTTCCAATCCGCGGGTTTCCTGCCGCAGTGTATTTATATCCATACTCACAATTGATAAAATCATCAGCTGGTTTCCTGTGGATAACCGGCTGATGACGGGTAGATTAAATTAAAAATCCCGAATGAAAATCCCGGGATTGTTATCTTTAGATGTATTGAATTAATCCAGAACGCTCCAGCCCCTCTTCGGGTTGTTGTTGTTGGAAACTTCCTGTTCATTGACAATGATATTTTCTTTTCGCTGACCAATGTAATCCAGTTCGCTGAGCTTGGAGAAAATGGTCTCCAGGCTTTTCAGCATCTGCTGGATGTACAGCAGCGGTTCACCGCAATTATGATGGTCATAATTGGTTTCCGCCACAATAGAAAGCTGGTTCAGAAGCGTATGCGGCGCGATTTCACTCCACTCAAGGCTATAGTTCAGCATTTCTTCCAATTCGGCAGGTACCAGAACCTGGGTGGCGTTGTACAGGCGGAGTGCCAGTTTTGCAAAGGATTCTATAAGGAATACAGGCGGCTGGTACGGTGTAATGTTCCTGAACTGGAAATACATATCGCCGAAAGTATCGATCATGGTATTGCAAAGGAACTTCACATTCTGGGCCAGTGCCGTGTTCTGATTTTTATGTGAAGATTTCTGAATGATCTTGAAAGCATACTGCTGCAGGTTTCCTACAGACTTCGCAAAAGTATTGTAATAATCCAGCAATGCGGGATGGCTCTGTACCGAAGTACACGGCGGAATAAAACGGGAATCTACCTGAGCGATGTTGCCTTTCAGGTCTACCTTGCCGATGATCAGGTAATTTCCTCCCGAGTAGCTGCTGTTCAGGGCCGTTACCGGAAGCAGCTCGATATGGTGGTTGGGCTGTGTATTAGGATGTCTCGGTGGCAGCTCCTCCGGATCGATGTCCCCGAACGGAACTTTATCGAACGGGTTTACGGAAATCAGGATATAATATTCTCCGTCGGCCTGCTCATCATTCATGGACCGGGCAAGTGATTTTACGCTTACCCGCCTGTCGTTCAGCTCTACGCGGTAACCGGCCAGGGTCACTGCGCTGCAATGCTTGATCACGAGCTGTACATCATTGGTTGCCGTATTGTGCACATCAAAGATCGTACGGTCGGTAAATTCAGTGGAAATCGGAAGCAATCCGAAATTATAATTATTGATCTGCAGGGAACTTGAATCCCTGATGGCGTCAATTAAGAAATTGTCCTGCTCATTGAGGTGCTTCTGGGAAACTTTCATCCCGTCTACCCAGTTAATGGCAAAGTGTCTGATGGGCTGTATCATATGTTTTGTTTTTTTTAGATGGTGTGCGGCGGTGCTTTTCTGAGACCTTCCTCTTCATGCTG
>NZ_CAJYMO010000246.1 GCF_913776365.1 uncultured Chryseobacterium sp. | reverse complement strand
CGCTGAATGTGTGCAGTCTGCAGAAGTTCGGGACACCGGAACATCAGGATCATACGCCGTTCCGCACTGCAGCTCTTCCGGACTCCTGTGGTCACAGGAAGTTCCTTCCTGGCGTATTCTGATCAGCCGGTCTTCAGGATGTTCTTTCCGGCAGAGGATATTCTGCAGTTCGAAACGGATAGGCACGGCATTGGAAAACCAGGGATAAAACGCGGTGTATATTGGAGACTGTGTCCAGTCCCCGAATTTCACCTGATAAAAACTGCCGAATGCAAAAGCACAGAACAACGTCCCTGCGAATTTCCGGGATATCTCGTCCGGCATGGTGAGAATATCTTTAAATCCACTGATATACCCCGTACTGAAGCGGTCCGTAAAATACTGCTTCAGTGCTTCAAGTTTACCGTCAGCCGATCCGGGTTCCCGGACACATTCTGTTTTAAGGAGTTCACCATCCGGCCCGATGATGAGTCTTACAGGATAGATCATTCCGATACAGCTGGCGGACAGTTCCGCAACTTTCGTGTCTGGAAGCTTCCCGTTTTTCAGGAAATCAGAAAACGTACAGAGATAATACAGGTTGCCGTTTTTTTCTTCTTCAAAATCAAGACAAACAGTGTAGCTGTAGACACACTTATCCTGATCATTGAAATACACGGTATGGGAAGCCTGGTAGGTACCGCTCCATGAATGAAAGGCAAAAGGATATCTTCCCGCCTCCGGAAAACCGTAACAGCTGTCATTATTGCTTCTGATCCGCTGATTGATTTCATGAACCTGCTTTCCTGAGGGCACAAAGATCCGGCTTCCTTCGATAAGGTCTCCGGAATACCGCTCCAGGCAAGGACAGTGCTTATTGTGAAAATCTTTAAGATATCCGGGATTCTCAATATGAAGCTGATCACTGATTTCCTCAAAGGTCTGCCCGGGCTGAACTGAATAAATCATCATAGGACTGTGTTTTTATAACACAATAATAAAAAATTTATTTGTAACTACATCAAAACAAATTGTTAAATTATTTAAAACCATCCTGTACAATTCCCCACTTAGTAAAAACGCAGGAACAGAAGATTATGACTGCGGGAAGACTGCCGGTTTTCTTCCGGACCTTTGAAATCATTCATCAAACCACCAGGTTTTTCCATCTTCTTTCCATCAGGTTCCGGATCAGGAATCCCAGGTACATGCCGGAAGTGTTCAGCAGGATATCGTCCACCTCAAAAATTCCCATTCTTGTAAAATACTGAAACCCTTCCACAATAGTAATGGCCGAAATAAAAGTAAAAAGCAGGGGTTTGATTCCCATAAGCTTCGGATAAGCCCACCCCAGGAAGCCGAACGGGACAAACATGATGATATTGCCTCCTACAATGGTAATGATATCTTTCCAGGAAATACAGCCTTTAATAAAATCGATGGTGGAAAGAACCGGCCGTATGGTCAGCAGGTTATCTTCAAACTGCCTTCTGCCCATTCCCAGAAACATCAGGTACAGCAGGAATAACGTATAGGGAAGGATTATGATCCTGTAGAATTTCTTTATCATCAACAGCCGTTTTATTCGCTTCAAAAATAGTAAATTTGTATCTTAAACCATCATAATGAAATACCTCTTACTGACCCTTATTTCTGCCATGCTGCTTTCCGTATCATGGCCTACATACGGTGTTCCGTTCTTTATATTCTTCGCTCTGGTTCCGCTTCTCATGATGGAGCACGGCGTTTCAAAATTTTCAGGTTACGGCAGGAAAAGCTGGGTAGTCTTCGGGCTTTCCTATCTTTGCTTCGTCATCTGGAATGTTGTAACCACAGGCTGGCTCTACGAAGCACGGAATCCGGACGGTAGCCATTCGCTGCTGGCCGTTGTTTTTCCGGTACTCGTGAATTCATTGCTCTATTCCCTGGTTTTCCAGTGCTACCACTGGTATAAAAACGCACAGGGAACGTACTGGGGCCTGGCCTTTTTTATAGCGATCTGGATGGCTTTCGAAAAATTCCACCTGAACTGGGAATTTACCTGGCCATGGCTGAACCTGGGGAATGTTTTCTCCGAATACCCGAAACTCATCCAGTGGTACGATACGCTGGGAGCCACCGGAGGAAGCTTCTGGATCCTGGCAGTGAATGTCTTCCTGTTTTATGCCATCCGGACGTGGGAGGCCGGACGGAAGAGAAAGGACCTGATCAAAAACGTTTCTCTCGCTATCGTATTAATTGCCGTACCCATGATTATTTCAATGGTGCGGTATCATAATTTTGATGAAAAACCTTTGGGGAGTGTAAATGTCCTGATGCTGCAGCCGGACCTCAATCCGTATGGCGAAAAATATTCCAGAGACAGTATGACCATTGAAAATGACCTTCTTCAGCTCGCGGAAAGCGGCTCAAAGGGAAAGATCGATTATTACATTGCCCCTGAAACCGCATTGCCCGGAAGAGGATCCATTTCGGAAAGGTCTTTTGATAAAAGCCTTATTTTAAACAACATCAAAAGCTTCCTGGCAAAGCATCCGGGTTCCGTCTTTGAGACAGGGATTTCTTCCCACAAATTCTACACCTCAAAAGACCATCTTCCGAAAGAGGCTTACCAGCTGAATCAGGGCCTCTGGATAGAAAGTTTTAATTCTGCCGTACAGGTGGTTCCGGATCGCAAAGTGGAAGTGTACCACAAAGGAAAACTGGTTCCGGGTGTTGAAATTTTTCCTTATATCAATTATCTGAAACCACTTTTGGGCGACGCCATGCTGAACCTCGGCGGTACGGTAGCTTCCCTGGGAACCGACAAGGAAAGAGTGGCTTTTGCCAATCCGTTCAACAAAGGGAAAATAGCACCGATTATCTGCTACGAAAGCATTTACGGAGAATTTACAGGGGATTATGTAAAGAAAGGCGCCAATTTCCTGGGGATCATGACCAACGATTCCTGGTGGGGCGTTTCGGAAGGCCACAAACAGCTGCTGTCCTATGCCAGATTAAGGGCGATTGAAACCCGGAGGGAAATTGCCAGGGCAGCCAACAGCGGTATTTCCGCCCATATTGATGCCCGCGGGGAAACCGTGGCCGATACTTTTTACGGGGATAAGACTACGCTGTTTGCCAAAGTCAATCTGTATGACGGACTGACATTTTATACCCGTGCCGGAGACCTGATGTCCAGGTTTTCCATTTTTGCATTGGGATTCCTGCTTTTCTATTTCCTGATCAAACGCCTCCAGAACCGTTTACAGAAGAAACCATAAGCCAGGAAATCAGAATAACGGCTTTAACTGCTCGGTCAGTAACAGGAAATGAAACAAAAAAAGACAAATATCCCATGTACCGTGCTGTCACTGATTTTATGGCATCGATCACCGGAATTATCCCATTGTTTATTAGAAATAATTTCCTGAAATATTTGTCTATCTGAAAAATTCTTTGTTATTTTGCACTCTCAAATATTATAGTACAAATAAGAACATCGAGATATGTCAAGAATTTGCCAAATAACAGGAAAGCGTGCAATGGTTGGTAACAACGTTTCTCACGCTAATAACAAAACGAAGC
>NZ_CAJYMO010000245.1 GCF_913776365.1 uncultured Chryseobacterium sp. | reverse complement strand
TCTTTTGGCAAAGCTGAAACGGATGTAATCTGAATCCTGCCTGGCATGATAAAAAGCGGACATCGGCAGGCATGAGACTTTCTTCTCGATGGTGAGCCACTTTGAAAATTCCACATCGGTCATCGTCTGGGAAATTTTCCTGAAATTAACAACCTGGAAAACGGCACCTTCTGCTTTTGGCAGGGGAACAAGCGGCGTTTCCTGAATCAACTCGTAAAAAAGATCCCTTTTCTTCTGCATGGTCTGCTGATTTTCATCAGGGTCAAACACTTCCAGATACCGGGCAATGGCATACTGGCAGGGTGCATTGGCACTGTAGGAAATATACTGCTGGTGGCATCTGAACTTCAAAGTCAGATCCTCCGGGGCCAACAGATAACTGACTTTCCATCCGGTAGAATGAAACATTTTCCCGAACGAGAAAATACAGAAACACTTCTTTCTCAGCTCAGGATGCAGAAAAGCACTGTAATGACCGGATTCAGTGTAGCAATACGTATCATAAATCTCTTCGGAAATCAGATAAATTTCCCGGCTGCCGATAAGGCTGGCCAGATGCTTCCATTCACTTTCCGACCAGAGTTTTCCCGTGGGGTTCTGTGGAGAATTAATAATGATGGCTTTTGTCTTTTCAGTAATGCAGCTGGCGAACTTTTCCCAGTCTACCGTAAAATCATCTTCAAGATCGTAGAAAACCGGAACAGCGTGGTTCAGTACAACCGAAGGACCATAGGTGTAGTAAGATGGCTGGATAATAATGACTTCATCACCTGCATCCAATATGCATTTCAGGGCGGTGTACAGCGTAAAGGTAGCACAGGGCGTAATGGTAACTTCTGCTTCAGAGAGGAAGATGCTGTTCTGCCGCAGACCGTTGAAGCTGATAATGTTACGGATCAGCATTGCATTTCCGGCAGCAGATTCATAGTGATGGGTGGATTGCCCGGCGGCTTCTTTCAGAAATTCTTTCAGGCGGATGTCAATATCAAAATCGGCCAGGCCCAGTGACAGGTCATAGCTGTTATGCTTCTGCGCGAGCTGCGACATCTCTGAGAAAAAAGAATGATGGGTAAATCCGTAAACTTTTTCCAT
Organism: uncultured Chryseobacterium sp.; assembly: GCF_913776365.1. Classification (GTDB taxonomy): domain Bacteria; phylum Bacteroidota; class Bacteroidia; order Flavobacteriales; family Weeksellaceae; genus Chryseobacterium. Next base: position 6,753 of record NZ_CAJYMO010000245.1, on the reverse strand, counting down.
ATCTTTTGGTTTTAGTCAAATATAGTAAAATTACCGATCCGCCAGACATTCAATAAATTTTGTTATTTTTAGGGAAATTATTTTTTTAATATGAAAAAACTTTTGATTCCGGTATTTGCAATAAGTGTACTCTCCGGTTGCGGAACGGCAAAAACATCAACAGGTTCAGTCTCTTCAAGCGCAGCGCAGGGTGACAAGACTTTTGTTGCTGCTTACAAAGAAATTAAAGCAGCTGATCTCAAGAAGAATTTATATGTGATTGCCTCTGATGAAATGGAGGGAAGGGATACGGGAAGTCCCGGACAGAAGAAGGCAGGGGAGTATATGGTCAATTACTATAAGAATCTGGGAATTGCCTTTCCGAAAGTATTGGGCTCTTACTACCAGAAAGTACCTTCAGATTTCATGCAAAAAAGAGGTGGCGGATATCTTCCGGATTCCGAAAATATCCTCGCTTTCATTGAAGGTTCGGAAAAACCTGAGGAAATTGTAGTGGTGTCCGCTCATTATGACCATGTCGGTACACAGAACGGAGTCGTTTACAACGGTGCGGATGACGACGGCAGCGGTACGGTGGCCGTGATGGAAATCGCAAAAGCTTTCCAGTCGGCTAAAAAGGCTGGCAGCGGTCCGAAGAGATCCATTCTTTTCCTGCATGTTACCGGTGAGGAGCATGGCCTCTTCGGGTCTGAATATTACACGGATCATCCGGTATTTCCATTGGCCAATACGGTAGCGGACCTGAATATCGATATGATCGGGCGTGATGATCCTGAAAACAGGGGGAAACAGTATGTCTATGTTATCGGTTCAGAAATGCTGAGCTCCCAGCTGAAAGTAATCAACGAAGCGGCCAACCGGAAGACCAATAACCTGGAACTGAATTATAAATACGATGACCCCAATGATCCCCAGCGTCTGTACTATCGCTCTGACCATTATAATTTCGCCAAAAATAATGTTCCTGTAGCCTTTTTCTTTGACGGAATCCACGAAGATTACCATAAGCCTACGGATGATCCAGACAAGATCAATTATGATCTGCTCGCCAAAAGAACGCAGCTGGTTTTTACAACCGCCTGGGAAATTGCCAACCGCCCGGAGAGAATCATCGTAGACAGAAAATAAAAAAAATATCTACCCATTAGAAAAGGCAGTTCGGAAAAGTCTGCTTTTTTTCACATCACCGCTTTTCTTATGAAACCGAATATTAAATCCGCAAGGCCGTTTATCGGTTCGGAAAATTTTGAAACTTCAAGCCGCTTTTACAGGGATCTTGGCTTTGATGAAGTAACGTTAGGTCCGGGATTCTCCCTTTTCCGCTGGAATGAAACTTTTTTTTACCTTCAGGACGCGTATGTAAAGGACTGGATTGATAATTCCATGATTTTTGTGGAAACAGAAGATGCCGACGCATTCTGGAGCTATCTTTTGAGTCTGGGACTTACAGAAAAGTACGACAAGGTGAAGCTTATGCCCGTTCGCACATTGCCCTGGGAAAAAGAATGCTTTGTCGTTGATCCTTCCGGTATTTTATGGCATTTCGGTGAATTTTTCAAGGAAAGCCTGTAATAGATTACATACCAAAGAGACTGATGATTTACGCATTTGACACCTATTATTATCCCGATTGTGCCTACACCGTCTGCCTTGCCTTTGAAAGCTGGACTGACGAAAAGGAAGCCCGTATTTATACAGAAAAAACGGCCGTCGTTTCAGCCTACGAAAGCGGCGCATTTTATAAGAGAGAACTGCCCTGCATCCTGAGCCTGCTGGAAAAAATTGATCTCAAACCGGAGGACATCATTGTCGTTGATGGTTATGTTACCTTAGACGATACAGGAAAAATAGGTTTGGGCGGCTATCTATATGAAGCCCTTAAAAGGAAGGTTCCTATAGTGGGTATTGCCAAAAATGAATTTGCCGCACCGGACTCAAAACGGAAGGCAATCTGCAGGGGGGAAAGCAGGACACCGCTGTTTCTTACCACAGCCGGTACGGAGCTGGAAAGCATGATTGAAAATATCAAGAATATGCATGGAAATTTCAGAATTCCTGCCTTACTGAAAAGACTGGACCAGCTGACCAGATCAGCATAGATAAAATGCCGTTTTTTGCGGAATTTTAAAAAATTTTTTACAGATCGTTTGTTTAATTAAAAAAAACGCTTACATTTGTCCCATTAAAGCAACAAAATGCAGAGAACATTCAATACTATTATTGCCATTATTATTATCATTATCGGATTCCGGTGATGAGTGATGGTATATTGAAACTCTTACAATTAATATAAAAACCATCCTCATCGGGGATGGTTTTTTTTATGCCTGACAGTGAAATTTAAAAATAAAAAATATGTATTATAACGAAAAAAGTGTCCTCTACTACGACGGGGAATTCTTGCCGGCTTCCAAAGCTTCCACAGATCTTTACGGACAGTCGCTGCATTACGGATATGCTGTGTTTGAGGGCATCAAAGCGTACAAAACAGCTTCCGGTACAAAAATCTTCAAAGCAGAGGAACATTTTGACCGGCTGAAAAAATCAGCAGAGCTGATGATGATGCCCTTCTCCTGTTCAAGCAATGAAATGATTGAGATCACTTATGAATTGCTGGAAATGAACGGGCTTCAGAATGCTTACATAAGGCCATTGGTGATCTGTTCGCCTAATATGTCACTTTCAAAAGGAAGAAAAAGCCAGTTGGTAATCGAAGCATGGAACTGGGACAACGGTTATATGGCAGATAAAATGAGAGTGATGACGTCTTCATTTGAACGCCCCAACCCGAAAGCCTTCAGGATAGAAGCCAAGGTAAGCGGGCATTATGTGAACTCAATCCTTGCCTGCCAGGAAGCCAAAGACAAAGGTTATGACGAAGCGTTGCTGCTGGACAGTAACGGGAACGTAGCAGAAAGCTCAGGAGCCAATGTCTTTTTTGAAAAAGACGGAAAACTCTTTACGCCTGCCAAAGGAAACATCCTGCCGGGCATCACCCGGGCAACTGTCTTTGAGATAGCAGAACAGTTAGGGATCGGCTGTGGGGAAGCCGTTTTCACCCCTGAAGAAATGAAAGGAGCCGATGCTGCATTCTTCTGTGGTACGGCAGCAGAAATCGTAGCCCTCGAATCCCTTGATGATGTAAAGTTTGCGATGAACTGGGAAGAAAGCCGTTCGGCTGCAATCCGGAAAGCGTACCGCCATCTGGTACTGAATGAAGATTATTCCTACCTGAAAAATCAGCTGCAGTATGTGTGAAAACCTGAATAAATACTCCAGGGTCCTTACACAGGATCCTACCCAGCCGGCCACACAGGCTATGTTTTACGGAATCGGATTTACCAGAGAGGACTTTAACAAGGCACAGATCGGGGTCGCCAGCATGGGGTATGACGGAAATACCTGCAATATGCATCTGAACGGCCTTTCGGAACTGGTAAAAAAGGGAGTGAACCGGCAGAATCTGGTAGGACTGATGTTTCATACCATCGGGATCAGCGATGGCATGACCAACGGTACGGACGGGATGCGGTATTCCCTGGTGAGCAGGGACGTTATTGCAGACAGCATTGAAACCGTCTGTGCCGGGCAGTATTACGACGGGCTGATTACCGTTCCCGGCTGTGATAAGAATATGCCCGGCTCCGTAATGGCCATGGCGCGTCTCAACAGGCCTTCCATTATGGTATATGGCGGAAGCATCGAGGCCGGGCATTACAAAGGAACAGATCTGAATATCGTTTCTGCGTTTGAAGCGCTGGGGAATAAAATTGCTGGAAAAATTTCAGGCGAAGACTATGAGGGGATCATTAAAAATTCATGTCCCGGAGCTGGGGCCTGTGGCGGAATGTATACGGCCAACACCATGGCTTCCGCCATCGAAGCACTGGGGATGAGCCTGCCGTATTCCTCTTCCTATCCCGCATTGAGCAGGGAAAAGAAGGAAGAGTGCGAACAGGCGGGATACTATATGAAAATTCTGCTGGAAAAGGATATCAAGCCGTCGGACATCATGACTCCGGAAGCTTTTGAAAATGCCTTGCGCATGATTATGGTTCTTGGCGGAAGTACCAATGCCGTTATTCATTTTATCGCCATTGCCAAAAGCATAGGATACAGGCTCACCCTTGATGATTTCAGAAAAATCAGTGACGAAACACCTTTACTGGCAGACCTGAAGCCCAGCGGAAAATACCTGATGCAGGACCTTCACAGGGTAGGAGGCGTTCCGGCTGTCATGAGGTACCTTCTGGATGAAGGACTGATCCACGGACATTGCCTTACGGTAACCGGTAAAACGGTAGCAGAAAATCTTGCCAATATAAGTTCCATCATTGACCGGGAGCAGGACATTATCAGACGGGTCGACAATCCCATTAAGCCGTCCGGACACATCCGCATTATGTATGGCAACCTTGCTGAAAAGGGCTGCGTTGCCAAGATCACCGGAAAGGAAGGCAGCTTTTTTAAAGGAAAGGCAAGAGTGTTTGACGGAGAGAAGCAGTTCATCAGGGGTATTGAAGACCGTGTCATCCGGGAAGGGGATGTGGTGGTTATCAAAAATGAGGGACCCAAAGGCGCACCCGGAATGCCGGAAATGCTGAAACCCACTTCCGCGCTGATGGGTTCGGGGCTGGGGAAAAACGTGGCTCTCATTACAGACGGCAGGTTTTCAGGCGGAACCCATGGTTTCGTTGTGGGGCATATCACCCCGGAAGCCTTTGAAGGCGGACTGATAGGACTGGTAAAAGACAATGACCTTATTGAGATCGACGCCGAAAAAAATACCATTAATCTTATCATTTCAGAAAAGGAACTTCAGGAGAGGAAAGCCGGGTTCCGGCAGCCTGATTACAAAGTGAAGAGCGGAGTACTGTATAAATATGCAAAACTGGTTTCCGATGCTTCAGAAGGATGTATAACCGATTTTTAATACAATTATGGAATTATCACATACAGTAAAAAAGACTCAGGATCCCCGGAATATCAGAAGATGCAAAGGATCGGAAATCATTCTTGAGGTGCTGAAAGCGGAGCAGGTAGATACTGTTTTCGGCTATCCGGGAGGCGCTGTGATCCCGATTTACGATGCCTTGTATGATTATAAAGATGCCATCCGCCATATTCTGGTACGGCATGAGCAGGGAGCAATCCATGCGGCACAGGGCTATTCGAGATCTTCCGATAAAGTGGGGGTAGCCATTGCTACCAGCGGTCCGGGTGCTACCAATCTTGTAACCGGCCTCGCAGATGCCATGATCGACAGCACACCGGTGGTCTGCATCACAGGCCAGGTGTTTGCTTCACTTCTGGGATCGGATGCTTTTCAGGAAGTGGACGTTATCAATATTACGGCACCGGTTACGAAATGGAACTGCCAGGTCACTGATGCAGATGATATTTCCGCCGTTCTGGCAAAGGCATTCTATATTGCCGCATCGGGACGGCCCGGGCCGGTGCTCATCGATATTACCAAAAATGCCCAGCTTCAGGAAACCGACTTTGCAGGATATGAAAAATGTACGGGGATAAGATCTTATCATCCCAGGCCTGAAGTAAAGCCTGACTATATCCATAAGGCAGCAGCACTGATCAGTACTGCAGAGAAACCTTTTCTGCTCTTTGGTCAGGGGGTTATCCTCGGAAAGGCGGAGAACGAACTGAAGGAATTTATAGAAAAAACAGGAATCCCGGCAGCGGCTACCGTTTTGGGATTGGGCGCATTGCCTGCCGGTCATCCTTTATATGTAGGAATGCTCGGAATGCACGGCCATTATGCACCGAATAAATTAACGAATGAATGTGATGTCCTCATTGCTGTCGGAATGCGTTTTGACGACCGGGTAACCGGCAGGCTGGACCAATATGCGAGACAGGCCAGGATCGTTCACCTTGATATCGATCTTGCGGAAATCGATAAAAATGTCATGGCGGATGTTCCTGTGCTGGGAGACTGCAGGGAAACGCTTCCGATGCTCACGGAACTCCTGGCCGAAAGCAGGCATACCGGATGGCTGAGCCGCTTCAGAAGCCTGCAGCAGGAGGAAGAACATGAAGTGGTACGGAAAGAACTTTTTCCCGGGACAGGCGAGTTGACGATGGGCGAAGTGATCCATGGCCTGAATGAGCTCACCGGCGGCGACTACATCATCTGCACCGATGTAGGGCAGCACCAGATGATTTCCTGCCGGTACGCCCGGTTTACGGGATCAAAAAGAAACATAACGTCGGGAGGATTGGGAACCATGGGCTTCGGGCTGCCTTCTGCCGTGGGTGCAAAAATGGCAAATCCGGATAAACTGGTCATCTGTATTGCCGGAGACGGAGGATTCCAGATGAACATTCAGGAGCTCGGAACTTTGGCGCAGTTTAACATAGGTGTCAAAATGATTGTGCTGAACAACTCTTTTCTCGGAATGGTGCGCCAGTGGCAGGAACTTTTCCATGACCGCCGGTACTCTTTTGTAGATATTACCAGTCCTGATTTCCCGGCGGTGGCAAAGGCCTACGGGATTGATGGCAGGCAGGTGGCGGAAAGGGAACAGCTGAGATCATCACTCAGAGCTATGCTGGAAGCCGAAGGCCCTTATTTGCTGGAGGTACAGGTAGGAAAAGAAAACAATGTCTTTCCCATGGTGCCGCAGGGATGCAGTACCAGTGAAATCCGTTTAAAATAACATCATATGATCAAACTATGAATAAAAGAGAATATACCATCAGCGTATTCACGGAAAACCAGGTCGGGCTGTTAAC
>NZ_CAJYMO010000244.1 GCF_913776365.1 uncultured Chryseobacterium sp. | reverse complement strand
GCGCTTGCCAATACCCGGTCGCGGTTTCGGATGCTGAATCTGTATTATTTCGGGCAGCTGCACGGCCTGCTGGTCTGCGGAACCGGAAATAAGGTAGAAGACTTCGGAATAGGCTTTTATACCAAATACGGCGACGGCGGTGTGGACGTTTCTCCTATTGCAGACCTCTATAAAACCGAAGTCTATGAGCTGGCCAGATCCCTGGATCTCATTGAAAGTATCCGGAATGCCATCCCTACCGACGGACTGTGGGATGCCGAGAGAACAGACGAAGACCAGATCGGGGCTACCTATCCGGAACTGGAAAAAATCCAGAAGGAATACGGCACCAAAGCTGTCGAGGAATATGAGGGCCGTGATAAAGAAGTCTTCATGATCTTTGACAGGATGCATAAGGCAGCACAGCATAAAATGAATCCGATCCCGGTTTGTGACATCCCGGAGGAATGGAGAAATTAATCAATACAATAGAGATGTAACAATATAAAAATATAGCAGTATAACAATTTACAGCCAATGATTAGCAACAGACTGTTGTACTAATACATTATTAGATTGTTATATTTTTACATTGTTACATTGTTACATTGTTACATTATTACATTGTTACATTGTTATATTGTTATATTGTTATATTGCTAAATTAATTATAAGATATGAACAGTAAAATACGTGCTTTGTTCTTTATCTGCCTGGGACTGCTCTTCGGGATGTCCGGAATGTATGTTTATAAGAACTTTATTTCGGAGCGGCAGCCTGATTCCTTACAGCCTCCGGTAATGGAATACGGTACGGTTACTGACCAGCCTGCCACTTCCTTACAGCAGCCGGTAGATGAGCTGACGGAAGCCAAAACGGTAATTGCCTATGTACAGCAGCACCATAAGCTTCCGGAATATTACCTTACAAAGAGCCGGGCCCGGAGTCTTGGCTGGAACCCTGCGAAGGGAAATCTTTGTGAAGTCGCTCCGGGAAAAGCCATTGGCGGGGATATCTTCGGGAACAGGGAAAGGATTTTACCGGACGGTAAAAAATATTTTGAAGCCGACGTAAATTATCATTGCGGAAGCCGGAAAGCAGACCGGATCGTCTTTACCAAAGAGGGAGAGGTTTACCTAACCAAAAACCATTATAAAAGTTTTGAGAAGCAGTAGTTTTGGAATGGTTCTGTTGTGCTTTGCCCTCATTTTTTCCTGTTCAGGAAAACAGCAGAAAATGATTAAGGACCAAAAAGCCGTTACCATTCTTATCCAGCCTTTTAACGATCTCAGACCTGAAAATGTAACAGGTATTGCCAACAGGATTAAAAAGATGTATCCATATGTACGCATCCTGAAGCCCATCGGTTTTCCCGGGAATACTTATTATCAACCCAGAAACCGGTACAGGGCAGATTCTGTCATCTCATTTTTAAGCCGGAATACCGGAAATGGTTTTGTGACGATGGGCTTAACCTCAAAGGATATCAGCGCTGCCAAAGGGCCGGTAAAAGATTTCGGGATCATGGGGTTGGCATTACGACCGGGTAATGCCTGTGTTGCTTCAAGTTTCAGGCTCTATAAATACAATGCCGGCGAACAGTTTTTCAAGATAGCTGTTCACGAGCTTGGGCATACGCAGGGCTTACCACACTGCCCGGTGAAAACCTGCTTTATGAGGGCTGCAGAAGGCAAAAACCCAACCAACGAAGAAACCGACTTTTGCAAAAAATGCAAACAATTTTTAATCAGTAAAAACTGGAAATTCAATTCAATATGAGTACAATATATATAGACTTTACAGATATAGGGGATTTTGAAGACTTCTATGCACAACTCAAAGAAAAGCTTCCGCTCCCGGAGCATTTCGGGGATAATCTCGATGCCTTGACCGATGTTATCACGGGGCATCTTGAAATGCCGCTTCACCTTGAATTCGTAAACATGACCGTAGATCAGCTCGAAATTTTCGAAGATCTGCTTACGACCCTGGAAGATACGGAAGATGAAACGGAAGATTTTTCATTTACCTATTTCCTGGAACAGTATGAGGATGACGAAGATGAAGAATAATATTCTTTATGTCTGAAACCGCAGCGAGGGCTGCGGTTTTTCTTTTGAAATTACAGGTATGCATTGAATAATGCCTGCTGTTACCATAATGATAATTGACAGGATCTGAGATAAAAGTGTCTAACAACCCATCAGTTGTACCAATAAAGCCCCTGTAGGGCATCGATGTGGTATTAATTAATTTTTAACAACCCTCTTTAATTGTTAATTTTATCTCAACTTAATACCTGTTAAATTATGATCATTTGTGAAAACCTCCTGTTTTCTCATGGCGCTGAACTGCACAATTATAATTCCGGGGACTATATCTTTGCAGAAGACAGTACACCGAAGTACTATTTACAGATAAAATCCGGAACCGTAAAATTAAGCAGCTTTCTGGAAGATGGCAAGGAGTTTATCCATGGAATGCCTTTCGACGGTCATTGTTTAGCAGAAACGTATCTTTTCCATGACCAGAAATATGCGGTGAATGCGATAGCTCTTACGGACTGTGAGATTATAAAACTGGAAAAGAACAAGCTGATGGAAATGCTGAAGGAACAACCCGAACTTTTTTTTAAAATGTACTCCTATACCGCAGACCGTATGCACTACCGGTACATTATAGCTGCGCCTTTCTCTTTTAAAGATCCGCTTACCAAGCTTCATCTGATCATGAATCATGTGAAAAGCCATTTCGGATCCCAGGAGAAATTCTCTTATCATATTCCGTATACGCGGCAACAGCTGGCCTCGCTTACCGGAATGCGTATCGAAACCGTTATCCGGGCCATTAAAAAGATGGAGAAACAAAATATGCTGAAGATTGACGGTACAAAAATATTTATTTAAAAAATACAACACCGGAACCGGGACCGTAAGCGTAACCGTTGTATAGGTAACAATCTGCTCCCGGATATCTATTTTACTTGAGATGCTGTTTTTACCCATAAAAATTCCCTGGCAAACGGATTTGTCAGGGAATTTTTGGGCTTTTAAGCCAGCTTTTATTTTGAGGTTACCTCACTGATCGGATTCCCGATATTTCCGCTGGGAAACTGTATTTTCAGCAGTGATGAAACCGTTGGGGCAATATCTGTCATAAAGTAAGGCTTATCGCTTTCCCCATGTTTTATTCCCCATCCCATAAAAATCAGCGGAATATGGGCGTCATAAGAATTCCATACACTGTGGGTAGTTCCTGTCTTTGCATAAGGCGGAAGCATGGAATCGTGGGAAATCAACTGTATATCCCCGCTTCTCTGCCTGTTGATCCCGTTGATAATTCTCTGTTTGATGGGTTCCGGGATCGTTGCTTCCTGTACTTTGGTTACGGAAACGGCATACAGATCATCCGGATCGTTTTCAATTTCATGAACCGTGAAATCCTTTACGGTTTCCAGGTCCAGATTATTGTCTTTCAATACTTTTCTGTCAAAATAAATCTGGTAATTATCAATGGCATTGATCAATCCGTCCACTCCGAACTTCTCTTTCAGCTTCAGGTTCATATTTTTTTCCATTCCGTCCCCGAAAAACCCGGAAGTAATTTTATGTTCCTTCAAAAAGCCGATGGAGTGGGCACCGCCGTGATCGGCAGAGAGAAATACGGTATATTTCCCTTTTCCTACTTTGGTATCCAGATAGTTGAAAAACCTGGCCAGATCCTGATCTAGCCGGAGATAGACATCTTCCACTTCAATGGAGTTCGGCCCGAACTTATGTCCGGCATAGTCGGTGGATGCAAGATTAACCGCCAGCATATCCACTACATCGTCACTGCCCATTTTTTCGCCTTCAACAGCAGCTTCTGCCAATTGTAAAGTAAGGGTATTTCCGAAAGGTGTATAACGGATATTGTCTTTTCTGCTCTGGTAATCCGCTGCCAGATTGGTATATGGGAAAGTTGGGGTTTTTGCGCTTCCCAGCAATCCTTCCCAGGCAGAATTGTCCGGGGAGCTTTCCGTATATTGTTCAATCGGCAGCAGTGTATTCCATCCGTTGGCCACCAGCTGGTCCGGGAGATTCCGTGCATTGAAGGTCTTGATCCATTGCGGAAGATCGTTCATGTACCAGGTGCTGGTAATAAAGTTCCCTGTAGAATCATCAAACCAGAAAGCTCCGTTCGGGGTGTGGCCCGCCGGCAGGATGGATGCCCTGTCTTTCAGGGAAATCCCCACTACTTTTCCCTGGAAATTGGTAGCCAGCCTTAGCTCGTCGGTAACGGTGGTTGACCACAGGTTTTTCGGAGAGTGGCTTCCCACTTTTACATTGGTGGTGCCTACAGGCTGTACGCTTTCATCAGTGGTACAGTACACATTTTTTCCGGTTTCCTTATCAGTCCAGTCATTGCCTGCAATCCCATGGATGGCCGGAACAGATCCTGTGTAGATACACGTATGGCCCAAAGCCGTAACGGTGGGAACATAAGGGATGTGTACATTATTTAATGAATAGCCGGTATTCAGGAGTCTTTTGAAACCGTCGTTCCCGTACTTGTTATAATACCGGTACAGGTAGTCCCACCTCATCTGGTCTACTACAAGCCCTACCACCAGCTTCGGCCTTTCCAACATGGTATTCTTATTCTTCTGCGCATTGATGGTAACAACGGATAAAAATGCAGCCGCCACTACCGGAATTTTCCTAAACATCCTGTAAAATTTTATTGGGAACAAATTTACGGGTTTTAAAATTTTTGATATGTGAAATTTTAATTAATTTTCGCTAAGTCTTTCTGAGCCAAAGCCAACAGCCCAAATGCTGAAATTCCGGTTTTTTGAAACCGGCAGGGCAATGTGATTGGATGGTAAAAATATAACCGGATTTCACTACATTTGAAAAGATCAGAAAATTACCGTTAATGAAGCTTATCAGACCTTTCCTTTTGTCCGTTTCCCTCCTGCTGTCCGGATGGCTTTTCATGAGCAATATCAATCTCATCAATGTGGCCGCTACCCTGAATGAAGCGGAAATCAGCTCTGAAGTGGCCCGGGTAAATACTTTTACCGATATCAGCCAGCTCAGGGAATTTACCATTGAAAAGATCAGTTATATGGAAGTGATCCGGAAAAGGTTTTCCGATAATGCCCTGTTGCGGGTAGCGGTTATCTCGGTACTGGTATTCATACAGATCATTCTCTATTCCACCAGAAGGAATTATCCAGGTTCCCGTATTTCAGATTATTAGCCATGGACATCAGGAAACTTGAAAAAATAACCGGTAACGCGGTTTTATACTGGGGCTCTGCCGGCTATAGCACCGATACCGTCTTTACCGTTTCGGTAATTGAGACCGCTGATGCTTTTGAGTTCAGCCTGCGGGAAAAACATCAGCCCTATACCCGGGAACGGACATTGGATGATGCAGAGATTTCCAGACTTAATGAGCTGATGAAACACGGACATTCTTTCGGCGCTTTCCATGAAGAAGAACTGATCGGATGGGCAGTCTGCCGCAAAAGGGAACGGAATGCGAGCCTTGTGATAGAACACCTGCTGATCAGTAAACCCTTCAGACGGCAGGACATCGGTAAGCTTCTGATCAAAGCGGTCAGCCGGGAAGCCCGGGCCCTCAGCTGCAGGCTGGTAGAAGTGGAAACACAGAATACCAATTATCCGGCCATCTGCTTTTTCCGGAAATGCGGCTTCCGGTTCACGGGAATCAATACGGAGCGCTATGCCGGCTCTGCAGAAACTGCCCTGCTGATGAGTTTCGATGTGATGATTTAAATGGGTAAAACAGGCGGGAAGAAGAAAGCCGGATGCCCGAAGTTTTTCCTTCAGCATTACTGCCGGCAATCTGCAATGTTATAGCCGTCTACCTATCAGAAGGGGCTTACATTTTACCGGAAAGATGAGTCCTGCAGATCCCGGAGACTGCAGGATCTGAATACCTGTAACACTCTGCTCAACCTGCCTACACGCGTTCTGAACAACATTAGAATCTCATGTAAAACGATGAAACTGTATTTTTGAAGATCCGGAAAGAACCTTGCGTCAGGTCCTGGTTGTTTATCTGTTGTTTCATTAAAATGAATCGGATATGATCAGGTCTCATCAGAGCAGTAACAGTCCTGCCGGAAAGTAATCTCAGCTTAATCAACAAATTCCCCTTGTTCTTCCACAATCCGGTTGCCCCAGTCGGTGATGGCTTCCAGTACCGGAATACAGGTTCTGCCGAAATCCGTAAGCGAGTAAATGACCTTAACGGGCGGTTTGCTACCGAAAACCTGCCGGGAAACCAGCCCGTCTTTTTCCAGCTGTCTGAGTTGCAGGCTCAGCGTCATTTCCGTAACGGAAAAAAGTTCCTTTCTCAGTTCGCTGTACCGCTTTTCACCATCTTTCAGGTGATAGAGGATCACGGCTTTCCACTTGCCGCCTACCAGGTTCATGGCCAGGCTTACGGAGCAGGGATATTCCTTATTCCCTACTTTCACATGGCTGCCGATGCATTCTTTTTTCATTTTTTTCCACCTATCCATTTGGATAGATATTGCAAATCTATGATACTCAGGATAATTTTGCAACTATCATTTTTATAGTATTCATTTAAAACAGAAAAACAATGGCACTTATTATCCTCGGACATCCGGACATCGAACAATCGCTCGCTAATAAAACCATCATCGAAGAGCTTGAGAAAAGCAGTCTTTCTCCGGAAATCAGAAACCTGGCAAAGCTTTATCCCGATTATCGCATAGATGCCAAATCGGAGCAGGAAGCCCTGCTCCGGCACAATTCGGTCGTATTCCAGTATCCGCTGTACTGGTACAATATGCCGGCTATCCTCAAGCATTGGTTTGATGTCGTCTTTGAATATCAGTTTGCGTACGGCTCGCAGGGCAACAAGCTGGAAGGAAAGCATTTTATCCCGAGCTTTACGGTAGGTGCTCCCGAAACGGAGTATCAGCCTCTGGGAGAGCACCATTTCCGGGTTCATGAGTTCTGCAGAAACCTTGAACAGACTGCGTATTATGCCCGGATGAAATATACAGAACCGCTGTACTTCCACGGGACCTCTGTAAATGCCGGCTACACCGTAGAAAATATTCGGGAAAAAGCGAAAGCCCAGGCTACGAAATTAATAAAACGGCTTATGCTACATGAAATTTAAATCCCACTCATGTGTATTATAAAATAATTTTGTATATTCGGTATCAGCAAATTAAAAATCATTCTTATGAAAAATCTAAAAAAATTAGTACGTAAGGAGCTGTTGCTCATCAAGGGCGGAGACGGCCGGTGCATGGAACCTAAGCGCCTGTGCGAACCTTGGGAAGAGGGATGCGGATGTGTTTACATCTGACAGTCGGCAGGTTATTTTTCAGGAGCGGTTTTTTCCGCTCTTTTTTTTGCCCTTTTCCGGCTATATAATAGAGAGATCCGGCTACATCCGCCGCCTGGGAAATGCTGAACTTCGTGACTGTAAAATCAATTAAAATGAAAATTATCGTTACCGGTTCTTTAGGCAACATCAGCAGGCCGCTGGCCGAAGAACTCATCCGCAAAAACCATACTGTAACAGTGGTCAGCAGCAGACCTGAAAGAGCTTCGGGAATTGAAGCAATGGGAGCGATCCCTGCTATCGGCACTATGGAAGATGCCGCTTTCCTGGCAGAAACTTTCATCTCCAGTGAAAGAATTTTAATATCTTCGCGGAAAATTATCCTATGAAAAAACTGATAATCGCTCTTTCGGCATTTGTACTGGCAGCATGCGATAACAACGACGAAACTCCTGAAGCACCCCAGAATTCCGCCCTCATCGGGGTCTGGAAGATACAATCCAAAACCATGATCTCCGGAACCGACCAGACCACCGCAATCGGACAGGAAACCATTGATGACTGCAAAAAACAAAGTACCTATGAATTCCGTACCGACGGGAAATACGATATGAACGATTTCAATTCCATCGGATCTTCCTGTCAGAAATTTGCTGCTACCGTAGAATATACGTACACCCCGGCAGAACAGAAATTAGTGATCAGCGGTACTGCTGCGAAGGTTCTGGAACTCACAGCATCGAAACTGGTATTGCAGGTTCCTGACAATTATGATTATAATAGTGACGGGAAAAATGATTATATAAAATATACGTACTATAAATAATCCTTCTTAAAAAAAACCGGATAACCGGCTCACCCTTTCAGTCTCTATAAGGCCGAAAGGGTTCTTTTATTATACAAGCAACCTTACTTTGGTGTTAATTTTGACCCATGACGGTCATAGATGCAATAGTAGGTAAAAACAGGGACGTTTCCCCTGCGATTGCTTACATTTGTATGACTTCATGCATAGAGTGAAATGAAATGACCGTTATGACAGACAAAAAATATAAGGAAGAAAAATATACCGATCAGAACAACTACGAATATACTACCGTTACCCACGATGAAAACAAGGTAAGAACCTATACCTTAAAGAATGGCCTGAAGGTCTTCCTGGCACGGAATGCCGATGCCCCGAGGATACAGACCTATATTCCGGTAAGGACGGGAAGCAATAATGATCCTGCAGACAATACCGGACTTGCCCATTACCTGGAACATATGATGTTCAAGGGAACCTCAAAGCTCGGAACCCTGAACTGGGACGAAGAAAGAAAACTGCTGGACCAGATTTCAGACCTTTACGAACAGCATAAAGCGGAACCGGATCCTGAAAAAAAGAAAGAAATCTACCGGAATATCGACCGTGTATCCCAGGAAGCCAGCCGTTATGCCATTGCCAACGAATATGATAAAGCGATTTCCTCACTGGGCGCTACCGGGACCAATGCACATACCTGGTTTAATGAAACCGTATACAAAAACAATATTCCCAACAATGAGCTGGAAAAATGGCTGAAAATAGAGAAAGACCGCTTTTCCGATCTTGTGCTGCGGCTATTCCACACTGAACTGGAATCGGTGTATGAGGAATTCAACCGCGCACAGGATAATGATTCAAGGCTGGTGCAGTACGAAATGATGGACGCGCTGTTCCCCAGTCACCCGAACGGCCAGCAGACCACCCTCGGTAAAGCTGAGCATCTCAGAAATCCTTCCATGAAGGCCATCCATAAGTATTTTGATGAATATTACGTTCCCAATAATTACGCAATGGTAATGGTAGGCGATCTGGATTTTGAAGAAACCATACAGCTTATTGACCGTTATTTCGGAACTCTCCCCTACCGTGAACTTCCTGCTAAAATACCTGTTACCGAAAAACCGATATCAGGAATTATAAAAAGAACGGTAAAAAGCCCTACCACACCACGGGTACAGCTGGCCTGGCGAACAGACAGCTATGGAACGCGGGAAGCGATGCTGGCGGATATCGTGGTGAACATCCTGAGCAACAGAAGCGAAGCCGGAATCATGGACCTGAACATCAACCAGACCCAGAAACTTTTATGGGGACAGGCCTATTCCGTAGGACTGAAACAGTATGGTTATTTCTCCATCGTTGCCGTCCCGAAAGAAACCCAGACGCTGGATGAGGCGAAGGACCTTGCACTGGAACAATTGCAATTGGTAAAGAAAGGGGAATTTCCGGACTGGATGCTGCCTGCCATCATCAACGATTTCAGGATCCAGCGCATGAAGGCCATGGAAACCGCAGACGGCCTGGCCACCAACCTTTACGACACCTACATCAAAGGAAGGACCTGGCAGCAGGAACTGAATGAGATGGAAGACTACGCAGCCTTCACCAAAGAAGAAGTGGTAGCTTTTGCCAATGATTTTTTCAGGGAAAACTATGTGATCATCTATAAAGAAAAAGGCACCAATGACAAGCTGCTTAGGGTTGACAATCCGGGCATTACACCGATCAGGATCAACCGTGAGGCACAATCTGATTTCCTCAGGGAAATTTTAGCTGAGAAAATGCCAGATATTGCTCCGGAATTCATTGATTATGATAAAGAAATTAAGACCGGTACCGTTAACGGCAAAACGATAAGTTCCGTTAAAAACAAGTACAACGATATTGCCCAGGTACATTTCATCTTTCCTTTCGGAAGCGACCATGACCGTGACCTGGGAATTTCCACCCAGCTCCTGCAATATCTGGGAACCGGCCGTTTTTCACCGGATGATCTGAAAAAAGAGTTTTTCAAGATCGGGATAACCAATGATTTCAAGACGACCAATGACCAGCTGACCATCTCGCTGAGCGGGCTGGAAGAAAATATCATCAAAGGGGTTGAACTGCTTCAGCACTGGATGTATGAGGTACTGCCCGATCAGGAAATTTACCGCCAGTTTGTAGAGACCGTACTCGAAAACCGCGCTGCCGTAAAAAAGGATAAAGGCCGCATCATGACTGCCCTTACCAACTATACGAAAATGGATGAGTTTTCCCGTTTTACAGATGTCATTTCAAAAGGAGAACTGGAAGTTTCGCAGGTAGAAGTATTTACGGACCGGATCAGGAAGCTTTTCCTGTTCCCATACCAAGTTTTCTTTTATGGTAAAGATGCAGACCGTTTCACCTCGCTGATCTCCGGGTACATCCAGGATGAAAAATACGAAGTTCCTACGGCTAAACATTACCCTGAGCCGGAAACCCTGGGCAATGTCTATTTTGTAGATTACGATATGGTACAGATGGAAATGAGCAAAGCCGGAAAAGGACATACCGTAAACACGGAAAATTTCGGAAAGATCAATGTCTTTAACGAATATTTCGGGCGTGGATTATCGTCTATCGTTTTCCAGGAAATCCGGGAAAGCAAAAGCCTGGCCTACTCTGCCTACGTTTCTTATGCTCCCAATTCGGAACTGAACCATCCGGATTACATTACGACCTATATCGGGACACAGCCGGACAAACTGCAGATTGCCGTGGATACCATGGCAGAACTGATGGATGAACTGCCGGAAGTACCGGTACAGTTTGAGAATGCCAGAAGTTCCGCGCTCAAACAGATTGCTTCCACACGAATTACCCGTACCAATATCTTTTTTAACCGGCTCCGGCTGAATAAACTGAATATTCAACATGATTTCAGGAAAGATATTTACCGGCAGATCGAAAGCCTTACTTTTAAAGAATTGAAGGAATTCTATGAGACGGATATCAAACCCATCAGTTTCAATACGGCCATCATCGGAAAAAAGGAAAACCTGGATATTGATGCGGTAAACCGGATGGGAAGATTCAGAGAAGTAAGCCTGAAGGATATTTTCGGGCATTGAAAAAAAGAGGCTTTTGTACAAGCCTCTTTTTTATGTCATCATACAATCTCCATCACCATCCTGAAATCCGGGATCAAAGTATTCAGGGAGATTGGATATAAGGTTTTGGTGGAACATATACCTTCTTTCAATCTTCCGCTGATGGATGGCCGGGAAACCTTTTACAGTGCTCATCCGGCTATTGACAGCAGCCTGATAACTGGTAAGCGTAATCACTTTATTTTTTATGATGAAATAACTCAGAAAATCAACAAACCTATCGGTAGACGAAGCAGAAAAAACATATGGGATTTTTAAGTGCCTGTCCCGTAAAAGAAGAAGTGAACAGATCTCCAACTCATTATTTTCGTTGAAAATTTTTATCCAGTAATATCTGAACTGCCGGGAATAACTCGAAAACAAATAGGCTTCTTCCGGGGTTCTGCCTTCGAGAACCCAGGGATTATCGATCATTCTGTTAATGTCCCCGGTGCTGCGGTTACTTTTAAAATGCTTCATAAAAAGCCGGCTTTCCTCATCGATCGTATCAAGAATTTCAAACCGGAAATCCGGTTTTCCTTTAAAAAAATTCTTCAATGAAATCCCGGCATTGATTACCAGATCTGCCAGACGGAAAACAGGCTGTAAGGGTTTACTATAAGGTTTTTTGGCCGGAATCACCTGCGCAAGATCTGTTCTGAAATAATATCTTTCTCCCTGCTTAGGCTGTATGTACCGGAAAACGCCTGTTTTATTATATAGACTTTCTGCCTCTTTCGTAAATTCCGTAATGGCAATATTTCCCTGATATTCATCAAAAGCTTTGTTCAGCAGATTCTGGGCAATTCTTTTTCCACGGAATCTGTTGCTGACAAACAGGGTGCTGAGCCAGGCATATGCTATGGTCTCTCCCCCTTCTGTTAAGAATTCATCGGGCAAGCAGCCCAGGTAACCTGCCAGCTGATCGTCTTCAAAAGCCAGGATGAGTAAAGTCTGGTGATGATCAGCTTTCGGATTTTTACCATGCGAGACAGCACGGTGCCGGGTAATCGGAAGAAAATCGTATTTTTTATATTCGCCGGAGGATACAAATTCTTCAAGCTGTCTTTTATTTAACGTCCTCAGATGGATCATATCCTTACGATTTTATTTTTATTCAATATTTTTTTCAACCTGAAATAAGCTATTTCCTTTTTTAACACAGATTCAGCCGTGTCACCGTTTTCCATGGGTATTCTCTGAAAATTCCTACCAATGCTATCAAGTTTTACACCTGCGCATCCGAAAGAACAGAAAACTTCTTCATTATCGAACAGCCGGTTGAAAAATTCTTTTCTGACTCCAAAGTCGGTAAAAGGAAAAGCAAAGCTTTCGTATAAGAAGTCATGCTGCTTGAGAAACCGGAATGTCCGGGCAGTGGATTCGAGCTGCTGTTCAAGGGATAACTCATGGTACAAAGGATGATCCCAACTATGGGAAGAGATGCCGAATCCCCGCCGGGCAGCGTTTTTAAGCTGGTCAAAAGTCATATAGGGTTGCTGTTGTTGTAAAAACCTGCTGAAATCGACTTTCAGGATTCCGGCCAACCGGTCCAGGAGGTCCTGCTGCAAATAACCGATTTTCAGGATTTGCTGTACAGCATTTCCGTTGGAAGGCAATAAGCTGAAAATTTCAGGATCCGGTTTCTTGCTGCCCTTTAGTTGTTCAGCCAGCAGGCTTGCCTTACAGCGGAACATTAAGGCTTTGTTATCAATGAACTTTGGGTTGATGAAGTTAATGGCATAGATGCCTTTCCGTTCCAGGATCGGCATGATGATGTCATAAAATTCCCGTAAACCGTCATCAAATGTCAGGAGGGCTATTCTTTTTTCAGGCCGGAAGTTTCCGGTCGTAAAGGCTTTGAATTCGTGCCAGTCTACCCATTGAAAATGTCTGCTTAAACAATCGAGATCCTGTTCAAACTGCCTTGTGTTTTTATAGGGAATGATATTTTTAAGGTGAGGCAGACTTTCATCGGAAACACAATGGTACACGGGAAGGCAATAATCCAGAGGAAATGCTTCCCCTGCATTTCCTTTTTCAAATCCTGACAAAAAATTGATGATGTGTTTTTTCATTGATGATTCAAAAATAAAAAGAATCTTTTTAATCCTGCAGAAAATGAAACAGATTATTTTCCGGTCAATCTTTGGTCGTATTTCTTCTGTTATTTTCTTTATATTCCGAATCAGATGCCCTGTATGGTAGTGTCAAGCCTGAGCCCTATATCAAAAGTGCGGAAGGTTATTTTTAAAAGACTTTTACAAAAAACAGCTGATACTTCTTGTACTAACACTTTTAATACAACGGAAAAGAGAAAGACGGCATTGCACAAAAAAAAGTCCTGAAATGAATTCAGGACTTTTTATATTAACAGGAACGGTTTCATCCATTCTATCTTATCTTACTCCTTGTGAAATTAGCATTAGCCAAAACTTATCTGTGCGCATCGAAGGCCGCATTATGATAAGTCCATAGTAGACTATTTCACAATCTTCATCTCATCCACCAGCCATCTGGAATCGGCAAATTTATCGATGATGAAAAGGATGTATTTGGTATCCACCATGATGTTCCGGCTGAAACGCGGGTCATAATTGATGTCGCTCATGGTGCCTTCCCACTGGCGGTCGAAATTCAATCCTACCAGATTGCCATTGGCATCCAGAGCCGGGCTGCCGGAATTTCCTCCGGTGGTGTGGTTGGTGGCCGTAAATCCTACCGGGACGTCGCCGGTTTTATCTTTGTAGCTTCCGAAATCCTTTTTCTGATAAAGATCAATCAGCTTTTTCGGAACATCGAATTCATAATCTCCGGGAACATATTTCTCCATCACACCTGCAAGGTGGGTCTGGTAACCATACTCAACTGCATCTCTGGGCGACGATCCTTTCACCTTTCCATAGGTTACCCGCAGGGTGGAATTGGCATCCGGGAAGAACTTACGGTCTTTATCCGTTTTCATCTGCTGGGCCATATAAGTTTTCTGAAGGGCATCGATCTTGGTCTGCAAAGAAGCAAACTGAGGATCCGCTTTTGCCATATAAGTTTCTCTTAATGACAGGTATAATTGGTAAGCAGGATCCTTTTTTATAGATTTGATAAGTTTATCCTGATTGGAAAAAGCTTTATCGATGTCTTTATTTAAAGAAGCACCGTTCACCTCGCTTCTTCCCGTAATAACGGAGTTTTTGGAAATATCTTCTATTGCCGGGATGTTCTGGGCTTCGTTTTTGTATTTCCCGAATCCGTCCGGCAGGAACTGAGGTGCCGTTTTATTGGCATACAGCGCCAGCAATTTGGCCGTTACCTTGGCATCCAGTTCAGCATTATAATCTTTATAAAAAGAAGTAAGCCTGCTTTTGAAAGCAGCTGTACTTTTTTCATCTGCCCTTCCGCTCTCTACGGCAGTGATATATCCGTAATACAGGTTGGCCAGCGTAAGGGTTTCTGCGTTTCTTAACGTTTCGGAATAATAGGCATTGTTCAGGGCATACGGAGCCTGCTCGTTATACAATGTATTCAGCTGGTCGATTGTTGATTTGATTTCAGGGCTTTTACCGGCCAGTGAAGCTTCATATGCCAGCTTCTTCTGTACCGCATTGGATTTCTTAAGTCCTTCCACCTCACCGATCCATTTTTTCCAGTAGTTGGCAACGGAAGCATACTTTGAAGCATACTGGATACGGGTAGCATCATCGGTACGCATTTTTTCGTCCAGTGTTTTCAGTGCGACATCCCGTACCGCGATTCTTGCCGGATCAATTTCCGTCATGATTTTTTCTACTGCCACAGCCGGAAGGTATTCCGTAGTCCTTCCCGGGAATCCGAAGACAAAAGTAAAATCATTTTCATTTTTATCCCTGATGGAAACCGGAAGATAATGCTTCGGAACATAAGGAACATTGTCTTTGGAATATTCTGCAGGTTTATTGTTCTTATCGGCGTAAATCCTGAACATGGAAAAGTCTCCCGTATGCCTCGGCCATACCCAGTTATCGGTATCCGAACCGAATTTCCCGATGCTCTGCGGCGGCGCTCCTACCAGACGTATATCTTTATATGTTTCAATAGTATAGGCATAGAATTTATTCCCGTAATACATGGATTTCACGGAAATTGACTGGTAAGGCTCGGTTTTCTGTGAATTTTTATAAATCTCGATATTTTTCGTAATCTGTTTTGCCAGTTCCGGCTCCTGGAGATGGTCTGTTCCCTGCAGGATCTGAGGGGTCACTTCTTTGATATCGACAATAAAATCTACCGTAACTCCCGGATTCGGAAGTTCGCCGGTCATATTCTTAGCCCAGAAACCATTCGACAACAGATCATTCTGCACGGTAGAATGGGCCTGGATCTGGCCGTATCCGCAGTGGTGGTTGGTGAGCAGAAGTCCCTTAGGGGAAATAATTTCAGCCGTACATCCGCCGTTAAACTGTACCACCGCATCTTTTATGCTGGGTTTCTGGGGATTGAAGATGTCTTTTGCAGAGATTTTCATTCCCAATTCCTTCATTTCCTTTTCATTCAGCTCTGTAGGAATCCACATTCCTCCGTACTGCTGGGCAAAAGCCAGGGCAGCCGGCAGAAGAAATACGGATAACAGGATCTTTTTAGTCATAATCAAAAAATTTTCGCCAATGTACGAAGAAATCGGGAAACAGACCACAGATAAAAAAGATGAGGTACCGGGTTATGTTACGGTAAAGGGTAAAAAATCCGGAGCACGGAAAGACGGTACCTTTCTTCATTCCTTTTCCTTATGAACCTATTGTACTTTACAAAGGAATGCTGACCAATGCCACCGGTCTGGCAGCGGCTTGTTTTTTGCTGCTGTATGGTAACACCTCATCCCAAAAATATAGCTTATGAATACGCTGAAAATCCTTGGACTTACCACCCTTTTACTGATGGTCTCCTGTAATCAGAAAGACAAAAACCCTGACATAAAAGTAGCTCCCCAACCGGACTCACCGGCCATCCGTTCCTCTGCAGAGCCGGCAGCAACCGGCAATACGGCAGCCGCTGCAGCCGAAAAGAGCCGTGACTGGTACGGAACCTATGAAGGTACGGTGCCGTGTGCAGACTGCCCGGGAATAAGATCTGTCCTGACCCTGAATGAAAACGGCTCCTTCAAGCTGGAAGAAGAATACCTGGAAAGAAAAGCCGGGAATGAAGACCAGGGAATGTATCAATGGGATTCCGGAAACCAGGTAATCACATTGAACGGCAATACTTCCAAATATAAATACAAGGTAGGAAATCAGATGCTGACCCAGCTCGACCTTCAGGGGAATTCTATTGACGGGCCTAATAAAAACGCCTATATTCTCAGGAAGAAGTAAATGGAAAGGGCCTGTACATAATACAGGCCATTTTTACCAGATCGGCAGCAAAAAAATTAGCGTCACGATAAAGATCAGGAATCGGAGGCTTTTTACTTTTCAATGTACAGCATTTCAGAATTCATAGCCTGTTATGTTTTCATCCTTCATCAAAGCTCTTACCAGTGCTTCATGGGAAGCGTTTTTTCCGGTAAGCAGCCAGGCGGTCGTTACTTGGCCTTCGCTGTATTTTTGTTGTGAGATTCTGAAATTCAGGTGGTATTGTTTAAAAAGGCCTTCGCAATGTTCCACTTCCTGAAAATCGGCAACGGTAATCCGGTATTCCCGGATCTTGTGTTCCCGGTCGATCAGTTTTTCAAAATACGTCAGCAGGCTTAAGATCAGCAGGACCAGCAAAGTTCCCAATGCTGATAAATAGACATACCCTGAGCCTACCGCCATACCAATGGAAGCTGTAGCCCAAATGGTGGTTGCCGTTGTAATGCCGTCGATTTTGTTATCCCCTTTAAAGATGACGCCGGCACCCAGGAAGCCGATTCCGGTAATGATATTGGCCGCAATCCGGTCCGGGTCATCAACGCCGATCTTTACCGAAAGAATCGTAAAGAGACAGGACCCGAAGCAGATAAGAATAAATGTCCTCAGCCCGGCCGACTTATTCCGGTATTCCCGTTCAGCACCGATAAGGATACCGAGAACAACGGAGATAAAAATCAGCAGCAGCTCATTCTGAATGGAGTGATCCTTTAAAAAATCCATCATTTACTTTTAATTTTCCCATCTAAAGATAAGAGGAAAACAGGAAATCGTTTTATGCTCCGGATCAGTTGCGGCCCGGAAATAAAAAAGGCTGCCCCTGAAAGACAGCCTCTATTTAGGATCACCTGAAAGTTAATTTTTTATAAATTGCCTTGTAACAGACTTTTCTTTTGTGGAGAACCGGATAAGATAGTTTCCTTTGGCAAGATGCGAAACATCAAGCGAATGGCCTGAAGGGTTTACAGAGCTGATGATTCTTCCGGAAACGTCATACATTTCAGCTTTGATGATGTTTTCATCAGACCTGAAATACAATGTATCCTTTACCGGATTAGGGTAAACGGAAATATTGCTTTCCTGCTTACCGGTCTCTGCGGCAGCCAATATATTCTGAACGGTTGTGGTATAAGTGTTCGTAATAATCGGAAAATTATAGTCGAAGTAAATCTTTGCCGTATTGCTGAAACTGTCTCCTGCCGTCAGGGCAGACTTCGTTTTGATCTTAAATGAAACGTAGCCGTCATTCGTTGCATTATTGAAAGGAAGCTGGATATTTTCAAAAATAAATTCCACCGTATTCCCTGTAATCCGCGTCACAAAATTATGGCTTCCGTGCAGGCTGATCAGACTGGAGATGTCAAATTTCGAAGCATCGATCTCATCCTTCACCACAATATTCTGTGCGTTGGCTGTACCCGTATTTTCAAATCTGACCAGGTAGTGCACATAATCCCCGACTTTTGCCAATGCGATGGAATTTCCCTCCAGACAGGTTTTGTCATTCGGATCGAAAGAATTCACAACCGTCTGATTCAGTGTAAATGTGTTGTCTGAAGACGTCTCATCGGCAGCACCGTTAACCTGGGCCGTGTAATAAAGGATATCTCCTCCGTTCAGCGCGGGGGTTTGGGTTGGTGTATTCATTTTCAGGGTTACGGTGATTTCCCGCGTTTCGAAAGGAAGCAAATTGCTAAAATTCCAGTTCAGCAATCCTGTCGACTGTGAAGCCGGGGTCATAGTAGCCGCCAGGTAATCCGTAAGATTATCATTATAGCTGAATGAAACGGTACCGGACTGTGCATGGGTACCTTTATTTTTATAGATGATTTTGTATTTCGCATCAAAACCCGGGCTGGCTGCCGTAAGCGGAATGATCAGGGCTTCGAGGTCATTATGGGTTCCGTTTGCCGTAATGCAGAAATTCTGTGTCAGCGGACTTGCCTGGGCAGGAAAATTGACGGTAATGCTGGCCGGCGAAACATTGAAATAAGCCGGATTTTCCAGAACCGGTGTGATGGTATGGCTTCCGGCCTGTAAAGGTATAAAGTGAGTTCCGATGGCGTCTGCAGAGAAAGCAGCGGTTGCTGTACCGTTTGCCACCAGAAACTTTTGAAATGCTTTATCAGGATCCGATGCATCACAACCGCTGCTGTTACTGTCATATCTTGTCTTTCCGTTGACGGTATAAAAAGTACCTCCGGGTGTAAAAGAACAGTAAGAGTTCAGATTGACATTGGTGTATCCGTAGATCATAAGGTAATAGGAAACATTAGTGGTGTTTTGTGCATCGCAGCATACATATTGCAGTTCAGGATTATTGCTGATGTTGAAATTATAGGGAACCTGTCCTCCGTTCTTAAAATTGATAATCTTCAGGTGATTATCTGAACAGTCCAGGTAATTAATCAGCGGATTGGCACTGAGATTCAGTGAGGTAAGCAGGTTTTCCGAACATTTCACGGATTTCAGAAGCGGGAAGTTTGTTAAACTGATATTGGTGAGGGAATTTTCCTCCACATTTAGGGTTTCAAGTACCGGAGAGCCGGTAAGGGTAAGATTGGCAATTTCATTGTCAACCAGGGCTATGTTTTTCAAGGATGCATTGTTGGTAATATTTACCGTAGGAACCGAAGTACTGTAATCGGAGGTGATATCCGTAAGCAGAGGGTTGTTGGAAATTGTTACAGATTGAACATTGGGTCCGTAAAAACTGACTTTTTTCAAGTCGTTGCAGCCACTTATACTGATGGTATTGTTCAGCCACGGATATCCGTAGCTTCCCACTGTCACTTCCTGCAGGTTGCTGATGTTATTCAGACTGAGGGTGCCAAGCATAATCCGGTCCAGATAGAGAATCTTGATATTCGGGCAGCCCTGAATATTTAAAGAGGTTAAATATTCAGAAACGGACAGCTCCGTCAGCGAAGGGATATTCAGTGTCAAAGTCTGGAAGTATCCGCCATGGATATTCAGTTTTTTGAGATTTGTGCAATTATCTGCATTGAAGGAAGAAACATGAGACCCCGCTATCACCAGTTCGGTGAGTGAAGACATACCGCTTACATCAAAAGAAGTAAAGTTATTATTGCTTATATATTGCACAGCAAGCTTGCTGAGATTCGTAAAACTTTTGATCCCGGCAATGCTGTTGATTTCTGATGCCACTGAGCTTGTTGATCCACTGACAGTAAGCTCTTTAACCAATAAAGCTTCCGAAAGCTGGATCTCCTGATCGCCGTTGGTATCAATGACTATCGGAATATGATTGGCATTAAATGCAATGTAATTGGTTGGACTTGCAGATAATAAATAGGCTTTGAACTTAGCATCCGTAATATTTAAAGTCTGTGCCTGGCAAACAGCAAATATCATCAGGGAAACGATGAAGTAGATTTTTTTCATGAGTATCAGTCAGAATGATTTATTTTATGCGCAAAAATAAACCATTACGATATAATCCCAATGGTTTATTATGGTAATATTTCTATGAATTTATTCTTTTTCCACCAGATCCAGGAACTGCTGTTCATCCAGGATTTCAATGGTGCCGATGGACTGGGCTTTCTTCAGTTTGCTGCCGGCCTTTTCACCCACCACCAGGTAGTTCAGGTTTTTGGAGACCGCCGAAATATTCTTTCCGCCATGCTTTTCCACCATTTCTTCTGCAGCTTCCCTGGTAAACAGGGACAGTTTCCCGGTAAAAAGGAAGGTTTTTCCGTCCAGTACATTTGACAATACTTCATTGGTACTTTCGCCCTTTTCCAGCTGGACACCGTAAGATTTCAGCCTTTCCAGCATCAGTATATTTTCGGAATTATGAAGGAAATCGTAGAGGCTGACAGCGATTTTGGTTCCGATATCCTCTACCTGGCAAAGTTCTTCCACCGTAGCGTTTTTCAGCTCATCGATCGTGGAAAAGTTTTTTACCAGCTTTTTGGCAACGGTTTCCCCCACATGCTTGATCCCGATTCCGTACAGCACCTTCTCAAAAGGGACTTCTTTCGATTTTTCGATGCCCGAGATAATATTCTGTGCTGATTTTTCCGCCATCCTTTCCAGCGGAAGAAGCTGCTCTTTGGTCAGCGTATAGAAATCAGCCGGATTTTCAATCAGCCTTTCCCGGTACAGCTGCTCGATGGTTTCGCTTCCTAGGTTCTCGATATTCAGTGCTTTCCTGGATACATAATGGATCATCCTGCCGACCACCTGCGGCGGGCAGTGCAGTTCGTTCGGACAGAAATGGATCGCCTGGTCTTCTATTTTCACGAGTTCCGTGCCGCATTCCGGGCAATTTCTGACGTATTCAATTTCTCTACTGTCTACCGCCCGCTTTTCATTATTGATGCCGACGATTTTAGGAATGATCTCGCCGCCCTTTTCCACATACACGAAATCGTGTTCGTGGAGATCGAGTTTTTTAATAATATCTTCATTGTGCAGGGATGCCCTTTTAACAATGGTTCCGGCCAGCAAAACGGGTTTCAGGTTGGCCACCGGCGTGATGGCTCCTGTTCTTCCTACCTGGTAGGAAACGCTCAGCAGCTCGGTCTCCACTTTCTCAGCCTTGAATTTATAAGCCATGGCCCAACGTGGCGATTTGGCAGTATATCCCAGCTGGCGCTGCTGTTTCAGGGAATTCACTTTCAGCACGATACCGTCTATTTCAAACGGCAGATGGTGACGCTCTGTATCCCAGTAAGTAATAAAATCCTGTACTTCTTTCATAG
Organism: uncultured Chryseobacterium sp.; assembly: GCF_913776365.1. Lineage (GTDB taxonomy): Bacteria > Bacteroidota > Bacteroidia > Flavobacteriales > Weeksellaceae > Chryseobacterium. The sequence goes on along the minus strand of NZ_CAJYMO010000244.1, from coordinate 5,147 downwards.
TAGTGCAGAGCTTGGCCTGCTGTGAAGTCTTGAAACCCCAGCCTTTGGCTTTTTCCAGCAGCTCCCAATGCGTTTCCGCCGGGATTTCCCCGGAAATAAACTGGTACAGTACTGAAGACAGGCCGCGTTTCCTTACTTCGGCGCTGTCCTGCATCTTCAGGCTTCCGCTGGCTGTATTCCTGGGATTCATAAAGGGATCGAGCCCGTCTTCCTCACGCTGCTTATTGATTTTATCGAAATTTTTACGGTTCAGGTAAATCTCACCGCGCATAAAGAAGTTCTCAGGGAAATCGCCTTTCAGTTTCAGCGGAATATCGGAAATGGTCCGTACGTTTGCCGTAATTTCATCACCCTGGAAACCATCACCCCGGGTTACGGCCTGCACCAGTTTTCCGTTTTCATAGCGGATGGAAATCGAGGCTCCGTCATATTTCAGTTCAGCTACGAATTCTACCGGCTCGTCAATGGTTTTGATGATCCTTTTTTCCCAGTCTTCCAGATCGTCGAAATCATAGGAATTATCCAGCGAATACATCCTGAACTGATGCTGAATGGTGGGGAAAACTTTTGTAATCCCTCCGCCTACCCGTACCGTAGGAGAATTTTCATCATAAAATTCCGGGTGCTTGGCCTCCAGGTCCTGAAGTTCCTGAAGCAGCATATCGAAGTCGAAATCTGAAATGGTAGGCGCATCCAGGTCGTAATAATTCTGGTTGTGCTGATCCAGCTCCTGTCGGAGGCGTTCTATTTTCTCTTGAATATTTTCGGGCATGAGGTTCTATCTTTCAGCAAAAATAACCAAATCCCGCGTAAAAAATAAGACAATTACCGGTTGCGGGGAAATTAAAAAAACGTAACACGTCTCAACAAACTGACGGTGTAAACAATAAAGTCCGTGTTAAAACTAATTTAACATCCTATTCCCATATAATTAAAAATATGTTAAAACTCCCTTAAACAGGCGATCTGCAGAGACAAAATATCTTTGCACAGCTAATTTGAAGATATGAGAAAAGTTAAAATTGTGTTGGGACTTCTGTTCCTGAGCTTCGGTACGCTGGCATATGCACAGACCACCCAGGCTTCCATTGTAGGAAAAGTTACCGGTGCAGGAAAAGCCCCTCAGGAAAAAATAAAAGTAACCATCATCAATGAATCGACAGGTTTTAAAACGGAAACGGAAACCAATTCCAAAGGTGAGTATATTTTTAAGGAAATCCCTCTGGGAGGGCCCTATACCGTCATTGTAAACGATGAAAAAAGAGAAGGGTACAATATCAACTTCGGCGATCAGGTGACGGTAAATATAGATGCCGGGAGCGAAAAGGCAATTGAGGAAGTCATTGTATCGGGAAACCTGAAAAACAAAATCGGAAACCTGGGGGCCGCTACTGCCATTACGGCAAAAAACATCAGCATCCTTCCGGTAAACGGAAGAAATTTCACCAATCTTACGGAGCTTTCCCCGCTCAGCGGCAAGAACGGTAACCTCTCGGGGCAGCTGGGTTCATCCACCAATTTTACCATTGACGGAATGACCGCCAAAAACCCTACTTCCGCCGGATCTACCACCAGCCGCAGCGGCGCCCCGTTTTCCATATCCATCGAAGCCGTCAGGGAATTTAAAATCACCACCAACCAATATGACGTAACCCTGGGAAGAAGCGGCGGCGGCACCATCAGTGCCGTTACCAAATCCGGGACCAACAGGTTCTCCGGAAGTGCCTGGGAGTACCTGAGGACCAACTGGCTTTCCAGCCCGTACGATATCCGCGGAAATAAAAGAACCAATGACTTTTCCACTTCCCAGTTCGGCTTTACGCTGGGAGGGCCGGTCATTAAAAATAAGCTGCACTTTTTTATGGCCTGGGACCATCAGCTGGATTCACGCCCGCTCATCATTGCCGATGTACAGTCCAGGGAAGATGCATTAAGGTTTAATGTAACCCGTCAGACCCTGGATCAGGTACTGAGTATCGGCAGGGCCAAATACGGAGTCGGGAATACCCCGCAGTTCGGGACTTTTGACAAGGTCCGGAATTCAGATGCTGCATTCCTGCGACTCGACTGGCAGATCAACGAAAAAAACCTTCTGACCCTCAGGAACAATTTTACGTATGACCTGAATAAAAACGGATTGACCGATAATACGGCCATCAACTTCTTTGAATCCTACGCCAACGATAAGAATATGGACAACAGCCTCCTGCTTACGCTGCGGACCAATCTGAAGCCATCGATGACCAACGAACTGAAAGTACAGCACCTGTATACTTTCCAAGACAGCTATCAGAACGATGAACTGGGCCATCCGGTACCAAGAGCCATTGTAGAGCGCGTACAGTCTGTGATTGATGATGCCAACAAGCCGACTACCAATATCCAGATCGGAGGGCACCGTTTTGCCCAGGAAAGTTTCAGGAATAACGTCTTACAGATTGTGGACAACCTGTATTATAATACCGATAAGGTCAAATATACACTGGGTGCCGATCTTATGTACACGCATGCCCGGTTGGTATACGGAAGTGAAGTGAACGGAAGATTCCATTTTCAGGGACTGGATAATTTCAACAAGCTGGTTTTCAACAGATTTTACCGGGAAGTGCCGTTAATGCAAGATCCTTCCGTAACATCAGGTATCTGGAATGCAGGGATTTACGGACAGGCTCAGACCAGAATTGCCAAAGGCCTGGATCTGATGGCCGGCCTGAGAATAGACTATGCAGGATACCCCAAAGCCGGACTGAACCAGAAACTGTTCGACGAAATGGGGATCCGTACCGATAACCGTATTAAATCTTTTGTGATACAGCCCAGATTTCAGTTTGAATGGAATGTCGGCGAACTGAATAAGGATTTCCTGAAGTTCGGAGCAGGCATCTTCTCTTCCGATATCAATAATTATATGGTCATCAACAACCTGGTGTTTGACGGCAGGCACCTGGCGACGGTAGATGTGAAACCGTCGGAAGCCGGCTTTACGCCGGACTTTATAAGCTACCGAAACGATTACAGCACGGTGCCCTCTTTATCCCAGTTTCAGGTTCCGACCATTAATTATACAGGAAAGGATGCCAAAGTTCCCATCGTCTACAAAGCCAATTTTTCATACAACCATTTCTTCAACGAGAGATTCAGGGTAGGGATTGCCGGATATATGGCACTGGGCCGGAACAATTATTTTTATTATGACCGGAATATGTATGCCGATCCTTTATTCACCCTGGCCAATGAGGGCGGACGGGGCGTGTATGTACCGGCAGGCAGTATAGAGAGCAACGGTCTGACCGACTGGAAAGCCGGCAGGATCAATAAGAATTTCGGAAGAGTCCTGGAGCTGGTAAGCGACGGGAAGGTAAACCAGTTCTCTTTTGTAGCCGATACCAGTTACCGATACTGGAAAGACGGGGAAATCACGGCGAGCTATACCTGGTCGGATATCCGGGACAATACTTCCTATAACGGAAACGTAGCCAATTCGGCCACTTTATCCACTATGATCGAGAGTGATCCGAGGAACCTGAGGATGACCTATTCCGATAACCAGTTCAGGAATAAGGTGGTCATCTACGGGAACTCGCCAACCCTGGCCGGCTTCACTTTAGGAATCCGCTACTCAGGAATCGGAGGCACCCGTTTTTCGATGACTTCGGGCGGCAACGTCAACGGTGATTTTGTGGATTCGAATGATCTGGCCTATATTTTCCCGGCCCTGACCCAACCTCTGCTGGATGATCCGGAAGTAGGCAAATCGCTGAAAAATTATATCACGGAATACAACAACCGTATTGCTGAGCGTAACGGAGGGAAAAACGGCTTTTACGGCGTCTGGGATGTCCGGGTTGCCAAAAAAATAAAATTTGAAAAGATCGGGGCTTTTGAACTTTCCATCGATGTGTTTAACGTAGCCAACCTCCTGAACAAGGAATGGGGCGTGAACAAATCCTATGGCAATACCGCCCTGTACAGGATCCAGAAATTCAACCCGACGACCCGGCAGTTCGAATATGCAAAAAATACCAGCGGCCTTCAGCCTCTCACAGGAAATCCGTACCAGATACAGATCGGTGCCAAGTATTCCTTCTGATCCGGTAAAAGCAGATCAGAGAAAATGACCTATCCGTATGTTGATTTCATCCATCGGAATATCGGCTGTAACCCAACCGGAAATAATCTGATACCGGTTCTATTCAGATATAACATTTTCATACAAAAGGAAAATAAAAATCCGGCTCACTACAGATGAGCCGGATTTTTGCATGGATATGTATTTTTTGCCAACAAACGGGCTTGTCCTTTAATTGTTTTAAATAATGCAAGTTCGGTGTAAAATCAGGTATACAGTCAATAGAACTGATTTCAGACCATTTTACTGCGGGATACCTGATGATCCGGCATTAGCGGCATGCGGATAAGTTTTGGCTAAAGCCGGATGTATGCTGCTATAATGACGTCGGGCTGAAGCCCGACGCTATTGATTGATGCAACTCATTTAACATAAACTCAAATGACCGGATTAAAAAAGCTGTAAGGAGGAAGCCGTAAGTTCCTTTTACCAGAATAACGGTCAGCAGCCTTCCATGGAAAATGATCATATTACTTTCTTTGAAGACTAATGCTGCTTAGAAATATCTAACCCATTTCCTGTCCCATATTTTTACATAAAGTATTTAAAACCAATTGAATACTATCGAATTCACCTTAAATTGCTACCGGTGCTTTGATCCCCGGATAAGGGTCGTAGTTTTCCAGGCTGAAGTCTTCAAAATCAAAACTGAAAATATCCTTGACTTCAGAATTTAATTTCATTACAGGCAAAGGCCTCGGCGTTCTCGAAAGCTGTTTCTTCACCTGTTCGAAATGGTTGTTGTAAATATGGACATCCCCGAAGCTGTGCACATAGTCGCCGACTTCAAGATCGCAGACCTGGGCTACCATCATCAGCAGCAGCGCATAGCTTGCAATGTTAAAAGGAACCCCTAAAAACACATCCGCACTCCGCTGGTAAAGCTGGAGAGACAGTTTTCCGTCTGCTACATAGAACTGGAAAAGCGCATGGCAGGGAGCCAGTGCCATATTGGGAATTTCGGCGGCATTCCAGGCAGAAACAATCAGCCTGCGTGAATCCGGATTTTTCTTGATCT
>NZ_CAJYMO010000243.1 GCF_913776365.1 uncultured Chryseobacterium sp. | reverse complement strand
ATTATCTGCTGAATCTGTAGATGTGGCTCATGTAACTTTAATTAAGTTAAAAATCTGTCGTACATTTGTATGACCATTAAATTATAGATTTGAGTACGTATTTAACGATATTAGGGTTCAATTCAGCAATCCCCACCATTAATTCCTCGCCTACCGCACAATTCCTTGAAATGGAAGAGCGGTCTTTCCTGATCGATTGCGGGGAGGGTACACAGGTGCAGCTGAGGAAAGCCAAGGCGAAGTTTTCCAAAATCAACCATATTTTTATTTCTCATCTTCATGGTGACCACTGCTTTGGCCTGCCCGGGCTTATCGCTTCTTTCAGGCTGCTGGGCCGGGAGACTCCGCTGCATGTATATGGTCCGAAAGGAATTAAAAATATGCTGGAGACCATTTTTACCATTACCGAAACCCATCGGGGATTTGAGGTAATATATCATGAACTGGATAAAGATGTTTCCGAAAAAATTTACGAGGACAGCAGGGTAGAAGTCTACACCATTCCTCTGGATCACAGGATTTACTGCAACGGTTACCTGTTCAGGGAAAAACCCAAGGACAGACATCTTAATATGAAGGAAATTGCCAAGTACAGCGAAATAGAAACCTGCGATTACCACAATATCAAGGCCGGAAAAGATGTTGTGCTGGGTGACGGCTACGTACTGAAGAACGAGAAGCTCACCATTGACCCGGCACCTTCTGTTTCCTATGCGTTCTGCAGTGATACCCGCTATCTGGAAAATGTAATCCCGATTATCAAAAATGTAGATGTGCTGTATCATGAATCCACTTTCCTTCACGATTTAAAGGAAATGGCAGATTATACAGGGCACACCACGGCTCTGGAAGCGGCCACCATCGCCCGCAAAGCAGAGGTCGGAAAGCTGATCCTGGGGCCTTTGTCCAACCGCTACTCGGACCTTACGGTAGTTACAGACGAAGCGAGGGCTGTTTTTCCCAATACCTTCTTACCGAAAACACTGGAACCGGTAAAAATTTAGGAGCATGCTGAAGTTTGAAGAACTGAAGGTATTTCTGGATGAAAAAGCAGACCTGTACAACCGGCCCGGTTTTATCGGGGATGACCCGATTCAGATCCCCCACCGCTTTTCACTAAGGCAGGATGTTGAGATTGCAGGCTTTTTAGCCGCCACCATTTCGTGGGGGAACAGGAAAGCCATTATCAGGTCGGCGGATAAAATGCTGGATATTATGGGCAATTCCCCTTATGATTTTATAATGAACCATTCCGGTAAAGAACTGCAGGATATCCAGGGAAACAGTATTCACAGGACGTTTAACGGGGAAGATTTTGCGTATTTTATCAGTCAGTTCCGCCGCATGTATGCAGAACATGAAAGTCTGGAAAACCTTTTCCTGCTCCGGGAAGAGGAATCGAATTTCATGCATTCGGTAGAACGTTTCAGGAGCCGGTTCCTGGGGACGGAAAAACACCGCAGCCATAAGCATGTAAGTTCGCCGTATAAAAACTCATCGACCAAAAGAATCATGATGTTTCTCCGCTGGATGGTGCGCAACGACCGCCGTGGCGTGGATTTTGGAATCTGGGATAAAATAGACCCGAAATACCTATCCATTCCATTGGACGTCCATACCGGGAATATTTCCCGTAAGCTGGGGCTGATTTCAAGAACCCAGAACGACTGGAAGACGGTGGAAGAACTTGATCTCATGATCCGGAAATTTGATGATTCAGATCCTGCAAAATATGATTTTGCCCTTTTCGGACTGGGCGTAACCAAAGAATTGTTTTAAAAAGAAAACACCATGAAAAAGTACGAAGAAAAGACAGAAGTCCTGGAAAAAATAGCCAATGGCATTACCTGGTGGATCGGTTCCATTCCTTCCCTGATTGCCCATACGTTATTCTTCATTATTTCTTTTCTGCTGCCGGTGCTTCACCTGGTAGCATTTGACAAAATGCTCCTCATTCTCACCACCGTGGTCTCGCTGGAAGCCATTTACCTGGCGATCTTCATTCAGATGTCGGTGAACAAAAGCCATGAAAAGATTGAAGACATTCAGGAGGACATTGAAGACATTCAGGAAGACATAGAAGAAATCAGCGAAGATATCGAAGAGATCAGTGAAGACATTGAGGAAATCAATGAGGATATCGAGGATATTCAGGAAGATATTGAAGAGATCAATGAAGAGGAAGATGATGAAGACCACAGCGAGCGGGCAAAAAACGTAATGCTGAAAAGCAATGTAAGTTCCAATAAAAATGAAATCAAAGCGTTGAAAGATATGATCGAAGAGCTTCAGAACAAAATCGAAGAGCTGAAGAAAGAGTAATTCCGGCGTAAGAGGTACATTTTCAGTACGGTGACTGGAGAAGGCTGATAAAAAAGACAAATTTTTATCAGCCTTTCAATTTTAGCCGGATATATTATCTGTTATTTGTAATTTTCATGAATAAATTAAGTTTTTAGTATAAATAATACATATTTGAGGCTTTTTTTATTCAGAATTTAGTACTTTTGAACAAACAACAATAAAATGTTACACTATAGATTAAAAAATTACTATCTTTTTTTAGTATTTCTTTTTGTTTCGGGATCTTTGTGGGCACAGAATACTTCCCGTACCAACGGAAAAGTGAAATTAACGGCAGCCAGTATGAAAGCCGGTGCTTTCATTGATGTGAATGCCGCTTCTTATCCTGAATCTTCCTACAGCATCCAGCAGCTGGTCCAGCAGGTTCTTATCAACGGACAGTCAGGCTGCGGAGCCCCGAATGTGACCAATGTAACCGTAACCCCAAATCACGCGGTTACCAATAACGACCGGTTCTGGGGGTATTTTAACAAGGGAACTACCGCTTTCCCCTTTGCCAACGGAATTGTTCTGACCACAGGCTATGCCAGAGAGGCCGGTAATTCAGCTATATCATCAAACCTTCAGGGGACAATATCCCAAACAGGGGATGCTGATCTTGCTGCCGCTACCAATACCAATATCACCAACCAGCGGGATGCGGTAGCCTTGGAGTTTGATTTCGTTCCCAATTCCAACCAGGTGAAATTCAATTACCTGTTTGCTTCTGAAGAATATACAAGCACTTTTCCATGCAGTTATTCAGATGCATTTGCCTTACTGATCAGGCCGGCTGCGGGAGGTGCCTATACCAATGTTGCCATACTTCCCGGTACGGCAGGACCTGTAAGTGTGACCAATATACGTCCGGCGAATCAATTCAACGGAAATGCATTTCCAACCAATTGCCCGGCTGTAAATGCAAACTATTTCGGAGGTTATAATACCAACAGCATCGAAACCAATTACAACGGAAGGGTAATCCCGCTGACGGCAACCGCCGATGTGACCCCGGGAGTAGCTTACCACTTCAAAATGGTACTGGCCGACTATAATGACCAGACCCTCGATTCTGCCGTATTCCTGGAAGGAGGCTCATTTGATATCGGAATCAGCATCGTAGGAGCCGGCGGAGTTGTGCTGCCAAGTACCGTAAACATGTGTGACAATACCCCTCAGGTACTGACGGCACTCCTAACGGTAACTCCGGGAATGACTTTCCAATGGTACAAAGACGGGGTTGCGATCAATGGTGCGACAGGCGTAACTTATATCGCCACTTCTCCGGGAGCCTATGAAGTAAAAGTTATGGTGCCGGGGAACCAGTGTCCTGCATCAGCAGTCATTACCATTGTCGGAGGGACCAGTCCTACCGTTCAGAATGCGACGCTCACTGCCTGTTACACCACAGGAAATGCTATCTTTAATCTTACCCAGGCAGAACCTTATCTGACCACCACCACAGGAACCACATTCAAGTATTATCTGAACCAGGCGGATGCAGTTGAGGGAAATAACCTCAATATCACTGCGCCGACTACCTTTTCAAGTAACGGCGGACAGACCATTTATGTAAATGTTGCCAAAGGCTTCTGCTCCAAGGTGGCACAGCTCCAGCTCGTAAAAGCTTCCCAGATGACTGCTACCATTGCGGCTCCCCAGGTCATTACCTGCGCCACGCAGCAGATTACCCTGGATGCAGCAGCATCGGTATACCCGGCAGGATCTACCTTCAACTGGGTGGCTTCAGGAGGCGGGAACATCGTTTCAGGGGCTACCACCGCAAACCCTGTGGTTGATAAGGCAGGAACCTATACATTAACCATTACCAAAGTATACCAGCCAGGTGCCACCTGTACCGCAACGGCCAATGTAACCGTTACCGAAAACAAGGTAAAACCTACCGTAACGCTGACTTCCAATGACTACAAAATATGCCAGGGCGAATCGGTAGTCCTTACCGCTTCAGGTGCTGTTACCTATGCATGGTCTGGCGGTGTTTCCGGAACGGGAGATACAAAAACGGTTTCCCCTACCACCACGACTTCTTATACTGTAGTGGGAACGGGAGCGAACGGATGCCAGGCTGCACCGTTAACCATTACCGTAGAAGTAGTTCCTGCCATTACCTCTAACGTACGGGGCGGATTCATCTGTACCGGTGACGTGATTACGCTGGATGCCGGCACAGGACCGAACTATACCTACCTTTGGAACACCGGAGATACTTCGCAGACCATCTCCGTAGGAACGCCGGGAGCCTATACGGTAACCATCGACAATGGAGTATGTACCAAAGCATTCACAGTGCAGGTAATTCAGGCCGTTATTCCGCAGATCATCAATGTGGATTACAATGAAAGCGGGACACTGGCTCTTACGGCAAGCAACCCAAGCAACGGAGCGCTTGAATATTCCATAGACAGCGGAGCAACATGGCAGAATTCCAATACCTTCTCCAATGTACCCAGGAATATCGTAGTTTCCATAAGGGTAAGGGTGAAGAATACCAGTTGTGTCGGTTTCCTTGACTATTTTACTTTCATCATGCAGAACGTAATCACGCCGAACGGTGACAACATCAATGATATCATAGATTTCAGGGGAATCCTGAAAAACAAAGATTTCAAAGCCTCTATTTTTGACCGTTACGGAAAAGAAGTCTACAGGGCAAGCAGCTTACAGCCGTATTGGGACGGCCTCTTCCAGGGAAAACGCCTGCCGACGTCATCTTACTGGTACCAGATCGTTTTCGAAGATCCGGCAAGCAAGAAGCCAACCCTGAAAACAGGCTGGATCCTGCTCAAAAATTTTGAATAATCCCAAAGATTGAAAACCCTTAGGAAGACCGGCACTGTGCCGGTCTTCTTTATTTTAATAAGATTTACATTGCGAAAATATGAACAGAAACGTTTGCATGAATGCCAATGTAATTTGCTCCCGGTTGAAATTCAATCAAAAAAAATAGTATTTTTGTTTAAAATAGTATAAAATGTTAAACACGAGGACAAAAAATTTATTTTTGGCTTTGCTTTCAGTATGTCTAGGAGGTAGCCTGTCTGCACAGGACCGGCAGCGGACAGTGGCAGCGAAGAAACCTGCAGCTGAAAGTATGAAGGCAGGCGTCTTCATCGATGTGAACGCAGCAGGATACCCCGAATCAAGCTACAGCATAACGCAGCTGGTAAAAGATGTGCTCATCAGCGGCGGATCTTCATGTTCTTCAGCCAATATAAGCAACGTGGTCGTTTCCCCGAACCTCGCCATCAGTGACCAGAACAGAAGCTGGGGTTATTTCAACAAAGCCTCTACCAGCTTCCCTTTCGACAAAGGAATTGTTCTCACCACCGGTTATGCCAGAAAAACAGGGAACAATTTCCAGGGAACACTCAGCGATCCTCTGCCTTCAAGTGGGGATACCGATCTCGCAACGGCCTTAAATGTGAGTAATGCCAACCTTAGGGATGCCACTTATATTGAATTTGACTTCGTGCCGGCTTCCACAAAAGTGTCTTTCCGTTATTTATTTGCCTCTAAAGAATACCAGAGCAATTTTACCTGTAACATATCCGACGGTTTTGCCCTGCTGCTGAAAAAAGCAACCGATCCTACCTATACGAATCTCGCGGTTCTTCCGGGAGGTGCGGGACCTGTGAGCGTTACCAATATTATTCCGGGCAATTTACCCTGCGGACCTAAGAATGTCCAGTATTTTGCCGGCATCAATAACCCTCAGGTGGAAACCAATTTTGACGGCCGAACCATTCCGCTTACGGCAACTGCAACGGTGACGCCGGGAGAAACCTATCATTTTAAAATGGTACTGGCGGATTATCAGGATTCCAATTTTGATTCTGCCGTTTTTTTGGAGGCCGGATCTTTCGATATCGGAGTTCAGGTACTGGGACCCGGAGGCGTAACCCTCCCGTCTTCCATTAATGTCTGCGACAACACGCCCCAGACTTTCACTGCTTCCGTACAGGGAGCAGGCGCTACTTATCAATGGCTGCTGGGGACAACCCCTATTCCCGGTGCTAACCAGGCTTCATACACCGCTACCCAGCCCGGTACTTATACCGTTCAGGTTTTCCTGCCCGGAAATACATGTCCGGGAACCGCTTCCGTAACCATTGTCGGCGGAACTTCGCCTACCGTACAGAACGCAACGCTTACCGCATGTTATGCCCAGGGGAATGCCCTCTTCAATCTGACTTCAGCGCAATCCTCAATAAGCACAACGCCTGGAGCCACCTTCGCTTATTACATCAATCAGAATGATGCGCAGGACGGAAATGGAAACTTTATCACCAATGCTACCGCATTTCCGAGTGCAGGACAAACGGTGTATGTGTCTGTGAAAACCGGCTTCTGTGCGAAAGTTGCCCAGCTGCAGCTTATTAAAGCACCAGAAATTATAGCTTCTGTAGCAACGCCGGCTGTCCTGACCTGTGCCAACTCGCAGACGACATTAAATGCTTCAGGTTCAACCTATCCTGCCGGAGCCACCTTCAGCTGGACCACTGCCAACGGGAATATTGTTTCCGGAGCAAATACGCTGAATCCGGTGGTAAATACAGCTGGAACTTATACCTTAACAATTTCAACACTGTATCAGCCCGGCAATGTAACCTGCTCAGCCACTGCCAATGTTACCGTTACCGGTGACAGCGCACCGCCGTCAACAGGGCTGATAGCCTCAAAAACACTGATCTGTGCCGGCCAGTCCGTTACCTTAACGGCTTCCGGCGGAGCTACCTATAACTGGACCGGTCCGGGCGTTACAGGAAACGGAGCCGTACAGACCGTTTCCCCAACCGCTGATGCCACTTATACCGTAACGGCGGTAGGGGCAAACGGTTGTGTTTCCACAGCTCCGGCAACGGTTACCATACAGGTTACGCAGCCCATTACAGTACAGAATGCCACGCTGTTCAAATGTTATCAGACCGGGGGCATCAACTACAATCTTACCGAGGCCCAGCCGCAGATTACAACGGCTCCGGGCGTTACCTTTGCTTATTACCTCAATATAACGGATGCCAATAATGCAAGCAATAATAACATCACGAATCCTGCGGTATTTAACAGTGCGGGAAATCAGACGATTTATGTCCTGGTAACCAACGGGGGATGCCGTAATGTAGTAACGCTGCAGCTGTTATCCACACCGCAGACCACCTTAACCATTAATGCACCGCAGCAGATTACCTGTACCACACCACAGCTGACACTGAACGCCGGCACCTCGGTAATTCCTGCAGGATCTGCCATTGCATGGACTACCACAGGAGGAAACATTGTCTCGGGAGCCAATACCCTGACTCCTGTTGTGAACGCCGGCGGTATATATACGTTAACGGTAACCAATATCAACCAGCCCGGTAACCTGAACTGTTCTTATACGGAAAGTGTTACAGTGACCCAGAATACTACGCCACCGGTTGTGGCTCTTACTTCTACGGTACAGCAGATATGTGCAGGAGAATCAGTAACTTTAACCGCATCCGGAGGGGTTACCTATAACTGGGGCGGCGGGCTTCCGGGAAATGGGAATACCCAGGTCGTTTCTCCGGCAAACACCACTACCTATACGGTAACCGCAGTAGGAGCCAACGGATGTGTTTCCGCCAATTCCGCTACAGTGACTATTGTTGTGGCTCCGCCGGTAGCCGTACTGGCCGCTTCAAAATCCAAAGTTTGCGAAGGAGAGACCGTTACACTGACAGCATCCGGAGGAATAACCTACGAATGGATAGGATTACCCGGAAACGGAAATACCCAGATCGTGACACCGATAGCCCCAACGACCACGTATTCTGTTTTTGCATTGGGTGGAAACGGATGTAAAGTACTTAATCCTACCACTATTACCATCGAAGTGGTTCCGGCTATCGTTTCTGCACTGAAGGACGTATCGGTCTGTGCCGGCGACTTCGGAATCCTGGATGCAGGATCAGGCACCAATTATACCTATCTGTGGAATACCGGAGCCACGACCCAGACAATTTCAGTCAACACTCCTGGAACCTATACTGTAACGATTAACAACGGAACATGTTCCAAAGTATATTCGGCGCAGCTGATTAACCCTACGCTTCCTCAGTTCAGCAATGTGGTATATGAGAAAAATACCCTTACCGTGTCTGTGGACAATCCTGCCGGGGGGCCATTGGAATATTCGGCAGACGGCGGAATTACATGGCAGGCTTCCAACGTATTTTTCAACATCCTGGACAATACCAATTACAATCTTGTCGTAAGAATAAAAGATGCGAAATGTTCTACTACCTTAACCTTCTTTACCTTTGTAGTAACCAATGCCGTAACTCCGAATGCCGACGGGAAGAACGATGTTGTCGACTTTACCGGAATCAGCAAGTATAATAATTTTGCAGCTTCTATTTTCGACAGGTACGGTCAGGAAGTATTCAAGGCAAGCAAGGACGAAACCAGCTGGAACGGCCTCATGAGAGGCAGGCTGAATCTTCCTACAGGCACCTACTGGTACCGTGTACAGTGGGAAAATCCGGCAAGCCGCAAAATGGAGCAAAGGTCCGGATGGATTCTCCTTAAAAACAGAAATTAACTCCATAATCTTTCTTTAAATGAATAAAAAGACTTCCCGATTTATCTGGAAGTCTTTTTTATATCATAAAAAATAGCATAATCTATGCGATTTCTTTAAAAAAAAATTAAATTTGTTGAAACAAAAATATTATGAAGAGATGTCTATTGCTATTTTCTTTTCTAGCATCGTGCAGTTATGTCCATTCTCAGAAGATCAGTCCGAGACCATTTAAGAAGCCTGAAATAGGGCTGGAAAAGAAAGCAGGAGATTTTATTGATGTTAATACACCTACTTATCCGGCCTCAGCCTTTACGCCCACACAGCTTGTAAAAGATGTTCTGATTTCTTCCGGAACCAACTCCTGTGTAACACCTACGGTTTCCAATGTTCAGGTAAGCCCGGCTACTCCGGCTACCGATGCAAACAGGGCGTGGGGTTATTTCCACAAAGGAACCACCAATTTTCCTTTTAAGGACGGTATTGTCCTGGTAACCGGGAAAGCAAGCGAAGCCGGTAACAATTATATCAATGTGAATACGCCTTTAGGGTATGCAGTGGGTACGGGAAGCGACCCCGATCTGGTGGCAGCTACCAATCCTTCCGTATCCCTCAATGACGCGGTTGTACTGGAATTTGATTTCGTACCTACCTCTTCCCAAGTGAAATTCAATTACCTTTTCGCTTCAGAAGAATACACCGGATTTTTCCCGTGCCAGTATTCCGATGCCTTTGCGTTGCTCCTCAGGCCTACTGCAGGCGGGCCCTATGTGAATATGGCGGTATTACCGGCTCCGGGAACCGGACCTGTGAGTGTAACCAATATCCATCCGCTGAACAGCTTCAGTGGCGGCAGTATGGGTTGCGGTGCTCCCAATGTTAATTTTTTCGGAGGATATAACAACGGGAATATAGAAACCAATTTCAACGGAAGAACCGTGCCTCTGCAGGCTACCGCTACTGTAGTGGCAGGACAGTCCTACCATTTTAAAATGGTAATTGCCGATGCCATTGACCGGAATTACGACTCTGCCGTATTCCTGGAAGGCGGATCTTTCAACATCGGGGTGGAATTACAGGATCCTACGGGAGCAGTACTGCCGAGTGAAATCAATGTCTGTGATAATGTTCCTCAGGTCATCACCGCTTCGGTAAACCAGCCAAACCTGAATTACCAATGGTACTTTAACGGAAATCCTGTCCAGGGAGCAACGACACCTACCATTACGGCAACGCAGCCCGGAAATTACGAGATTCAGGTGCTGTTTCCCGGTAATCCGTGCCCCGGAAAAGCTAATATCAAAGTCAATGGCGGAACAACGCCCGAGGCGTTCGATGCTACATTGTTACTCTGCTCAACAACGGATGTCCCCTGGTTTGATCTGACGAATGCCATGCCCCTGATTTCGCCGACACCCGGTGCTGTCTTCCGGTTTTATGTCAACCAGGCAGATGCGATGGCTCAGAACAATAGTTATATTCAGGATATTCTTCATTATAACGGTAATGATGGCCAGATCCTTTATGTAGTGGTTTCGAACGGAGCTTTCTGCAGCAAGATGATCGAACTGACGCTGGAGAAAGAACCTACGCCTGGAGTAACTCTTGTGGCTTCAAAAGTGAAGATCTGTCCTGGTGATACGGTGGACCTTACCGCTACCGGAGGAACTACCTACGAATGGGCCAACTTCCCGGGCACCGGAGGTACGCAGACCGCCACACTCTATAATACCACTACCTTTTCCGTGTATTCCATCGGACCCAAAGGTTGCAGGTCTCTGCAGCCTGCCAAAATTATCGTGGAAGTAGTGCCTGCAATCACTTCGGCACTCCTGGATGTGCAGATCTGCGAAGGCGACCGGGCAACACTGGACGCCGGAACCGGACCGAACTATACTTACCTGTGGAGTACCGGGGAAACCAGCCAGACCATCAATGTAGACGAATGGGGAATCTATACCGTGGCCATCAACAACGGATTCTGTACAAAAACTTTTACAGCAACCGTATCAGCCGCTGCCTCTCCGTTCATCACCCATGTGGATTATGCCAACAATACCATTACCGTTACTGCTGAAGTACCGATGATCAACAATATTCCGCAGACCGTAGAATACTCTGCAGACGGCGGCATTTCATGGCAGAATTCCAATGTGTTTACAGGAATTCAGAATAACACGACCTATCAGCTACAGGTGAGGACGGTAGGAACCAGCTGTGTAGGGATACTTGATTTTTATACCCTTCATTTTGCAAATATCATCACGCCTAACCAGGATGGTATAAATGATACCCTTGATCTTACTTCGCTGGGCACGTTCAACAACTTCACCGGATCGGTATATGACCGTTACGGATCTGAGATCTTCAGGTTCTCCAAAGAAAAGCCGGTGTGGGACGGAACGCTGGTAGGGAAGAGGCTTCCTACTGCAACTTACTGGTACAAGTTCAATTTCCAGTACCCGAAATCGAAAACCGATATCAGCCACTCCGGATGGATTATGCTGAAAAACAGAGAATAATCAGGACCCGCTGATGATATGAAATGATAATGCCCTGCAGAATTTCTGCAGGGCATTTTTTATTTTGTAAGAACTGAACAGCCAGTAAAAGGATGTTGCACCTGATTGCAATGGCATCAGCTTTCTTTCCAGAGCTGCGTAAAAGCGATGAAGTCCGGAACACTCAGTTCTTCAGCTCTCTTATCCATAAATTCATGCTGTTTAAGGCTTTCAGGAATATTCAGGATTTTCAGGGCGTTGGAAAGTTTCTTCCGTCTTTGGTTGAACCCGGCCTTTACAATCTGCTTGAAGAGTGCCTCGTTTCCTTTCAGCCCTTCTTTCGGGTTCCTCGTAAGACGGATGACTCCTGATTTTACTTTGGGCGGCGGGTTGAATACGTTTTCATGAACCGTAAACAGGTAAGAAGTATCATAATAGGCCTGTATCAGTACCGTCAGGATTCCGTAGTCTTTGGTTCTCGGCACGGCGGCTGTCCTTTCGGCTACTTCCTTCTGGAACATGCCTACCATTTCAGGGATCAGCTCATAATGGTCAATAATCTTGAACAGGATCTGTGAAGAGATGTTATAAGGGAAGTTCCCTATAATGGCAAGCTGTTCCCCGTTGGTAAAGCTGAAATCCTGTTTCAGGAAATCCCCGGCAAAGGTTTCTTCCGTAATCCGGGCATAATTGTTTTTAAGGTATTCAATCGATTCGGTATCGATCTCCGCAAGGTGAATGTGCTGGTCTTTTTCCAGCAGGTATTTGGTCAGCACGCCCATTCCCGGGCCCACTTCCATGGTATGATGATAGCCATCAAAACTGAGGCCTTCCACGATTTTCCTTGCGATGTTTTCATCTGTCAGAAAGTGCTGACCGAGATGCTTTTTTGCTTTTACACTCAACGTTTTTATGATTTTATTAACAGTGATTTTCCCTTTTTCGTTCCCAAATTTCGGAAGATTTTTTCTATTTTAGCCAAAAATTTTAATATTAATGGCTAAATCTGTAGATGAATTCAATAAGAAAAGGCTTAGGTCCAGCAATATTACCGTAGTTGTAAGTATCGCACTGGTACTTTTCCTTCTGGGGCTGATGGGGCTGATCCTGATTAATGCCCAGAAATATTCAGATTATATCAAGGAACAGCTGGTAGTGAATGCCTACTTTGACGAAAACTATGATGCCAAAGATTCTGTAAAGATTGCAAAAATGGAAGCTGAGGTTTTCAAGGAAATACAGACCCTGGCACCTGTAAAGAAAGCAACCTACATTACACGGGAAATGGCCTCTGCAGAAGCCAAAAAAAGCATGGGAATTGATGCGGACGCCCTGTTTGAAGAAAACATTTTCCCTTCCTCCATAGAAATTGCCCTGAAACCGGAATATGTGGATCCCGCAAAAATCGATCAGGCCCTGAAGGTCATCAAAGCCGTTCCGGGAGTCATCGATGTAAAGAACGACAGTACCCTGATGGTGGATGTCTACAACAACCTGAGCCGGATCCTGAAATGGATTTTAGGATTTTCCATTTTATTTCTCATCCTGGCGGTAGTGCTTATCAATAACTCCATCCGTCTGAAAATATTTTCCAAGAGATTCATCATCAAAACCATGCAGCTGGTAGGCGCCAAAAGGAGATTTATCCTGAAACCTTTTATCATAGAAGCGGTAATACTGGGTGCGATAGGTTCTGTGATCGGGCTGCTGGCCCTTGGCGGGATATGGTATTATTTCACAAGCCAGATCGGTTCTGCATTCGTACAGG